>CAYTSP010000294.1:0-2545 GCA_964440505.1 uncultured Nitrospinaceae bacterium
GGGTAGGGGGGGTTGCCTTTATCCCCTGACAAAGAGGACTTTTCAACAACCCCTCGTCATGGGCGCTTTCAGCGGTCCCCTGCGGCAGGGTGTTTTTCGTTCGCCATTTTGCCCTTTCATCCCCGATTCGATAAGCTATTCAATCTGCATCCACTATCTTAAGGAGAGAACCCGATGGCGCAATTCGATGGTGTTGTGATCGGTGCGGGACATAACGGCCTGGTGTGCGCGGCGTATCTCGCTCGGGCGGGGCTCAAAGTCGCCGTTCTGGATTGTGAACCCGAAATCGGCGGCGGCTCGAGCACCAAAGAATTCCTGCTGCCCGGCTACCAATCGAACATGCACGCGAATTTCTTCATCGGCCTCGATGATTTCCCAATCGTCAAGGACCTGGAACTCGACAAACACGGGTTCAAGTGGCTTACCCCCGACGTGCAGCACGCCGCGCTGTACCGCGACGGCACGGCCATCCTGCTTCACCGCGACGCTGAGAAAAGCGCTGCGTCGATTTCGAAATTTTCGCAAAAAGACGCTGAATCATACGTCTACCTTCACCGGCGGTTCGCCGTGGAACACGCACCGCTCCTGCGCAGTTTCCTGTTTCATCCGCCCCTGCCTCCAGAGGAAATCGTCTCCCGGATGGACAGCGATGCGGGGCGGGAGATTCTGAGCTTTGCGAAAATGTCGATTTTCGAGGCCATCGAATCGAATTTCGAGCATCCCAAAATGCGGGCCTTGTTCTTTCTGTTCTCTCACGCCATCACGGTCGAGAACGCGCCGGGTACGGGTATTTTCCTGCCGAGCCTGTTCTCAACGCACACGACGCTCGGCCTCCCTGTGGGGGGCGCCATCCAGCTGCCCCTGGCGCTCGAGCGCATCATCATCCAGAACGGAGGCGTCGTCCTGAGAAGCAGCCATGTCCGGGAGGTGATTCGGGAAAACGGGCGCGCGACGGGCGTGATGCTCGAAGGCGGAGAGAAGATGATGGCGACGCAATTCGTCGCCTCGAGCCTCAATGCGCCGGCGTCCATTAAAATGGCGGGAGAAGACGCGTTCCCCGATGAGGTCAACGAAAAGGTGCGAAACTGGGACTGGGGCTTCCATTCGCTTAGCACACTGCATCTCGCCCTGGCCGAACCCCCGCGATATACCGCGGAGGATTTCGACCCGGACGTGGGCGAGGCGTACAACATCATCTTCGGCGCGGATTCCGGTGAGGAGATGGCCGCGAACACCGAGGAGCGCAGAAGCGGCCTCATCCCGTCGCAACCGATGGGCAACGGCTCATGCAACAGCCAGCACGACCCCTCCTATGCGCCCCCAGGCGGCCACGTCGCCTTCTGGTGGCCCGGCGCGCCTTATGAACTCAAAGACGGCGGCCCCCGGAAGTGGGATGAAGTAAAAGAGGAGTACACCGAACGCCTCGTGGACGTTTGGCGCGGCTATGCTCCGAACCTCACGCCGGACAACGTCCGCGCGGCGAAGCTCTACACACCGCTCGACGTGGAGCGCGGGAACAAGAACATGATCCGCGGCGGCGTGCGCATGGGGGCGTATATTCCCGAGCAGTTGGGCGTCAACAGGCCCCATCCCCTGCTCTCGGGTATGCGGACGCCTCTGGAGGGCTTCTATCTGTGCAGTTCGAGTTGCCAGGGGGGCGGCTTGAACGGAGCGCCCGGCTACAACGCCGCCGGCGTGATCGCGGATGATTTGGGCGTCGCGAAATGGTGGGAGCCGCTTCCAGCTCCCGCGGCGTCCGCAGGCTAGGTCTCCGCGCCGGGGATCATCACCACCGCCTCGATTTCCACGATGTCGTCCTGGTTCAACCGGCTCACTTCCACGATGGTGCGCGTGGGCAGGTTCGGCCCGAAATATTCCTCATACAGCCGGTTGATGGCCGGGCGGTGGGCGTCCATATCCCTCACATAGACGACGGTGGATACGAAGGTGGCGAGCGACCCGCCTGCAGCCTCCGCAATGGCTTTCAGGTTCTCGAAAGTTCTTCTGGCGCGCGCCTCTATGGACCTCTCGACGAGTTCCCCCGAGTCGGGGTCGATGCCGCGCTGGCCGGCGATGAACAACAGGTTCCCCACCCTTCGCGCCTGGACGAAGGGCCCGGTGGGCGATGGCGCCTGGTCTGTCTGAATGGTTTGAGGCGACTCCAAGGCGTCCCCCCGGTTTGCAAGCAGGGAATAAGCTGGCTGACCGGTTTTCCTGTCGCGCGGCGTCGCTATTATTTCTTGCCTTTCGGCAACTCCGCCGGAAAAGCGATTTTGAGCCATTGCTGCGTCAGAATGGTCGCGGCGTTCTCGTCTTTCCCGGGAATGAACGCGATGGGCTCCTTGGGCTGGGCGCCTTCCTGATCGAGCATATAGACGTCCACGCCGAACCCGTACAGATCATGCTCACGCGTTTCGAGGTTGTACTGCACCCCATTGTTCGTCAATTGGTTCATCTGTGCTCATCCTTTCAAGCTCGCTGGCGAAAACTCGACGATGAAAGTTACAACTCCCGCTATCATAGCCGATGGCTTGAGCCCCCGTAA
>CAYTSP010000295.1:0-2694 GCA_964440505.1 uncultured Nitrospinaceae bacterium
CTGCATGAATATCCGTAGGGGTTGATCTTCTCCTGACAGTAGGGGCGGTTCGCGAACCGCCCCTACGCTCTTCCCTCCCTCGTTTCAGAAAATGAGCCTGTTATTCCAGTGTCATTCCCTCCCCTCGTCGGGTTAGTATCGGCTCCCCCTTCTTCACCCGAAAAAAATCTTGACAATCCTGCGCCTCCCACATACCAATATTCAGCAGACATATAGCCCGGTATCCACACGAGGAGAGGTTCCCCATGCGCACGATCCGCAAGCACTTCCTTCATGCAATCTTTCTGATGCTCTTTCCGGCGGCTTTCCCTGGGGGAGCGATAGACGCCGCGTCTGAGGAGAAGGGTGCAGGAGCGTCTGTGGCCGGCCATATTTCCCGTCCTGCGTCCGAGACCCCGCGCCCCGTCTCGGTAATCACGCGGCGCGACATCGAACTCTCCGGCGTCCAGAACCTGAGGCAACTGCTGGAGAGGGGGCTGGAATTCAACACCTTCGGTCTGCGGCGGCCATCCGTTGCCGGAGGAAGCTACCGGGCGATTCTCATCAACGGGCGCCGCGTATCCGATTCGACCTTCGACTCCGAAATCATTCCCGTTTCCGCCATCGAGCGGATCGAGATATTAAGCGACAACGCCGCCGCCCTGCACGGCGGACACGCCGTGGCCGGGGCGATCAATATCGTGCTCAGGCGTGATTTCAAGGGTTTCGAGGTCCAGGCCGGCGCGGCCCGGCCGAGTCAGGCGGGGGCCGATTCCGAAAAGGGAAGCTTCGTGTGGGGAGGCGCGCTGGGGCGCGGGCGCGCGGTAGTCGGCGTCGACGTCGTCCGGCGAGAAGAGATACGCGACGCCGACAGGGACTACTACCGCGGTTCGTGGACGCCGGGCGGCTCGTTCGAGGATGCGCGGAACATCTCGACCGGCGGCAACACGCTTTTCATCACCCTTCCGGGCGAGGAAGGTGAGCGGCGCACTATCTCCCGTTCTCTAGGCGCCTGCGAGGGAAGCGCCTACATCAGCGGACTCGCCGAGCCCCGCGACATCCCCGGTGTGGGTTGCGGCTTCGATTACTCCGCGATCAAGTGGCATTACGAGTGGGAGCGTCTCTCGCGCGAGGGCCTGTTCCTGAGCGCCGAGCACCCCATCGGTGAAAGCGCCGATATCTATCTCGACACGCGGTTCGCACGAAGCGAAAGCAGGCTCCTTTACGCTCCTTCGGTCGGCTCCTTCTCCTTCTCCCCTTCGCAGTCGCTCAGGGACGAGTTGCTTCAGGATCCGGAGATCGACGCTCTTCCAGAGAAGATCACCGTAGCCCATCGCTTCGTCGCCCACGGCAACCGCGAGTGGGTGACGGAAGCCGAGGAACGTGACCTGACGCTCGGCGTCCGGGGCAAATTGGGCGAAATCGGCTACGACGCGCACGTTCGCCATTATCTGCACGATCTGGTCGTGAACGGCGATACGTTCGTGAGCGGAAGCGCGATTGCGAAAGAGATTGAAGACGGACGCTACAACGTGGAAGATCCCTTTTCGACCGACCCGGCTCACCTGGCGTCGGTCCGGGATACCAGCCTGCGAAACAGACACGATCGGATGACGGAGCACACGGCGGCGCGGGCTTCGTTCAACGGCAAGGCGTTCACGCTTTCAGGCGGGAACGTTCTGTGGGCGGCGGGCGCCGAAATTGCCTCCGAGGAATGGAGAAATATCCGCGATTACCGGGACATGAACGGGCGCTCCTACGAGCCGAAAGACGTGCTCGGCTCCGGCGGGAGTTGGTCGGTCGGCGAACGGGACCGCTTCTCCGCGTTCGCGGAAGTCTCCCTGCCGCTGGTCAAGGGTTGGGACGTCACCCTCGCAGGGCGGCATGACGATCACGACGACGTCGGGGCGACTTTTTCTGGCCAGGTCGCGAGCCGCTACCGGCTGAACAGGAACTTCGCCCTCCGGGCGTCCCTGGGCGCGGGCGGCAGGCCGCCTGCCCTGAGCGTTCTGCACTTGCGCGAATCGGTTGATTATCCATACGTCTGCGACGTGAGAACGCACACCGGCCACATCAGGGATTGCCGAAGGATACAGGTGGAGCGCGTGGACAGCGGAAACCCGAATCTCGATCCGGACGACGCGGAGAGCCTGAGCATCGGCGCCGCGGCGAACGTGGGGCCGTTATCCATAAGCACGGACTGGTTCCGGATCAACATCTCCGATGCTCACGAAAAGTGGCCGTCGCAGGACATACTGGATCTCGAGGCGAAAGGGCAATTGCCCGCAGGCGTGCGGGTCATACGCGATGGGGACCTTATCAATCGCATCGAGGGCTCCTACGCGAATATCGGGGAAAACGATATCGAGGGGATCGACCTGCGCGCCCGCGTCGATTTGAAGACCGACGCGGCGGACGTGGCCTTCGGCCTGCGCTGGTTGCGCGTGAGTAAAAATGAAGTCCGGGTGAGCGGCGAGAAGGTGCCGAACTACTTTCCGCGCGACCGCGTTCACGCCTCGGTTCGCCTGAGCCGGGGCCGCGTCACCGCGAACTGGAGCGT
Source organism: uncultured Nitrospinaceae bacterium (assembly GCA_964440505.1). Lineage (GTDB taxonomy): Bacteria > UBA8248 > UBA8248 > UBA8248 > UBA8248 > Bin107. Next base: position 2,540 of record CAYTSP010000295.1, read on the forward strand.
TTACGGGCTTTCGGACGAGTTACTGTCAAATGTTGTGTATGGCCGTCCTGAGTTCGGCGGCCTCCCTGCCGGTTTCTTTCTCGTTCACCCCGTTGACGAACCTCACGTCGGTAATCACGTCCGCCATATGACGCAGACCGCGTAGCGGCCTCCAT
>CAYTSP010000296.1:0-5377 GCA_964440505.1 uncultured Nitrospinaceae bacterium
ATCCTGGTGAAGCCTCTGCTGGAGAGCCTCCCCTACACCTCGGGGTCCTTCGTGCCGGTGGGGCGGATCAACTACAGCCCCCTTCTCATCACCGTGAAGAAAGACGCCCCCTGGAAGAACCTGCGCGATCTGATCGAGGACGCCAAGCGCAGGCCGGGCAAGATCTCCTTCGGCGGCGTCCCCGGTCTGGGGGTGGACCAGATTCCCATGGAGCTTCTCTCGCTCAAGGCCGGCATCAAGCTGAAGTTCGTTCCGTTCCAGGGCGGCGGCCCCACCTGGAAGGCCTTCCTCGGCGGGCACATCGACATCGCCCCCGCCTTCGCCTCCACGGTGACGCCCCAGCTCTCGAAGGGCGCAGTCCGCGTTCTGGCCATCACCGCGCCCGACAGGCTGCCCCAGCTTCCCGACCTGCCCACCATGAGGGAGCAGGGCTTCGACGTCCAGTTCGCCATGTTCCGGACGGTCTTTGCGTCGAAGAAGACGCCCGCGGACATCCTGGCCAAGCTCCGGGCGGCCTTCGACAAGGGGGTGAAGGACAAATCCTTCCAGTCCATGGTGAAGCGCATGGGCGAGCGGGTGATCTACATGAGCGGGAAGGACTTCGAATCCTTCATGGTTGCGGAAAACGCCAACATGAAGGCGCTCGTGGACAAGCTCGTGAAGAAGAAATAGCCGCTTCGCGGTAGTTGCGCGAGGCCGAACAAAGGCCCCCGGCCCTGCCCCGGCAACGGGACGGGCCGGGGGTATAGTTCGCCTTGGAAATCCATCTGGAAATGCTTAACAGCTTTTCCCTGTCTGCGCCCGCCGGATACGGCGCGCGTCATATTCTCCCGGACGCGACGGCGGCGCCCTCGGCCAAGGCCGCCAGCTTGACGTAGACGATGTCGGGATCGACCGCCCCGAAGCCGGCGAAGGTCCCGAACCCGCAGTCGGTTCCGGCGATGACCCGCTCGGGGCCAAAGAGCTCCACGAAGCGCCCGATGCGCTGCGCGATGAGCTCGGGATGCTCCACGAAGTTGCTCGTCGTGTCGATGACGCCGGGCACGAGTATCTTCTCTTCGGGTATCTCGTCCCGCCGGTCGCGGAATACCGTCCATTCGTGCTCGTGCCGCGGGTTGGCGTTCTCGAACAGGACGTAGCGCGCGCGGGCCGACATCAGGGCGGAGAACACGTGCTCCAGCCCGACGTCGCACACGTGCGGCCCCTCGTAGTTTCCCCAGCAGATGTGGACCCGCACCCGCGCCGGGTCGGCGTCGCGCAGCGCGTGGTTCAGTATCTCGACATTGGCCGCCGCGATCCCGCCGAACTCGGCGTCGGAGCGATCCTCGTAGAGCACGTGGCGCGCAAGGCCCAGGTCCGGGCAGTCGAGCTGGAGGTCCAAGCCCGCCGCCAGGATCGCGTCGTACTCCGTCTTCATCGCGTCGGCCAAGGCTTCCAGGTAGGCCTCGCGGGAGGGATAGTAGGCGTTCGGCATGAACAGCGCGATGACGCCCGGCGACGCCGCGTTCAGGAATCCGCGCTCGGCACCATGCGCCGCCATCGCGTTCTTCATGTTGGCGATGTCGGCCCGGAGGTCCGCGTCGTCCTTGGGCGCCACCGGCCCGGTGCAGCGCGGGCGGACGAGCTTGGGCGTGCCGCCTTCGCGCGCGAGGCGTTCGAGATAGCGCGGGAAGAGCTTGAGATCCCCCGGCACGGCCCGCTCGCTCTGGCCGGAGAAGCCGGTGTAGCGGTTCTTGACGTAGGTGGTGTAGGAAATCTTGGACGTCTCGCCGTCGGAGACGATGTCGACCCCGGCTTCGACCTGCCGGCGAACCGTTTCCGCGCATTCCTCCGCCATGCAGGCGGCGAACTCGTCCGGGTCGCAGGCCTCGCCCCGGTCGCGGGCGAAGAGAAAATCGAGCGCCCGCTTGCTTCTGGGAAGCGACCCGACGTGGGTGGTGGCGATGCGCGTCATGAGGCTCTCCTCCTCGTCCGGGCGGGCGGTGCTAGATGAACTTCCACGGGCTGTAGAGCGGCACCTTGCTCCTCTTCATGACCCCTTTCGCCAGGCGCCCGATACGCTCCACGACTTCCGTCTCGTCTATCGACTTGACCTCGCGGTTCTCCATCACGAACTTCCCGTCGACCATGACGCTCTCGCAGCTGTTCCCCTGGGCCGAATAGACGAAATTCTGGAGCTCGTTGTAGAGGGGGACCCAGTCCGGCCGCTTCATGTCGAAGATGGCGACGTCGGCCTTCTTGCCCGGCTCGAGGGAACCGATCTCCTGTTCCATGTTCATCGCCCTGGCGCCGTTGATGGTCGCCATCTCGATGGCCTTCTCGGCGCTCCCCGCGGAGGGGTCGTAGCGGTAGTCCTTGGGCGTCGCCGCCGCCAGATACATGAGGCGCACCATGTCGTTGAAGTTCGAGCAGTCGGACGCGTCGGTTCCGATGGCGACGTTGACGCCCGCCTCCATCATCTCCGGGAACTTCCCGAAGGCGGAGAGGCCGTAGCTGATCTTCATGGCGGTGCTCGGACAATGCAGGACGTTCGTCCCCGTCCTGGCGAGAAGCCCGATCTCCTTTGCGCTCACGTGGACCATGTGGGTGAGGGCCACGTTCTTGCCGAGGGCGCCGATGTCGTAGAGATGCTCGATGGGGCGCGCGCCGTTCACGCTCAGGCTCTCCTGGACGTTCTCGATCATGTTGGCCTGGTGCATGTGGAGGATGGTCCGGTACCTGTCCGCCATCTCCTTGGACTTGACGTAGAGCCTGTCCGAGCAGCGCCCCATCCCGACGACGACGACGCAGGGCTTCACGAGCCCCACCCCGCCCCGGTAATCCTTCATGAACTTCTCGTTCTCGCTCAGGCACTTCCGGGTGCTCTCGACCAGCATCTCGTGGCCCTGGCTCACCATGTCGAACGACCTGCGGCCCATCAGGCCCCGCATCCCGATGCGCGAGACGCCCTCGATGACGGGGCCGGGGTTGTAGGAGCCCGCCTCGAGGAAGGTCGTCACCCCCGTCTTCAAGGTTTCGAGCAGAATCCCGAGACCGCCCCAGATCTCGTCCTCCGCATTCACGATGGTGGCGACCTTGCGGTGGACGAAGTCGGACCACGGCATCCCCGCCAGGGTCTCGGGCGAGAGGCCCCGGTGCATGTGGTGGTAGAAGTGGATGTGCGCGTTGATGAGGCCTGGGGTGACGAGCTTCATGGCGGCGTCGTAGGTCCGTCCGGCCTCGTATTTTTTCTTAAGCGCCGAAGCCTTACCGACGTCCTTGATCCGGTTCTTCGTGATCGCGACGGCGCCTTTGCGGATGACCCTGCGCTGCGGGTCCACGGTGACGACGGTTCCGTTCTCGATCAGGACATCCACCCTGGTCTTCGCAGCCATGGCACTCTCCTCCGCGCAGGCATTCCGAGATGTATATTTCGAACAACACTACACAAGGGGGTTTTGGGTGGCAACCGAGGCGAAGGGGCAAACGATGCGAATTGGGGTTGTTGAAAAACCCTCTCGATGCAGGAAAACCACCGTCATTCCGGCGAAAGCCGGAATCCATTTTATGATTTTTGCTTTCGTTTACGCATTTGATTCCGACTGACGGGAAGGAGCGCCACGCCCGAGTCCGGAACGGATGAGGTGGATATATACGACGGCATCCGTATCTTCCCCGGCCGGGAGCGAGGATGCCCGGGCAAAGGGTCAAGGAGAAAGGCGAAAATGGATTCCGTCAAACCCTCCCTCTCCGGTCGGGTCTGACACCGGAATGACGAGCAAAGGCGAAGCCCAATCCCAAGCGAAGCGAGGCTTTTTCAACAGCCCCGAATTGGGGAGCCTTTCCGGCTCATTCGCGATGAGGAAGCGGCCTCAAGCTTATCCCCGAATCACCGCATAAATTCGCTTCGAGGCTATTTGAGGAGTTGGCGTTACGCTGCCGAACCCCGGGCGCTTCGCGCCCGCGCAAGATCGTATGCGGCTTGTCTTCTCATCCAGAATTCGGCGTTGCTCCAGCCGACCCGCTCCAAGGCCAGAGCCATTTCCGGTGATACGCCGATACGGCCGTTCACCAGGCGCGAGAGCGTATTTCGCGCAACACCGAGCCGCTTGGCGGCATCCGTCACCGTCCATTCTGCGGCCTTCAAGGCTTCCCGGATACTCTCGCCGGGATGCGTCGGGTTGAGCATGGGCATCGGATGTTTCCTCCTGGTGGTAGTCGATCAAGTCTACGGCGATTGCATGATACACGATATGTTGCAAGAAAGTCTGCGCCGGTTCACCTGAAGACCATGCGCATCCGGGCCTGAAGGATACTCGATGCCTGTGGCGTATTCGCCGCCCTTGCCCGAAATACCCTCCTCATCCCGAGTAGGCGCGCTTGCGCGCCGTATCGAGGGAGTGTCTCTTCGATAGGCTCAGGACAGGCCCTTCGATACGCCGCCTTTGGCGGCTACTCAGGGTGAGGCAAATATGGGGCATGCAAGACGAGGATCAAACCCGATTGATGAATGAGCGTTTGACGCGAACGATGAGGGAGCGTCAATCGCGCACGCTCCCAAGGGCTGGGTTTTACAACAACCCCCCACACGACGCACCCCCGGAATAATTGACATCTCATCGGGTTCTTGTTTATAACTGATTCATCTGAGCAGAATAGAAAACGTCGGCTGATCCCCGGGGAGCGGAGTGCGTGTTCCCCGCGAATGAAGAGGGAGTCCGGGCATGGTTGCAAACGGTCGAATCGAAATCATCAACCCCATCGCCGCCGTGGCGGCCGAAGACGGCCCCGCCGCAGGCGCCGCCGTAACGGGCCTGGAAGGGCTCCGCATCGCGCTCCTCGACAACTCCATGCCCCACGCGGGCGATTTTCTGAACCACGTCGGCGAAGCCTTCGCCGAGCGGCACGACGCGAAGCTCCTGGTGCGCAAGAAGGGCTGGGCCGCCCAGGGCGCGGGCCAGGAGACGCTGGACGAGATCGCGTCGAACTGCGACGTGGCGGTGACCGGCTTCGGGGTCTGAGGGGGCTGCACGTCGTGGAGTGTCCACGACTCGGCCGAGCTCGAAAAGCGCGGCGTCCCCACCGTGGTGGTGGTGGGCAACGGCTTCGAAACGGCGGCGCGCAGCTTCGCCAAAGCCTATAAATCCCCCCACCTCCGCCTGCTCCTGGTGGACGACACCGTGGCCCACCAGGGCGGCGACGCCCTGATGCGCATCGCGCAAAAAGGCGTGGATTCGGTGGCCGCCGAATGGATGAACACGGCGAACGGAGGTGAGGCCGCAGCCGTCGCCGATGACCCCATCGAGCGGGTCCTCACGATCGCGGGAGACCCCATCGGCGCGAACGGGGCGCTCTTCGATCTGGGGGCGACGGACGGACTGCCCGTCATCCCCCCCAC
>CAYTSP010000297.1:0-4322 GCA_964440505.1 uncultured Nitrospinaceae bacterium
CCGAGCTCGGCATCTACCCGGCGGTGGACCCGCTCGATTCCACGAGCCGGATTCTGGACCCGAGGATATTGGGCGATGAGCACTATGGTGTGGCGCGGCAGGTGCAGCAGATTCTCCAGCGCTACAAGGACCTTCAGGACATTATCGCGATTCTGGGAATGGACGAACTCTCCGAGGACGACAAGATCATCGTGGCGCGCGCGCGCAAGATTCAGCGCTTCCTGAGCCAGCCCTTCCACGTGGCCGAGCAGTTCACGGGTACGCCGGGCGTGTACGTGCGGCTCGAGGACACCATTCAGGGCTTCAAGGAACTCGCCGACGGCAACGTGGATCACCTGCCCGAGCAGGCGTTCTACATGGTGGGCAATCTCGAAACCGCCAAAGAGAAGGCCAAGAGCCTGGGCGTCGAGGTATAACGGGATGGTTGAAGGCAAGATGATGCTCGACATCGTAACGCCCGAACGCAAGCTCGTCTCCGCCGAGGTGGACGAGGTGACGGCTCCGGGGTTTCATGGTGAGTTCGGTGTATTGCCCCAGCACACGCCCTACCTGTGCCAGCTCGGCGTCGGCGTGCTCAGCTACCGCACGGGCAGCGCCCGGTATTTCGTCTCCATCATCGAGGGATACGCCGAGGTGGGACCCGACAAGATAACCATCCTGGCGGAGAGCGCCGAACGGGCCGAAGACATCGACGCCGCGCGGGCGCGGGAATCGCGGCAGCGCGCGCAGGAGCGCATGGCGGGGCAGAAGGCCGACGAAGAGTTCGATTTCGATCGGGCGGAACTGTCCTTGAAGCGCGCCATCGCGCGTATTTCCGTGGCGAACCAAAGCGGCCTCAACAACTAGCGGGCATCTCGTATGGGGGCTGTCGCTTACCCGAGAGGGTGAATGACAGCCCTCTTTTTTTGCCGTATACCTGATTCTGGAACCGCGTCTTGATCAAGCGTATCGGCGGACGCGCCCACCATAAAATGCCGCATGAAATGGAAGGTTCGTTTTCCAGGAGATGATGCCATGAAAATCGTGTCCCTCGTTGTTTTCGCGTTTGTGATATCGCTTGCCCTGGCGGCGCCCTCCCATCCGGCAGGCGATCCCAAGCCCGAGATGGCCGGGCAGAATTATGTGCAAGGAGAGGAAAAGGCGCGGCAGGGAAAATGGGCGGAAGCGGCGGCGCTGTTTCGCAAGGTCATCGAAGAAGACGAACAGCATTACAAGGCCTTCAATATGCTGGGCTATTCCCTGAGGAAAATGGGCAAGGCGAAAGAGGCCATCGCCGCCTACGACAAGGCGCTCTCCATCAAGCCCGACTACGCGCCTGCCCTGGAATACAGGGGCGTCGCCCACGTCATGGCCGGGAACAAGGCGGCCGCCCTGGCGGATTTGGGAAAACTCAAAAGTCTGAGCTCTCCTCTCGCCGAGGATTTGGGAGAGAAGATCGCGGCCATGCCGGCGAACTGATCTTCCCGATAATATAAGCCGCCCCGCGGGGCGGCTTTTTTATATGCGCATGAACTTCATGGGGAACTTCTGGAGGGCGCGCGCGCCCGTTTTGGTGACTTCCACGAGGTTACCCACCTGAAGGCCGCGTCTGCCGTCCGCCGTGCAGACGTTGGGCTGAATCACCATGAGCATGCCTTCCTTAAAAGTGATCTCGTTCTGCGGACGCTTGATGATGGTGGCGGCTACATCGACGCGGGGGTTTTCGATGAGCAGCCCCCAGCCGTGGAAGGTGGCGTCGAAGGTCGTGAAACCCTCCTCCTCGATGATGGAGCCTGCGCGTTTGATGTCCTCATGCGTGTTTCCCGGCTTCAGGGCCTTGAGGATGCGCTCGTAGGCTTCCACACCCACTTCGTAGAGTTTCCGGTAGATGGGCGTCGGCGCCACACCGACGGAGATGGGCCGGTGCGCCTGGCCGGGGTGCATCTCGTAATCTGCGGATAGCTCCGTCAAAACGATGTCGCCTTTTCTGATTTTCCGGTGCGAGGGGAACTGGTTCGGGAAGATCAGCTGTGGTCTCGCCATGGATGTCGAACCAACGAAGATGAGTTGCGGGCTTCCGCCTTTCGGCACGTATGCGCCGGAGATGGTGGCGGCGAGTTCGAACTCGCTCATGCCGATCTCCGCTTTTTTATCCAGGGCTTCGAAGGCCATGTCCGTGAGCGCCGCTCCGCGTCTGAACCACTTGAGTTCCTCACGGCTCTTGATGAGCCTCACTTCGGCCAGGATGTCCGAAGCGTCGGTGAAGTTCGCGCCCTTGAGAGCCTTTCGCCAGTGGTCCACCACGCTGAACGGCATGGACACGGGCAGAATGCCGCGAAAGCCGACCAGGCCGATGGTTCCTTTCTCGAGCCCCAGTTCGCGGATGCGTCCCTCGACCTTGAGGCCCGGCTCGTAGTCCACGGCCTCTGTTTTCGCGATGATGCTCATCTTTTTGGCGTAGGGGAGGTAGAGCCTGTTCGATATGAAAAGGGCGGGCGCGCCCCTGAGCGGAAAGACGAAGAAACTGCTTACCGGGTCCTTGTAGTTCGTGACGTATTTGAGGTTGGCCTGGTTTCCGCCCTGCATTCCCGAATCCCCGTAGAAGATGAGGACGTCGATTCCCCGCGCGCGCATCCTTTTTCTGATCTCGCGGTAGCGGCGGGCGTATTCGGTTTTCGGGTAGCGGGGAAAGTCTTTTGCCGAGGCCATAAAAATGTCTCCTTGGGGGTTCGTGTGACCTATGCCTTCAGTGCGGGCATGAGTTCGTCGGAAATGAGCCGCGCGCTTTCGAGCGCCGAGGAGGCGGGCATGCCGATCCAGTGTGTGCGGATGATGAGGTGGTTCACGCCCATATCCTTGTAGGGCTTTAGTTGCTCGTAGCAATCCTCCGGCGAGCCGATGACGAAGCGATCCTTGAGCAGGTCCTCGAAGGGCTGATCGAAGGTCTCGTCCTCAGGCAGGGCCTTGTCCTGCCCCCAGCGGGCGTAGTCCCTGTATTTCTGCCCGAGGTAGGGGCCGGCGAGTTCGAGCGCCGTGTTTCTGTCCTTCGCGCAGAATACCTCCTTCATGCAGGGAAGATCTTCCGGGAAGGGCTTTCCCGCCTCGGCCAGGCCCTCGCGGTAGACGTCCATCTGGCGCGCGATGGTCTGCGTGGTGGCGTGGGGATTGATGAAGAGCGTATCGCCCATGTGCGCCGCGCGCTTCACGGCCGGATCGTTGTTCGCCGCGAACCAGATGGGCGGATGGGGCTTCTGGACGGGGCGCATGTTCATGCGCACGTCTTCGAGCGTGCAGTACTCGCTCTCGAACGACACGGATTCTTCCGTCCAGAGGCGCTTCACCAGTTCGAGGCAGTCCACGAAGCGCTTCACCCGTTCGCCCCGCCGGACGCCGAAGGCGTCGAACTCCACGTCGCGGTAGCCGAGGCCGACGCCGAACGCCATGTTGCCCTCTGCGATGACGTCCATGGTGGCGACGGTCTCCGCCACGTAGACCGGGTTATGCAGGTTGATGAGCAAAACGCCGATGCCGAGCATCATATCGCCCGCCTCGGCCTTAAGTCGCGCGAGAAAGGGCAGGTTCTGCAGGTGCTGCACGTTCCCCTCGCTCAGGTAGTGCTGTCCGGTGAAAAAAGAATCCCAACCCTTGTCACGCGTCAGTCGGACCAGGTCGATTTGGGAGCGGAACGCATCGACCAGATTGGCGTCCAGGGTCTGCTGCGCGGACAGAAAGATGCCGAATTTCATGGTTGAACCTCAGAAAAAAAGTGACGTTCGTGAAGGTGCAAAAAAACCGCGGGGGGCGTCGAGCCACCCCCCGCGGCGTGGTGCAGCGAAAACACCCGCTTAGTTCATGCCGAGCACTTCGATCTCCCAGGGGAGAAGCGTCTCGTCGTGGCGCGGGGTCCACTTGAGGTTTGCCCGGTGGCCGAGCACGTCGTGGATTTTCACGACGATCTTGTGCGTGGCCAGTGCTTTCATCTTGTCGGTCACGGCCTCGAACGCCTTCTGTTGCTCTTTCTCGTCGACGGTGGCATTGGCCTTGTCGATCAGAGCATCCAGCTCCTTGAAGCACATGCCGCTCCAGGCGCCTTTGCAGCCCGACGTCCCGCGAAGTACGCCGGAGGAATCACCCCCGCCGTTGCCGAAGCCCATGTAGTAGGCGGCGGCGCCTTTTTTCTTGCCGGCCTTGTAGGCGCGGTGCAGCTTCTTGAAGAGCGGGAAGCGCTGGGAGTTGCAAGTGGCGTCCACGCCGACTTTCTTGACCATGCCGGCGATGGCTTCACATGTGGGTTTGTCGCCCGGGTAGCGGCCGTTCGTGGCGACGAGTTCCATCTTGAAGCC
>CAYTSP010000298.1:0-3518 GCA_964440505.1 uncultured Nitrospinaceae bacterium
GCCGAAGCCGACCCGCTCGGCCATCGCGCCGAGGCGCGCCTGTTCCGCGTCGCTGTAATAGCCGCCGTAGGTTTCGGCCATCCGCGTGAAGGTCTCGATGTTCCGCTGCTTCGACGCATCCATCACAAGCCCCCTTCTGGGAGTTCGCCTTATGCTGCTTCGAGATATCAGCGAATCATACACCGAAACCGGGAAAAGCACGCTCCCCTCTCAATCGTTTTGCAAAAGACGCGGGCTGCCGTTAGAATGAGCGAAAATCAACCTCTCAATGACAAGGAGAGCGCAAAATGGGTAAAATCCTCGATAACTTCGCAGCCGAATGCCACGAAATTCTCAAAGCGGATTCGAGCAAGGCCGGTCTCCAGAAGGTGAGCGACGCCCTCGAGAAAGTGCTGGTGAACCAGGAGTTCGTGCAGGAGCACCTGGGGCCTGACAACGACTCCCCCCGCAAGATGCTGTACAAGGACTCCGAACTCGGCTTTTGCATCTTCGCCCACGTGCACAAGGGCGTGACCGGAAGCTCCCCGCATGATCACGGCGCCTCCTGGGCCATCTACGGCCAGGCGGTGGGAACCACCACGATGACGGACTACGAGCTCATCGAGCGGCCCAACGGCGCAGCACCGGGCAAGGTGCGCGCCGTACGCAGCTACGACCTCACGCCGGGCCTCTCCAAGGCCTACGACGTGGGGGAATTCCACTCGCCCAAGCGCGAGGGGGAGACGCGCCTCGTCCGCATCGAAGGCATCGATCTCGACACCATCACGCGCGACAAGTACGAGGCGGTTTGATACTGTCCTTCGCAGCGTGTTGATTCGTTGCTTTGACTTGGATTTGTTCCGACCTGTCGCAGGTGGGCTTTCTCGGTGAAAGCCCGGGAAGCCGGTGAGAATCCGGCGCGGACCCGCCACTGTGACCGGGGACGAAAGCGGCCATAACCACTGGCGGATGCCGCCGGGAAGGGGCCGTGAGTAGGATGATCCGGGAGCCAGGAGACCGACCTGCGGCAACCTTGTGACCCGTCACGTCCTCGCGGAACGGGAGGTGGGTGGTATCTTGCGCATCATCACACCCGAAATCGAGAGCAACATCCGGAGCGCGCGTCCCACGAGGGCGTGCGCCTGATTTTTCGTCATAAGGGGGGGGGTTGGCTCTGTGGGGTCCTCCCCGTCAAGGAGACTTTTTCAACAACCATAAGCGCGGCGGACGCATCCGCCGCTGAAACAGCCGGCAGGTGTACGGGAATCCGGTGCGAATCCGGAGCTGCCCGGCAGCTGTAAGCGACGCGCCTTTCATGCAGTCCACTGGGGAACACCCGGGAAGGAATGAAAGGCGGCCATCGGCGCGAGCCAGAAGACCGGTCTGCCGGCATATCTCCACCGAGACCCGCGAAGGGTCGATTACGAGCGCTAGGGCCGCTCAAGGAGGCGCACCATCATGCAAGGCATCTCAAGAAAACCCGGGAAATTCCCCATCCGACTCAAACGAAGCCTGTTCGTTTCATCGCTTGCAACACTCATCCTTACGGGCGGGACCTGCTTTGCCTTCGCGCAAGGCGCAGCGCCGGAGGAAGAGCTTTATCTCGACCCCATCACCGTCACGGCCACACGAACGCCTGAGCGATTGAGCGACGTGGCCGATTCGGTGGAGGTGTTCGGCCCGGAGCGGATCGAGAGCTTCCTGCCCGGCGACGCGCTCGATTTCCTGAGCGAAGGGGCGGGCGTCATTCTCCCCCAGACGAGCGGCAGGGGCGGTCAGGCGAGCCTCTTCCTGAGAGGGAGCGAGAGCAACTTCACCAGCGTGATGCTCGACGGCTTCAAGCTCACCTTCCCGGACGGCAGCGCGTATGACTTCGGGCACCTATCGCCCGAGTGGGTGGGTTCCGCCGAGGTGCTCAAGGGTCCCCAAAGCCCGCTTTACGGCTCGGACGCGGCCTCGGGCGTCATGAATTTCCTGCCAGACGTCGGAAAGCCGGGAGAGGCTCCCTCCTTCTCGGTGCGCGCAAGAGGCGGCAGCGGCGACACGTTCGAGGAGGCCTTCAAGCTCAAGGGCGGAACGGCAAGGAGCGGATACGCCGCCAGCCTGAGCCGCCTCGATACGGAGGGCCACCTGCCCAACGACGGCTATTACCGCACCGCCGGCACGGTGGCGCTGGATCATTTCTTGTCGGACAAGGCGAAGGTTCGCTTTCTCTACCATGCCAACCGGAACCGCTACGACATTCCCGGGCCGGCTCATGCGGGCTACACCGAACCCAACAAGTACGGGCGAAACACCGAACAGCTCATCGGCGCGCGCGCCCATCTAAAACCCTTCTCCTGGCTCGAATACATCCCGCGCGTTTCCCTGTACCTGCGAGACACGCTGTTCGAGAACAAGCCGGATGCGCTCAATTCCGATTCCGACAAAACGGACACGAGCGGAACGAGGCTGCACATTGACAACCAGGTCAACGTGAGGCTCTCAGGGGAGGAACTCGGCTTGCGCGCGCTTCGCCGCTCCATATCCACGCTGGGCGTCGAATGGGAGACCGAGGACATCGCCATCGAGAGCGCCTATGAGAATTCCTTCGGCTCAGGCGAGAATGAGTACGACAGCGACCGGCGGGCGACTTCTTTTTACGCGCAGCAGCAGTTTCAGTTCCAGAGCGGACTCACCCTCGCGGGCGGGGTGCGGACCGATAATTTCGACGTCGGCGAGGACGAGACGACCGGCAAGCTCTCTGCCTCCTACAAAATTCCCGGAACCGGCGCGCGGATTCGCGGCGCGGTGGGCGAGGGAATCAAGCGGCCCTCCTTCGCCGAACTGCTCGACGTCTACGGCCCCGGCAACCCGAACTTGAAGAGCGAAAGGCAGCGCAGCTGGGAGGCGGGCTTCGATCAGTTTTTCGCAAACAAGAAACTCAAGTTCAGCGCCACGTATTACGTGAACGAAATCGACGACCTGATCGCCTATTCGTTCACGCCGTTTGCCAACGGCACGAACTACGAGAACATCCAGAAGGCGCGGGTCAAGGGCGCGGAAGTATCCTTCTCGCTACTTGATTTTCACGACTTCTCGGCCCATGCGGGTTTCAACACCATGGATACGGTCGCGCTCGAAACAGAAGGCCTCGGCGCGCCGAACTACGTGGAGGGAGAAGAACTCCTGCGGCGCCCGGACTGGTGGTGGAGCGCCTCGGTCAGCTATCACCCGGACCGCCTGCGAGCGGCCCTGAGAGTGAACACGGTGAGCGACAGGCGGGACATCGACGACTCTCAGCCCTGGCCATATCCCAGGGTGGTGAACCCCGGCTTCACGCGGGTGGACCTGGCGCTCTCTCTGGACGTCGTGAAGGACGGCATTTCGATGTTCGACAAGACGAAGAAATCCAGGCTCAAGGACTTGACGGTCGAACTCAAGGTGAACAACGCGCTCGATGAGGAATACGAGGCTATATACGGTTTCAGCGCGCCCGGGCGGCAATGGTTCGCGGGCGTGAGGGCGATCTTCTAGGGGTTGTTGAAAAAGTCCCTGAG
>CAYTSP010000299.1:0-4747 GCA_964440505.1 uncultured Nitrospinaceae bacterium
CCGACATCGAACCGGCGAAGGAGGGCGAAGTGCTCGTGGAATAGCGCGCAACCGGCGGCTGGGACAGCGCCCCGCAGCCCACCGCGGCCACGACCCCTGCGCCCTCGTGCCCCATGACGATGGGGGTGGGCACCGGGAACAGGCCCGCGATGGCGTGGTGGTCGCTGTGGCAGACGCCGCCCGCGCGGTAATGCACGAGCACCTCGCCCTCCTTGGGCGGTTCCACCTCGATGGGCTCGATGGTCATCGGTTTGCCGACTTCGTGGAAGATGGCTGCTTTCATGGGCTTGCTCCTCGGTGGATGGTGATGCGCGAGAATTGTAAAATCCCGGCCATATCTTGTGATTTTTCGTATTCATACCTGAAAAAGGTGCGAATTGCACACGCCGGATCTCTTTGGGCGTTGCAAGTAGGTATGCATCCGTATATGCTCTTCAAAGATAGTTCCTGCTAGGGGTGTATGTGCTGAGAGCCTGGAATCGCGGGCAACCCTTGGAACCTGCACTGGGTAATTCCAGCGAAGGGAAGCGGGCCAAAGAATCTGGGTGTTTTTTGGCCGCTCCCGAATCGCGGGGCGGCTTTTTTGATGGGATGTTTCCGGGTGTCGCCTGAGGAGATGAATTCTTGCGTGTCCGGGTGAACGGAGAGGACAGGGAACTGGCGGAGGGCGTGAGCGTCGCCTCGCTGCTGGAGTCCATGGAGCTCGAGGTCAACGGCATCGCCGTGGCGCTCAACATGGAGATCGTCCGCCGGGGCGAATACGGGGACACGCATCTATCCGATGGGGATGAGGTCGAGATCGTCCGCGCCGTGGGCGGGGGCTGATCATGAATGATAACGGGCGCGGCGTGAAAGCCGGCGCCGGGAGGGGGTGTGATGAGCACGTATGAGATTGGGGGCAGGACGTTCACTTCCCGCCTTTTGGTGGGTTCGGGCAAATATCCGAGTTTCGCCGTGATGCGCGATTCGCTCGAAGCGAGCGGGACGGAGATCGTCACCGTCGCCGTGCGCCGCGTGGACCTCACGGACGATTCGTCCAAGGGTTTCTGGGCGCATTTCGATAAAGATAAATATACGATGCTGCCCAACACGGCGGGCTGCTACGACGTAAAGAGCGCGGTGACGACGGCGCGGCTCGCGCGCGAGGCCACGGGGTCGGACTTCGTGAAGGTCGAGGTCATCGGCGATGAGGACACGCTCTTCCCGGACAACGAGGGCCTGCTCGAAGCGTGCCGTATCCTGCTGGATGACGGCTTCATCGTCCTGCCCTATTGCATCGACGATCCGGTGATCTGCAAGAAGCTCGAACAGTTGGGCTGCCACGCCGTCATGCCGCTGGCGGCACCCATCGGCTCGGGCCTCGGCATCCGGAACCCCTACAACCTCAGGATCATCCTGGAGCAGGTATCGGTTCCCGTCATCGTGGACGCGGGCGTGGGCACGGCTTCGGACGCCGCGGTGGCGATGGAGCTGGGTGCCGCCGCCGTCCTGATGCAGACGGCCATCGCGGGCGCGGACGATCCGGTGAAGATGGCGCGCGCCATGAACCTCGCCGTCGAGTCGGGCAGGCTCGCGTATGAGGCGGGGCGCATCCCCATGAAGCTCTACGCCACGGCGTCGAGTCCGCTGGCGGGCGTCATCGGCTCTTAGGGCTGATCCGCGAAGATTTTGGAATCATCCGCGCTCGACCCGCTCTACCTCATCACGGACAGGAATGCGCCCCCGTCGGGCGATCTCCCGGGCGCGCTGGATGCCGCTCTTGCAGGCGGGGTGCGCTTCATTCAATACCGGGAAAAGGATCTGCCCTATACAGAAAGGCTAAGTCTGGGGCGAGAGGTCGCTTCCCGCGCGTTTGAACACGGCGCGCGCCTGCTCGTGAACGGGGATCCGGACCTGGCCGACGCCTTGGGCGCGGACGGCGTACACCTCGGCAAGGGCACGGCATCCGTTTCCGCGGTGCGCTCGGGTGGCTATGCGGGTCTCATCGGCTACTCCGCCCATTCAGGAGAAGAAGCCGCTGCCGCGTTCGCCGAAGGGGCCGATTTCGCAACGCTGAGTCCCGTCTTCCCCACCAACAGCAAATTCTCATCCGGCCCCGTACTGGGTCTCGACGCCTTCGGGCGTGAACTTGGAATCGCACGCGGCCCCGTCTACGCGCTCGGCGGCGTGGATGCGCTGAACGCCTCTATGTGTATTGAGCGGGGCGCGCGCGGCGTGGCGCTCATCGGCGCGGTCCTGGGGGCCGACGACCCCGCCCGGGCGGCGCGGGAGGTGCGCGCGGCGCTCCGTTTTTGATTCATCCTGTCCATATCCGCGCACGGCTACTTGAGAAATCCTCCCGAATATCCAACAATAGCGAAAAATCGCCATCAATATGATTTCACCTGACCGAGCCGGGAGGTATTCTCATGGTCGACGACAAACAGTTCGACACCTTGTTGCAGGAAAAACGGGTTTTCAAGCCAAATCGCGATTTTTCGAAACAGGCCCACATCGGGTCCATGGCCCAGTACCGGGAGATGTATGAGGAGTCCATCAAGAGGCCCTCGCGGTTCTGGACGAAAGTGGCGAACAACTTCCACTGGTTCAAGAAGTGGGGGAAGGTCCTCGAATGGACCGAGCCGCACGCCAAGTGGTTCGTGGGCGGTGAGACGAACATCTCCTACAACTGCCTGGATCGCCACCTCACCACCTGGCGCAAGAACAAGGCGGCCATCATCTGGGAGGGCGAGCCGGGCGATTCGCGCATTCTCACCTATCAGGAGCTTCACCGCGAAGTGTGCAAGTTCGCCAACGCGATGAGAAGCGTCGGCATCAGGAAGGGCGATCGCGTCATCATCTACATGCCGCAGACGCCGGAAGCGGCCATCGCCATGCTCGCCTGCGCGCGCATCGGCGCGCCGCACAGCGTGGTCTTCGCGGGCTTCAGCGCGAATTCACTGAGGGATCGCATCGACGACTGCCGCGCCAAGGCCGTCCTGACGGCGGACGGCGGTTTCCGGCGCGGGAACATCGTGCCGCTCAAGAAGAACGCGGACGAGGCGTGCAAGGGTGCCAAGTCGATCAAGAAGATGGTCGTCCTGCGCCGCACGGGCAACAAGGTGACGATGAAGCGGGGGCGCGACCACTGGTATCACGACCTCATGGAGAACGCCTCCACCGATTGCCCCGCCGCCAGGCTCGATTCCGAACACCCCCTCTACATCCTCTATACCAGCGGCACGACGGGCAAGCCCAAGGGCATCATGCACACCACGGGCGGGTACATGTGCGGCACGTATCTCACCTCGAAGTACGTCTTTGATCTCAAGGACGAGGACACCTACTGGTGCACGGCGGACATCGGCTGGGTGACGGGCCACAGCTACATCATCTACGGGCCGCTGCTGAACGGCGCGACATCCGTCATGTACGAGGGAGCGCCCAACCACCCCGATCCCGGGCGTTTCTGGGACATCGTGGAAAAATACAGCATCAACATCTTCTACACCGCCCCCACCGCCATCCGCGCGTTCATGAAGTGGGGCGACGATCATCCCAACGGGCGGGATTTATCCAGCCTGCGCCTCCTCGGCACTGTGGGCGAGCCCATCAACCCCGAAGCCTGGATGTGGTACCACAAGGTCATAGGCTCCGAGCGTTGCCCCATCGTGGACACCTGGTGGCAGACCGAGACGGGCGCCATCATGATCACGCCGCTGCCCGGCGCCACGCCGACCAAGCCCGGCACGGCCACGCTTCCCTTCTTCGGCATCGTGCCCGACGTGGTGACGAAAGACGGCGCATCGGTAGGCCCCGAGGGCGGTGGTCTCCTCGTCGTGCGGAAACCCTGGCCCTCCATGCTGCGCACCATCTGGGGCGACGACGCACGCTACAAGAAACAATACTGGAGTGACGTGGAAGGTTGCTACTTCACGGGCGACGGCGCGCGGCGCGACAAGGACGGCTACGTGTGGATCATGGGCCGGGTGGACGACGTCATCAACATCTCGGGCCACCGCCTCGGCACGATGGAGGTCGAGAGCGCGCTCGTGGCGAACCCCGACGTGGCCGAGGCCGCCTGCGTGGGCATCCCGCACGAGATCAAGGGCGAGTGCATCGCCGCCTTCGTCACCATGAAGGGCTCGAACAGGAGGAACGACAGGCTCGAGAAAAAGCTGAAAGAGTGGGTGGTCAAGGAGATCGGCGCCATCGCGCGGCCCGACTACATGCGCTTCACCGACGCGCTGCCCAAGACGCGGAGCGGCAAGATCATGCGCAGGCTCCTGCGCGACATCGCCTCGGGTGCCGATCAGGTGGGCGACACCACGACGCTCGAGGACATCTCCGTCCTCCAGAGCCTCCAGCAGTACCAGGACGAGTAGGCGCGAGCGAGCAGAGCAAAGGTTTCATTTGTAGGGGACGCATATATGCGTCCCTTGCGGAATTTGGAATTCTTTCGCTTCTTGGAAAACGCAGGGACAACCCCCCGTGGTTGTCCATTACGTGTTGGATGTAAAACGAGGACAGGCACGGGGGCCTGTCCCTACGCCGTTACGGGGTCATTGGTAAGCCGATCCGTCGACAAGAAGGTTATTTCACTCCCCCCTTGAGGGAGTTGTTGAATAACCCCTCCTCGCTCGGTCGATTCCTCCCTCATCAGTCGGAATTGACCACCGCCGTCATTCCGGCGAAAGCCGGAATCCATTCTCAAACAGAATGGCAATACTCCGGCTTTTCATCTCCTCGTCATTGGCGGGAACCAATC
>CAYTSP010000300.1:0-2989 GCA_964440505.1 uncultured Nitrospinaceae bacterium
CCTCTCGCCCCGACCAGAAAAATTCCCTCTGTGCGCCCTTTTCTCGCCGATAGAGATGTGCGTACTGAATTCGTGAAATTCACCCCCTCGCCCACTGCGCAAACGCGCTCGATTCTGCTACCTTATGGGCGGATGAATCTCCCTTATTCCTGAATCGCTGCATTTTTTTCACAGGAGCGCGTTCGTGCAGAATCATTCACTACCCCTGTCCCGCTTCAAGGTTCTCGATCTCACCCGCGCGCGCGCGGGCCCCACGGCGGTCCGCCAGTTTGCGGACTGGGGGGCGGACGTCATCAAGATAGAGGCGCCGCCCGCGAGCGGTTTTTCGGACAACATGGCCCAGCCCCGGGGCGGCTATGAGGCGCAGAACTTACACCGCAACAAGAGGGGCATGACCCTCAACCTGCGCGAGGAGAAGGGCCGCAAGATATTCTTCCGCATGGTGGAGGGTGCGGACGTCGTCATCGAAAACTACCGGCCCGACGTGAAGCACCGCCTGGGCGTGGATTACGAGGCGTGCCGCGCGGTGAACCCGCGCATCGTCTACGGGAGCATCTCCGGCTTCGGTCAGGAGGGGCCCTACCACAAGCGGCCGGGGCTGGACATGACAGCCCAGGGACTGAGCGGCCTCATGTCCATCACGGGCAAGCCGGGGGGCGGTCCCATGCGGGTGGGCATTCCGCTCGCCGACCTCTCGGCGGGCTTCATGCTCGCGCAGGGGATTCTCATCGCCCTGCTCGAGCGCGAAGTCTCGGGCGAGGGGCAATGGGTGCACACCTCGCTTCTCGAAGCCCAGATCCAGATGATGGATTTCCAGGCCGCGAGATACCTGCTTTTCGAGGACGTGCCCACCCAGCAGGGGAACAACCACCCCACATTTCTGCCGGCGGGCGTTTTCGAGACCGCAGACGGGCGGATCATCATCCAGTCCGGCCCCCAGCATCTCTGGGAGCGCCTCGTGGGCGCGCTGGAAATGCCCGAACTCCTCGAGAATCCCGATTATGCGAGCGTGCCGAAGCGATTCGAGAACAAAGAGGTCCTGCACGAGACCATCACCCGGCGGACGCGGGCGAAGCCGGGAGCGGAGTGGATCGAGATACTGAACGAGGCGGGAATCCCCTGCGGGCCCATCTACACGGTCGATCAGACGTTCGCCGACCCCCAGGTCAAGGGGCTGAACATGTCGCCCGAGGTGGAGCATCCCGAGATGGGGCCGATAAAGATCGTGGGCCAGGCCGTGAAGCTCACGCGAACGCCGCAGAAGATGCGCAACTCGACGCCCGAGGTGGGCGAGCATACGGAGGAGATTTTGAAGGAAATGGGCTACGATGCGGAAGCGATGAGTCAATTGCGCGATGAAGGCATCGTCTAAGTACAATCCTGCCCCCTCGGGGGGCGCAGCGTATGGAGCATGGAATGCAGTTATCGACGGAGAAGATGGCTTTCGAGGTGGACGGCGGCATCGGCTGGATGATCTTCAACAACCCCGAGCGCAGGAACGCGCTCTCGCTCGAGATGTGGGGCGCCATCGCCGAAATACTTGACCATTACGAGGCCGACGACGCCGTCCGCGTCGTGGTGATGAAGGGCGCGGGCGATAGGGCGTTCGTGTCGGGCGCGGACATCTCCCAGTTCGAGAAGAACAGGAGCAACGCCGAGCAGGCCGCCGAATACACCCGGATATCCGAAGAAGCCAAGCAGATTATGGTGAGCATGAAAAAGCCCCTCATCGCCATGATCCGGGGCTACTGCCTGGGCGGCGGGCTGGGCATCGCGCTGAACGCCGACATCCGGGTCGCGGCGGATGATTCGCAGTTCGGCATCCCCGCCGGGCGTCTGGGCATCGCCTATGGCTTCGACAACCTGAAACAGCTCGTCGACCTCGTGGGGCCTGCGAAGGCGAAGGAGATTCTCTTCACGGCCAGGCGCATCCCGGCGGCGAAGGCGCTCGAAATCGGGCTGTTGAACGAAGTCGTGCCCGTGGATGAACTCGAAGGCTACGTGGTGGACATGGCCTCCACCATCGCGAACAACGCGCCGCTGTCGGTCAAGGCGTCCAAGCTCACCATCGGCGAGGTGGTGAAAGACGGCGCCGACCGCGATCTCGATATGATCGCCCGGCTTTCCGAGGAATGCTTCAACAGCGCCGATTACAAAGAGGGCCGCACCGCGTTCATGGAAAAAAGAAAGCCCGTCTTCACGGGCAGATAGCGCGCCGGACCGGGAGAATCCGATGAATGAGGAGATGTATACGGACGTCATCTCTCCCGCCGGTATCCCGAGAATACCCGATGAGGCATTGAAGCCCAGGCCTAAGACGCTGGAGGGCGCTGCTCTCGGGATTCTGGAGAACAACAAGGAATTCTCCGACTGGGTGCTGGACAGGGTGCGCGACCAGCTACGAGAGTTAGCCGGCGTTCAGGAAGTCATCCAGCGCCGCAAGCACCACCTCGCTCAGCCGGCATCCCCTGAAATTTTTGAGGAGTTGAACGCGCGCTGCGACGCCGTGCTGGTCGGCGTGGGGCACTGAGGCTCATCCACCTCGTGGAGTGTCCGCGACGCGGTCCGGATTGAGCGGCTGGGAAGCCCCGCCTGCGTCATCGTGAGCCGTGGGTTCAGCCACAGCGGCCGCGCGGTAGCGCGCAGGCAGGGCTACGGCGGACTGCCCATCGTGGAGATGGACCATCCCCTGGCCGCTCCTGCGAGGGAAGCGCTTCAGCCTAAGGCGGACGCCGTCGTGGCGGAAGTCGTCCACGCGCTCACGGGCGATGCGGGGAAACTCCGGGCCGAGTACGCGGAGAAGAAGTTCAGAGGCCCCGAGAATCTTTGCCCGAAATAGGGGTTGTTGAAAAACCCGGCCTTGGGAGCGGGATCGTTTTCCTCGTCTTGCATGCCTCCGTATCGACGGGTGCTCTCGACCGATGAGGGAGAAAAATTACTCCCACCCTTGAGGGGGTTGTTGAATAACCTCCTTTGTAGTGGGTAGAAG
>CAYTSP010000301.1:0-8088 GCA_964440505.1 uncultured Nitrospinaceae bacterium
GAAAGCCGAGCGAGAGCGCAGGGAGAGGGAAGCCCGGGAAAAAGCAGAGGCTGAGCGGAGGGCGCGTGAGGCGGCAGAACGAGAACGTCTGGCAAGAGAAGAGGCGGAGAGAAAGGTGCGTGAGAAGGCCGAACGAGAACGAGCGGGTCGGAAATTCCGGGACTGTCCGGAATGTCCCGAGATGGTGGTAGTGCCTTCCGGTTCGTTCATGATGGGATCTCCGCCGGACGAGGAAGGCAGGGATGACGATGAAGGCCCCCACCACAGGGTAACGATCGCAAAACCCTTCGCTGTGGGCAAGTACGAGGTGACGTTCGCCGAGTGGGATGCGTGCGTTGCGGATGGTGGGTGCAGCGGCCATCGGCCGGGTGATGAGGGTTGGGGGCGCGGCCGCCGCCCGGTTATTAACGTGAGCTGGAACGACGCAAAAGCGTACGTGAAGTGGCTTTCTGCGAAGACGAGGAAACAATACCGCCTGCTCTCCGAGGCAGAGTGGGAATACGCGGCGCGCGGGGGGACGCAGACCCGGTACAGTTGGGGAGACGATATCGGAAAAAACCGTGCGAATTGCGACGGCTGCGGCAGTCTTTGGGATAGGAGTCAAACGGCACCCGTGGGTTCGTTTAAGGCTAATGCGTTCGATTTGCACGATATGCACGGAAATGTCTGGGAAATATTTTCAAATTGCAAGAATCCTATTCCTGATGATAAGAGCGATACGATACGCCATAACTGTATGACTCCTTTTGTGCGCGGAGGTTCTTGGCTCAACGATCCGAGTGGTCTGCGCGCTGCGGGGCGCGGCATTTTTTCAATTTTAAACCGGAATGATCTCGTCGGGTTTCGTGTAGCCTTGACGCTTGAGCCCTGAATTCTTACTTCTTTACTTTGTCTCAATGGCCCAAAGGGCGAAGCCCCTTGGCCGGATTTTTTGAGATTTCTCATCTGGAGCATGCAATCGGGAGACGAAGTTGAGCGATACAATCCCGGATCGTGCTCACTAGACCGGTCCGGCGCTCGAAGTACATCACCACATCATCTTTTGGCACGTCCCTACTGTGGAGCGTTTTCCGTGCTCATTAGAATTTCTTTTAGGCGATCGCTTCCAGAGCGTGGCAATGACATCTTGCCTGAGCGCCTCCAAACCCAAGCCCGGTAGGTTTTTGTTCCCAGGCGGTGCAAATACGCTTCCGATGCTTCTAGTAGACTGGTGACGAGCGTCGCAGGGGCGTGAGCGAGAGAAGAGGAAAAGACTATGTTCACCACACATATTAACAAGGGCCAAGTTCGCTGGGTATGGCTTGGATGGAAACCATTTTGGAGTATGGATTGGCTGTTCTGGCAACCTGCGCCATCGTAGTCGGGTCGCCGCAAGCGGCTACCGCCAAAGCGGGCAAGGACTATCGCCTGAGCGGTCCCTACACGCAGAAAAATCTCGCCATCTATCTGATTCACCGCGAGGGCCGGAAGGATGGCCCCGTGCCGTTTACCTTGGGCGAGGCGATGAGGAAGGGCTTCGTCAAAGTCATCGAAACCGGGGACGTCGAGCGGCTCATGGTGCGCAATCTGGGCGAGCGCGATGTCTTCATCTAGGCGGGCGACATCGTCAAGGGCGGCAAGCAGGACCGCGTCTTAGTCTACAGTATCATTATTCCCCCGAACTCAGGCTATCTTCCTATCGGCGCCTTTTGCGTCGAGAGGGGCCGATGGTCCAGGCGTGGTCGGGAGTAGGTAGGCGAGTTTTCGATGTCCGAACGCAGCATGCCTTCGAAGGGCGGCAGAATTGCTATCATGAAAAAGATGTGCCGCAGGACCGCGCCCAGGGAGGAGCAGTTAAGGTCGCGGCGGCTGCGTGGAGAGCGAAGCCTGCAGAGCGAGGTGTGGGATGGGGTTTATTTCTTACAGCGAGGATTGAGCCAATACTTTCAAGCGGAAGTCGCCGATAAGGAATCTCACTCGAGCCTCCAACTGTCGCTCGAGAACAAGCGTCTCGAGTCAGAACTGGTGAGCTATGAAAAAGCTTTGAGCGGGTTAGTGGAAGGCCATCCAAAGGCCGTGGGCTATATAGTGGCCATCAACGGCGAGATCAGCACAGGCGATGAGTTCGGTAGTGTCGGGCTGTTCCGGAAAGTGTGGTCTCGGCAGTTGAAGGCAGCGGCGACGCAAGCCATTGCACATCTCGACGCGCCGAAACGTGAGCAGCTGACGCTCGCCGAGGTAGCCGCGTTTATCAAAGCGGCGCGTGCCGCAAAACCTTCCGGCAAACCGATGCCTGGGAACATGTTCGTGGAGACGCGCGAGACGAGCAAGACGCTCTACACCGAGAGTTGGTACAGGGACCGCTGGGTGCACGGAAGCTTGGTCGCCTACTAGCCTGGAACCGGCCATACCGGTTAGGGTGTGAATTTCAAGGCGGCTTCCCCATATTATCGCTGCGGATGAAGCGATGGGAAGCAGGTTTTGTCTGGGTTCGTCTCTGGTTAGTTCTTTCCTCACTTACTTGATGGTGGCTTTCGGCGTCTGGGCGAAAAATGGCCGTTGCCTCTCATCAACCAGCCACATGCCCAAAGATAATTGAATCGGTTCGATGGCAATTTTGCGCCTTTCAATATATTTCATGACGGCGCAAATTCGCCCCCGGTGCTTCCATTAAAATGGTGACGAGCGCCGCTGGGGCGTGAGCGACTGAAGAGGATACTAACTATGTTCACCACACTTTTCAACGAGGGCCCGGTCCGCCGGGCCTGTGGAGGAGCGAAAATGTTCCGGGCTTACGGCATGGCCGCTTTGGCCGTGATATTTGTGCTCACCCTCGCCGGGGATGCGCGGGCGAGTGGATATGCACAATGGAAGCAGCGCGTCATCGTGGAAGCGGCGCTCAAGAGCACTGTGCCGCCCGAGTTGGCGCTGGCTGTGGCGCGAGCAGGTGAGGGACGGCGCGGGGAGCGCTTCAAAGGGTGGATCGGCGTCATGGGGATTTCGCCCGAAGTCGCCCGGGGAGAACTCGGGGTGCGCGCTCACGGGCTCCGGAGCACCAGAGCCAACGCGGGGATCGGCGTCACGTTGCTGGAGCGTTTGTATCGTCACTACGAGGAAAGATGGGATCTGGCTCTCTCGCACTACCGGGGTGGCCCGCTTGTGAGATGCGAGAGCGGCCCTGTCTCAAATGAGCGGACGATTGGCTACGTGGCAGATGTGATGGAGTGGTGGCGGCACCACCAGAAGGACGAGAAGATAGCGGCGCTAATAGAAGATGTCCGCCAGCGCGGCGTTCGTGCATCGCGGTTTTCTGAAGATAAGGGCCGGTCTGTGCACCAATACCGCGAGGTCCATCAGGAAACCAACGGGACCGGTGAGATGTGGTATGATGTAGAGGTGCGGATCGAACCGTTACCCTTCGGTGAAAGCCGACCCTGTTGCGTATCGACCCGCTTCTTCTAGATTAAGATTACGGCGATTGGGGAACTTCGGCTATGACGCGCGACATCAGCCATGGTGCGGACGAAGTGCTCAAGGGAGTGTTCTGGGACCTCGCCCGTATCGGCGAGGCCGGGGAACCTAAGTATCCCGAATCCATTCTCAAACGCTTGGCGGGGAAGATACTTGAAGGCAGGTCGCACGAACCGCTCGTGTTCCGGCTATGTCATCTGGTGCGTTGCGCCGAATTGGCTTCGACCCGGTCGGGAGAGCGCTACGGCTGGCTCGATTTTTTCTGCGCGTCCCGGGCGGGACGGTCTGACTGGGCAGCGGGCTGGATGCGCGCGCGCCTGTCCTTCTCCGAAGAGGGAGAGCCGGCCGTTGCTGCCTCTGACCACGTGGCGCTGAGCTTCGAGGGCCGCACGGAACCCGTCCGGATTTTCTATGGCGCGATGCCGCTTCTCGTGGCCTTCATGGAGTTTCTGCTGAACACGTTGGGTTACGGCGTCGTACGAGAAGGCGTGGCCCCTCTGTTGCGTCCGCATTTAAAATGGAAGGAGCTCCAGGAAGCGGCTAACGCCTTATCGAGAACGCTTTACGCCTGGCTTCGAGAGCATACCCGCCCAGTGCAGGAAAGCCGCGATTTCGATGAGATTGTGGAGTTTCTCTTAAAGCGCTGTGGAGGGGATGATTTTGGCCCCGAGGACATCAACGATGAGGCGATCCTTGATTTCTGGCGAGCCGCATCGTTGGACCCGGCTTCGGGGTTTTTTACGTACCGCAAGACCTTCCGGGCTTTTCTTCGCTTCAAGGACGCCCTGCGAGACGAAACGTTCGGTGGCGACCTTGACACGGTCGGCTTGGTATTGGGAGGCGAGTGGTACGAGCCTCCCGATCCCGCCTCGCCGGAACTGGACAGGATGCGCGCGACTTCCCTCTCGAGGGTGGTATGGGGTGCGGAAGGTGAGGAGGAATTTTCACCGATCGAGAAGTTGGAAAGCGCGGGTATTAAATTTCTGCTTGTGGGCGAAGCGAGGCGGCTCGCGCTTATCGCTGTTCACGGGGGTGTGGTGGCGGCTCTTGCGCGCTCTCTGCTGAGAGATGCAGGCTTCGGCCACGCGCAGGGGCGCATTTCGCAGGCGCTCAGGATGAAGGACGTCGACTTGGCGACGGTGATCGAAGAACCCCTGGAGATTCACTACGAGGACGAGGCGGTCTCCTACACGAAGCTTCTCGAATATCTGGACGACCTCGTCGCTGCGGCGGCCTACATTCTCTTGGGCGGGGAAAACGGTTCGGCGAGCGAACTTGATTTCGCCACGCTTGCGAGGGGACGCCGCGTGCTCAAGGACATAAGGCGCAAGGGGTTCGAGGGGATACGCGCCCGGGAATCCAGAGCGGTGGAGGCACTTCGCAATGCCGTGCCTGCAATACTCACCTTACGTGAGCGGCTCTCGCCGCTTTGCGAGAGGCTCACGACCGAGGAAAAGTGGGCGGCGCGCCAGCGAGAGGACGAACCAGTGTTCCGCGCGCAGTTTATTCGAATCTACAGGTCCGCCGGAGCAGCGGAAAAGGAGACGGCCCCGTGAGCCCGAAATGGTGCGAGATGACCGAAGTTGAACGTGAGACGTTGCGCCTTGGCCTTGCGGTTGAATTGGCTGCGGATGATCTGGTGCACGCTCATGGGCCCGCAGACATCGTAGCCCGCAGGCCTCGGTTCGACGAAATCCATGCCGCAGCTTTCAATCCAGCAGGGACGATGGACGAAGGCATCGAAGCCGCGCTCGCTGCGGATGTGGGAATTCGTGCGACGTTCGAAGCGTTGGTGCACGACGCGGCGATTTGCTGGTTCCCCGTCGCTGCGGCGGCTGCAGATGGCGAGGGGCTAGATATGCGCGCGGAAGACGGGTTTTCAATTGAGATTCTCCCCTCGAGCACCGAGAGTGATCAGGTCTATGTGCTGATCCGTTGCGCGGAAGGCAGAGACGTCAAACCTTCGGTGCTGGTCGTCTTTCCGGGCGAAGGCGCCCCCGTGCGCACGGCGCTGCCAGAGGATATCGACGGGGTCTATCAGCTTGTCGAACATCGCGATTCGCCAGTCGTTCGCGCGCTCCGCGACCCCGCATCGAGACTCGCTCTGACCTGACGGAGCCGCCATGACGGATGCCCGGGTATACATTGCCACGACGGAAGGTCCTGCCTTGGTGCAGCGCCTCGCAGCAGAAGAAGGTTTGGCTGAGGCAGCCCTATCCGCTGTGTGTCTCGACGGGACCACGACGCGGCTTCCCATCACGGGGGCGTACACGTATTTCGTGCGGGATCACGTCCGCGAACTATCGGGGGCGGAGGCCTACAGGCTCGATCTGGATCAGAGGATCGATGGCGGTTCGAGCTGGATGCTGGGTGCCTGGGTCGCGCACTTCCTCCTCACGGAAAACCGCCTCGCGATGCGCGAAGACGCGGCTGAGACGGCGATATTTGCGACCGGCGAGGTCGCCTTCGCCGCCAACGCGGATAGAAGGGCCGAGGTCCGGGCCGTCGCCCATATGGCGGAGAAGGTGGAGCGCCTCGCAGAGCGCATAGATGAAGAGTCTGCGGCGGGCCGCCGCGTGTTGCTCCTGACGCCGGAAT
The DNA here is from genome assembly GCA_964440505.1 of uncultured Nitrospinaceae bacterium. Taxonomy (GTDB): domain Bacteria; phylum UBA8248; class UBA8248; order UBA8248; family UBA8248; genus Bin107. The sequence continues at coordinate 6,049 of CAYTSP010000301.1, forward strand.
CCAACAGGGAAGAGGCTGACGCCGCGCTCAAGCGTCTTTCCTTGCATAATCGCGTGACGCTGCATGCCGTTTCCGAAACGCCGGAAATTTTCGCGTTGCTCGATTCGAGAGCCACCCTGCCCGTCTCTACAGCCAGCACCGCGGCGAAGCCTCTGAAGAGACGTAATCGGGTCCGCCTCGTGGCGGCGCTTGTAATCTGCATCTTGGCTGTTGCTGCTGGCGCGGGATATTTCGCTTGGCTAAGTGCCGAGCGGGGCTGGGACGAACTCCTGCGCAAGGGGCGTTATCTCGAACTCGGGCACTCGCTCGATGGTTTTGCCTTGCCCCACCTTGCGGCACTGTACCGGAAAAGATTAGGTGAAGGTCTACTCATCCCGCAGACGCCGGAGATAGTGGTTCTGGCGAGGCGGCCAGCGGACGGCGGCGCTTGCGCCGGACTTCGCTTTCGGCGTGTTGGTATGAAGGATACTCCCGTCGCTGCTTCAGGCGCGGCTTACCAAATTGACAAGTTGCGCTCGTTATGTGGCTTTACCGTGGTGAATGCAGGCGGAAAAGGCGGCCATGTATGGCTTTCTCTGGAGTTTCTCTCAAGAGAAAAAATTCCTTCCAGACCCTCGTCCATACGGCGCATGGCATCGGGGAGTTTGACGGATGAAGGCTTGCGCCTATTCCAGGAACTTCCACTTTATCTCGAAGAATCCTGGACTTGGCGTGTCACGGCGGTCTGGGCGCCGGTTCGCTCCGAGGATGTGGAACAACTACTTAAGGATGAAAAAGGATTAAATGATGAGGCGTTGCTCACTGGATTGAAAGGTTTTGGGGTTTCCATTGTCCGCGCTCGCATAACCTTGGGGAACGAGGCGGTGGACGGCGTCCCTAATCGGGCACCTCGAATTGAAAGCTTTAGGTGAGAAACGTTCAGTTATGAGGAACCAAGGAGGGTCTGGATGATGCGCATGTTTTCTCCACACCGGATCTTGCTGACTGTCTTGTGCGCCGCCCTCGCATGTACTGCCGCTGAAGCTGCGGTGCGCAACCCTTACGGTGTTGCGGTGATCATCGGCAACAGGGACTACGCTCATGCTGATCAAGTGAAGTATGCGAAGCGCGATGCGGAGGCATTCAGGAAGTATGTGACGGAGTTTCTGGGATTTAACCCGAAACGCATCATCTGGCTGCCTGATGCGGAGCGCAAGCAGATGAGGGACGTATTCGGCAGTGAACGCTATTTCAAGGGGCTCCTCTGGCGGAAGCTGGACAAGAGAAACCGCTCGGACGTGGTGGTGTTCTATTCGGGCCATGGCGCGCCCGGTCTGATCGACAGGCGGGGTTACCTGGTGCCCACTGACGCGAAGCCCGAGGCGATGGAGTTGTCGGGCTATTCGACCGACGTATTGTACGCGAACCTGGGGAAGATGATGAAGAGGGCGCGTTCGGTGGTGGTGTATCTGGATGCGTGTTTTTCGGGAGCAAGCCACGCGGGGATGCTGATCAAGAACGTGTCTGCGATGCGCGTTGACGCCCCGTTGCCCGAAGACATCGACCGGGGGGTGACGATACTGACGGCTGCGAGCGGAAAGCAGGTTGCGTCATGGGACGATAAGGCGCGTCACGGGTTGTTCACGAACCATCTGTTGAACGGGCTCTGGGGCGGTGCGGACAGCAATGGGGACGGGCGGATAACCGCAGGAGAGGTGAAGGCGTATCTGGATGTTCACATGACGGATGCGGCTGAGGATATCAACAAGGAGCAGGATGCATCGCTTACGGGTTCGAAAGAAGCGGAGCTGTCGGTGGCGCGATTTCCGGGGCGGCCGTCACTGAAAGATGTGGCGAAGGTGGGGAAGAAAGCGGAAGAAGTAGCAATAGGCGGACGTCCGGTGACGGGTGCTGTGAGTCCGGACGCGCTTCACAAGGCGGTTCAGGGTGGAGACGTGGCCGGTCTGGAGGCGGCGCTTGCGTCGGGAGCGGACGCGAACGCGCGCGACAAGCGCGGCTGGACGGCGCTGATGTACGCGGCGGAGAAGGGCTACGTTTTGA
>CAYTSP010000302.1:0-6914 GCA_964440505.1 uncultured Nitrospinaceae bacterium
GCCGCCGCTCATGATGGCGGTGGGGAAATCGACGCGCAGGGCGTTCTGAGAGGCCTTGGGCCCGCCCTCGCGCCCGATCGGCCAGCGGTAGACCTTGTACCCGCAGCCCACGATGCAGTAGTCGCATGCCGTGGTGAAAACCTCCGCGTCCGGCGGCGGGAGGGGGACACTGTCTTCCGCAAGGTAGTAGCTGGTTACCTTTCCTGCCATGATGCGTCCTCCTCAGCGCTGCACCGGCGCAAGGTTCGAGTGATAACCGTAAATGAGGCCCATCATCCCGATGGCGTATATGTCGTCTCCGCGGGTCTCCAGAACCACCTGGGGGAGGCTTTCGGTGGCCTGCCCCGCCCCGACCATGCCGTGCTTCATCAGGTCGAAGGTCGTTAGATGAAACGGGCACGGGCCGATGGCCTTGTACTGCGCGTTGTATGTGCCCTGGAGGGGGCCGCCCATGTGGGTGCAAAGGGTGCTGAACGCCACCACGTCTCTTCCGGGGCCGACGCCGCCGCCGGCCGCCACGCCCAGCTTGACCAGCATGCATCCCGAGAAGACGTCCTTCCACGGATACTGGAAGTATTGCGGCGCATCGACTTTGAGGGCGCTTAGCCTGCCGATTTTCTTTCGGGGATACTCGGCCCTCTGCAGGGCCGCTCCGGCCAGGCCGGGGATGCCCTCGACCAGCACGATGCTCATGGCGGTTCCGCCGGCCAGGAGAAAGGCGCGCCGCGAGATGCAGGGCCGGGTTTCCTTGGCTTCCTGAGTCATGGATTCCTCCTTACGGCATGGCCGCGTACGGCGGCAGTTCAGGGGGTTTCATTAGCAAAGGCTCATCGCTCGAGAGCGATTCCAGGAAGGCCAGCAGATCCTCCTTCTCCTCGTCCGAGAGCCCCAGTTTCTTGATGAGGGGACTCTTGTTCGCGTCCTGCCCCCCGCCTTCGTCATAAAAATCGATGACCTCATCCAGTTCGAAAAATGCGCCGTTGTGCATATAGGGCGCTGTGTATTTGAGCTCCCGCAGGCTGGGGGTGCGGAATCTCCCCTTATCGGCCTTGCGCTTGGTGGTGTAGAAGAGCCCGAGGTCACGATCCGCCTTCCGGTAGACGGATTCGGGAACGCCGCGAATCACGTGCTGATAGCGGAGCGTTATCTGTCTCAAGGGGTCTTCCTCGAACGCGGGGTTCCTGGGAACACCTATGTTGTGGTAGTCCTCATCCGAGAGGAGGGCGCCGTTGTGGCACTGGACGCACCCCGCCTTTCCGCGGAAAAGCGCCAGCCCGCGTTTCGCGCTCTCGGAAAGCGCTTTCTTGTCCCCTTTCGTGTAGCGGTCGAACGGCACGTCCTTCGCACGGGAAACCACGGTGCGCTCGAACGCCGAGATGGCCCGCCATGCGTCGTCGATGGTCGGCCAGGGGGTTCCGAACACCTCGCGGAAGCGCTTGACGTATTCGGGGATCTGGCGCAGACGCTCCTCCATCATCATCGTGTCGCCGTTGCCCGCCACGTTGCCCGTGGCGGCGCTCTTGGCCTGGGCTTCGAGGCTCGTAGACTCGCCGGCCCAGAACAGCTTCGCGTAATAGGCGGAATTGAGGATTGTCTGCGAGTTCCGCCAGTGCTGGGTGCCCGGGTAGCCCCGGCTCAGATCGCCGCCGTCCCCCCAACCGCTTTCGGGGCTGTGGCAGGAGGCGCACGAGGTGCTGGCGTCTCCCGAGAGGCGGGCGTCGAAAAAGAGGAGCTTGCCCAGCGCCACCTTGGCGGCCGACATGGGATTGTCCGCCGGAACCGGAACAGGTGGCAGGGGTCCCAGCGGAGGGAATTTCCCCTCCTGGGCCGCGCCCGCTCCTGCGATCAGGAGAGCGGCGATGAAGCAGACGGCCATCGTGAAACCCGGGAAGCAATTCTTGATTCGCGCGTTCATGGCCGTCTCCTCAATTATCGCCGAGTTTGCGGATTTCATAATCGGGAATCTTCGGCTCCTTAGCAGTTACCGCCTTGCCGGAAAGCGTTTTCAGAAATTCCACCAGGGCCTTTCTCTCATCCGCGCTAAGGCCCAGGGGCTTCAAGTGCGGACTCTTGTTCGGGCCGCTCCCGCCGCCCTTGTCATAGAAGGCGACGACGTCCTCAAGCGTGGCGAGCGCGCCGTTGTGCATGTAGGGCGCCGTCCTTGCGACTTCGCGCAGGGTCGGCGTGCGGAACTTGCCCCGGTCGCTCTCTTCCTTGGTCACGGCGTAGTGGCCCGGGTCGGCCCTCAGGTTCATGAAATTCGGAACGCCGATGACCTTGTTGAACCGGCGGAACGTGATATGGCGCAGGGGGTCCTTGAATATCTGCTCGTTCTCTGGAACGCCGAGCGCGTGAAATCCGCCATCGCTCAAAAGAGCGCCGTTATGGCACTGGGCGCACCCTGCCTTCCCCTCGAACAGGGCGAGGCCCTGTTTCGCCTGGTCGGAGATGGCCTTCTTGTCGCCCTTCAAGTAGGCATCGAAAGGAACGTTCCTCGAGGTGATGGTATGGAGGAACGCGGCGATGGCCTTGAGCGTCCCGCCGAAGGAAGGCTCCCCTCCATAGGCCTCCTTGAATTTCTTCACATACAGGGGAACCTGCTTGAGCCGCTCGGGGAACAGGCGTCCGTCCACGAGCATGAAGTGGGCTTCCGTCAAGTGATCCCGGACGAGCGTGGGGAGATCCGCCCCGCTCAGGCGGCCGTCCCAGAAGACGCGCTTGTTGTAGGCGGCGTTCAGGAGCGTCTGGGCGTTCCGGAAATACTTGCTGCCGGGATAGCCCGTGGAAAGACTCTGCCCGTCGCCCCATCCCCTGGCGGGCTGATGGCAGGTGGCGCAACTGATTCCCCCGTCGCCCGACAGCCGGGGATCGAAGAACAGATGCCGGCCCAATTCGGTCTGGGCGGGCTTCTGGGCCTTGGGCGCCGGCAAGGGTGAGAGAGAAGCCCCCCAGCCCAAGGCAGGAAGAAAAACCCAGGCGCTCAGCAGGATTCCGCATAGCGCCCGACACCATACAGCGCGAAGTAAGTCCATGCTTACCACCCCCCACGGCTAGCTGCATCATCTCCTGTTCGACGACTGACCCGTCAACGCCGGAAATCCGGCCTTATTTCGAAGAAAACGTGAAGTCGGCCGTCTTCTTCCCTCCGGCGGAAATGCTGGTTTTTTTCTTCTTGACCCCCAGGGCCGGGTGCCACGCCCGCAGGGAGTATTTCCCCGGAGGCACGTCCTTGATCTCAAAGCTTCCGTCCCCGCTCACGAGCGCGTAGTAGGGATTCCTGGCCACGAAGAGAAACCCCTTCATCCAGTTGTGCACGTCGCACTCGATCCGGACGATGGGGCTGCGCCGGACCTTGGCCCTGCGGACGACTTTCTTCCGCTGCTTGGGCTGGGAGATATTCCACATTGAGCGCTTGGCCCGGCCGATGATCTCGTAGGTGTGGATGTTGTGGTGGGCGGCGTCGCTGTTCAGGATGGTGACCTTGCCCCCCTCGGCGACGACCTGGAGGTAGGGGAGGTAGGCGCACTTCTTCTGGTCCACCACGACGCTCTGGATTCCCTTAGGGTACGCCTTGCCCTTCTTCACCTTGTCGAGATAGACGATCACGCCTCTGAGGGCGCCGCCTTTCACGTCCACCTCCTGGCGGGTGACCTGGCCCTCCCCGCAGGCGTGCTGGTCCTTGGTGATGATGTACTTGACGGGCTTGGGAGGCTCCCCCTCGAAACTCACCCGGCCTGTGATGGTTCCCCCGCCCGGGACGGACACGACCTTGTACTTCGCCAGGGAGGCGTTCGGGAGGAGTAGAACGAGCAGGGGAAGAATGGACAGTAAGAAGAATCTGCGCGCCATTCGGGAGACCTCCTTACCGGTATTTTCGATGACCCTGCGTCGAAGCCGCGAGCGCGGCGGTCAACCCGGCCTTCATCGCAGTGTGTCGCATGTTCTTGTGAACTTGCTCCTGATTTCAATATAAGGACAACGCCTGAATGTTGCAAGAGGATTGAAATTCGGCCTTGCGCGGTTTGCAATCATCCCCCCTCGAGGACCGGGGGATTCTTTCATTTTCCATAATCCGGCCGGTGGCGTTCTGATCAACGGCCCCGGTAAATGGATGCCCGGCTTGCCGCCATTCCGTCATGCGCCGGAGTGGCGGCCACGGAAGAAACGCCCTCGGGCGCAGGCCCTGCCCTCCATTCGAAAAAAAGGGTTGACAGATTGCGCGATGAGCGTTAATTCAAAAGGTATGAAGGTTGGGGTATCTTGTTTTTTTCTTGCTGGCGTTTCACGAGGTCATGGACGAGTTACAGTGTAGAGAGCAAGTCGAGCAAATCATCCCCTATCGCCCTATGGGAGGATGACATCATGAACACATCTACTGTAAAGAGCGGATCCGCCGCGTCCGGCGCCGCCGAGATTCTCCGGGAAATTTTCGGCGATATCGAGCATGGACTCCAATTGCGCATGTGGGACGGCTCGGCCTTCTCGGTGGGCCGCGAGGTGCTCCCCGTCACGGTGACGTTCACTTCGCTGGATTCGTTCAAGCGTGTTTTGCTGAATCCCCAGGCGGATGCTTTTGCCGAAGCGTATTGCGACGGAGATATCGAGCTCGACGGGGACTTGTTCGAGGTCATGAAGGTGGCCGACAGCTTCGACGAGATTGAGTTGACCACGATGCAGAAATTCATGTTCGCCCTGCGTATATGGAAACTGTCCGAATGAGTATTTGGGACGTCATCGTCGTCGGAGGAGGCCCGGGGGGCAGCACGGCCGCCTGGGAGTTGGCGAAGCGCGGCCTCCGCGCCCTCGTGCTCGATGCGGCGACGTTCCCGCGCGTGAAACTCTGCGCCGGCTGGGTGACGAAGCAGGTGATGGCCGACCTGCAGCTAAAGCCGGAAGAATACCCCCATACCATACAGCCGTTTCAAAGCGTGTTCGTGGGCTATGACGACAAGCTGCTCGAGACGAGATGGAGCGAACCCGCGAGCTACGGGATCATCAGGAGCCAGTTCGACACCTGGCTCCTGAGGCGCGCGCAGGAAGAGGGCGCCGAGGTGCGCGAGGGCGTCCGCGTCCGGGGCGTGGAGAAGACGGCGGGTGGGATGCGCGTTGATTTGGGCGATGAGAAAATAGATGTTCCCGTCGTCATCGGAGCGGGAGGGCATACCTGCCCCGTCGCGAGAACTTTCGGCGACGTCTCGTCCAAGGAATCCGTCGTCCTGACGCAGGAGAGCGAGACGAACGTGGGTGCTGAAAAGCTCCGCGCCCTGGCGCCCAACTACGGTCTGCCCGAGTTGTTCGCCGAGCCCGACTTCAAGGGCTACGCCTGGTATTTCACAAAAGGAGATTTTCTGAACATCGGCGTGGGCTGCATCGGCAAGCGCCCGAGCGTTCATGAGCGCCTCGATGTTCTGCTCGAAAAATTCCGCGAAACGGGGAGGCTGCCCGCCAGGCTCGAACTCACGAAATTCCGCGGCCACGCCTATTCGGTCCATCGCAGATATGTCCGCAAGCCGGCGGGAGACGGGTTCGCCTTGATAGGTGATGCCGCGGGACTCGCCAAGGATTTCAGCGGAGAGGGCATCGGCCCCGCCGTCCATAGTGCTAAAATGGCGGCCGAGGCCGCGCACGCGTATCTGGAGACGGGGAAGGGGCTCGTCGAATACGGCGAGGCGCTCTATGGGAAATACGGAGGCGGCGGAGAAGGGATGCTCGACAGGCTGATAGATCGCGTTCCCGACAAGGTTCTTTTCGGCGTGGCGAAATTCATTTGCGGCAACGCCTGGCTCAGACGCCGATTGGTTCTGGAAGGCGCATTCGGAATAGGCTGATACAACAACAACATTGAGGCGGCTATGGTTAAAGAGAGAACAAAAGAGTTCGATGCCGAGGCAATCTCACACCATTACGACGTATCCAACGAGTTCTACCAGCACTTCCTGTGCGAGAACATGCTCTACACGTGCGCCTATTACCGCGAACCAGACGGCGATCTCGACCAGGCCCAGCGCGACAAGATGGACCTCGTCTGCAGAAAGCTGAAACTCTCCCCCGGAGAGGATTATCTCGACATCGGCTGCGGGTGGGGTTCGCTGGCGGTATGGGCGGCGAAACACTACGGCGTGAACGCGACTGCCGTGACGCTCTCGCGCGAGCAGGCGAAATGGGGGCAGGACTGGGTTCGCCGCGAGGGTCTCGAGGGCAGATGCGAGATCCACCACATGGACTACCGCGATTTCCCCGAAGAGAGGACGTTCGACAAGATTTCCGCCATCGGAATCATCGAGCACGTCGGCATCGCGAATTATCCGAGCTACTTCACTTCGGTGAGAAAACGTCTGCGGGACGGGGGCTTGTTCCTGAACCACGGGATCACGACCAATAAATTCTGGAAACATACGAGCCAGTTCGATTTTCTGCGCCGCAACGTTTTTCCCAACGGCGAGATGGACAACATCTCCCATATCCAGGACGTCATGGAGCGTATGCGATGGGAGATTCTGGACGTGGAGAATCTGAGGCTCCACTATGCCCGCACTTGTATGCAATGGTATGAGAAATTCGAGCGGAACGCGCAAAAAATAAAAGAACTGGTCGGCGAGCGCACCTACCGGGTGTATCGAATCTGGCTGGTTTGCTCATCGAACGCATTTTTCTGCAATTCGCTGGGCCTGTATCAGGTTCTGGCCCAGAAATACGAAAAAGCCTATGGCCGGGATGCGCCGACGCATCGCGAGGGCATCTATAAAGCATTTTTCGGCCTGGACGGCTGATCGCACCTTCATATACGGGGTGTTGAAAAAGTCCCCTGAGAGGGTAAAACCAACCCCCCCTACCCCCCCTTGACAGGGGGGTATAAAAGAACAAAACCCCTACCGGGCAGAGGGGGCATTGCTTTTTCCTACTCCCTCTTCGGG
>CAYTSP010000303.1:0-3965 GCA_964440505.1 uncultured Nitrospinaceae bacterium
CCCCTTGTCAGGGGGGTAAGATCAAAACAGCCCCTTGACAGGGGGGCAGGAAAAAACAAAGCCCCCTCTCCCCGGCGGAGGCGCATCGCCTTTTTATACCCCCCTGACAAGGGGGGTAGGGGGGGTTGGTTTTCCAGTCAAGACGGGTATCCCCGCTACCACCTGAAAAGAGGACTTTTTCAACAGACCCGAATCGGGCGGCTTTGCGCGCATCAGCCCCCGGATTTACGCTCCTCGTGGATTTCCTGCGCCCGGCGCAAATCCGCCTGCGTGTTCACGCCCAGCCCCTCTTCGGGCGTCACCAGGTCAAGGCCCAGGATAACGCGGCCCTCGGCGCGCGCGATGGGGAAAACATCGGGCAGATAGAACTCCCCCTGGTTGTTCCCGGCCCTGATCCTCGGCAGGGCGGCCCGCAGAAAAGCGATCTCGAAGGCATAGGCGCCCGTGTTGATTTCGGTAATTGATTTCTGGGCATCCGTCGCGTCCGCCTCCTCCACCACGCCGATGAGTTCCGCCCCCTCACGCACCACGCGGCCATACCCGTGCGGTTTCCCCGCGAAGGCCGTGAGCATGGTGGCCGCCGCATGCGCCTCACCATGAAGGCGCGCCAACCGCCTCAGGGTCACGGTTCGTATCAGGGGCGCATCGCCGCACAGGAGATATAGATGTTTCGCCCCGGGGGACAGGGCGGACAAGCCCACCTCGGCGGCATGGCCGGTGCCGAGTTGTTCTTCCTGGACGGCGAAGACGATATCTCCGTCATCGCCCGAAAACGCCCGTTGAACGTCTCGGGCCCGATGACCCACGACGATGACGATGGGCCGGGCGCCTGATTCTCTCGCCGTGGTCACGACGTGGCGGATCATGGGCTCCCCGCCGACCGGATGCAGCACTTTCGCCAGAGCGGTTCCCATGCGCCTGCCCTGGCCGGCCGCAAGGATGACGGCGGCGAACCCATCGCCTCCTGGCGCCAAGAATTTATCTCCGGCGGGAGGGAGAAGACCTGGTGAGTCCGAATTCCTGGAGTTTTCTGCTCAGCGTGTTGCGGCTCATCCCCAAAATCTGCGCCGTCTGCGTCCGATTTCCGCCTGCTTCGCGGAGCACCAGTTCGATCAGGGGCTTTTCGACGCTGCGGATGGTGTGCTCATAGAAGTCGCTGCCTTTTCCGTCGCCCAGGGCGGCGATCACCGAGGAGAGTCTCTCCCTGAAAAAGCTCTCCATGTCGCCGCGCGCCTGGCGCCGGGGAGTCGTGCCCAAATCATCGAGTGAAATCGAGTTGCCCTCGCTGATCAGGAATGCGCGGCACACGGCCATCTCGAGTTCGGATTCATTCCCCCACCACTCTTGCCCGCAGAACCATTCCAGCGCCGCAGGCGTAATCCGTCTCCTCGGCTGTCCGACGCGGCTCGTGAATTCATCCAGAATCCCCTGGGCCACGAGCGAAATATCCTTTTTCCTCTCGCGCAGCGGTGGAATCTTGATGATGCGTGTCGTCTCCTCGCGATACAGACGCTTGAGGAGCGTGTCCTGAATCAGCCTTTCGGGATCGTGCGTGCAGCCGAATATCACGCGGAACTCCTGCGAGAGGCTTTTTTTCCTCAAAACCTTGGCCAGCGCCTTCTGGTGATCCCTGCCCATGAGCTGGGCGTCTTCGATGAAGAGCGTGCCCCCCTTCTCGACGACATCCCCCTCTTCGCCACGCTTCTCCTCCATCCGCTTGATGGCCTTTTCCAACGTCGAGGCGCGCCTCATCTTCGGCCCCCAATGCAGAAACGGGTGCCGCGACCCCGGATGCAGGGCATGCAGCGCTCGGGCGACGATCATGAAATTCAGCCCTTTCTCCCCCTCCAGGACAACCGTCCCGAACCTGGCCCCTGCCCGTTGAATCGAGCGCCTGAGCCTCTCTGCCGCCGCGCTCGTTCCCTCGAACCGCCATCCGCCTTGCTCTTCGCGCGCATCGGTGCGAAGCCACCTGATTTCCCGGCGAAGATAGCCCTCCTCGCTCAGCACCCGGGAGAACTGGAATACTTCCTCGGGATGCACCTCGTCTACGAAAACGTTCCTCGCGCCCGATCGGATGCTCAAGGGCGTGATGCCCTTGTCCTCGGGACGCAAAATCGCTGCGACCGGCTTGCCCGTTTCCCCGATTCTCCGTATCGCGGCCATGTCCTCGCGCCCGGTGGCTCCATACAGCACGAAATCGCACCAGTTCATGCGCGCGCGCGCCCGCGAAGGGGTCTCGAAATGAAGCGCCTTCATTCCGATGTCCCGCAAGCCGGCGAGCATGCTCTCCCTGCCCGGCGTGAGGCGGCCTACGAAGAGCGCCTTGGCGCGAGTCGCGTCCTTGTCGATCAAATTCACCGTCACATGCCCTCAAAACATCCGAAACACAGGCCCGGTATCCGAAAGGCCGGAAAAGACCACCTTGTCGCCGATCGACGGCTCACTTTCATCATCATCCGCCAGGCGAGCGAGAATTCGCCCTCCCTCTTCCAGTTCAACCAACGCGAGCAGATAAGGCGTCGGCATCCCCCGGGCTCCCATGTGAACCGCTGAGAAGCTGTAGACGATTCCCCGCCCCGACGCCGGTCTCTCCTCCAGATCGCCGCCGCAATGCCCGCATCGCTGGGAGTTTTCCAGGTAAATTCGCCCGCATCCGGCGCAAACAAACGTCTCCATGAGCAATCATCCATCCTTCTGCACGCCCAGCCGGGCGATCTCCGTTCAGGAGGTCGACCCCAGGATGTGCACGGCGCACGTGGCCCCGGAACCTCCGAGATTGTGGGCCAACCCCACCCCGGCGCCCGGAACCTGGCGCGCGCCCGCTTCTCCGCGCAACTGAAGCGTGAGTTCATGAATTTGCGCCACGCCCGTCGCCCCCACCGGATGGCCTTTCGATTTCAGGCCGCCGCTGGTGTTGACCGGCATCGCGCCGCCGAGCTTCGTCATCCCCTCGAGCGCGCCGCGGCCTCCCTCGCCTTTGGCGAAAAACCCCAAATCCTCGAGCGCTATGATCTCGGCCATCGTGAAACAATCGTGAATCTCGGCCAGGTCGACGTCCTCGCGGCTCAGCCCCGCCTGGGAGAAGGCCTCCTCCCCCGCCTTTTGCGTGGCGTAGAATGAGGTGATGTCGCGCTTGTCGGAAAGCGCGGGTGAATCCGAAGCCTGCGCCGATGCCAGGACCTCGACCGGTTTCTCGTGATGCGCCGAAGCCGTTTCAGACGGGCACAGCACGACGGCCGCAGCTCCGTCGCTGATCAGCGAACAATCAAAAAGCCCGAGCGGCTCGGCTACGGGCTTGGCGTCCAGCACCTGGGGAAGGGTCACGTCTTTTTGCATGTGCGCGTTCGGGTTGAGCTTGCCGTGGGCGTGGTTTTTCACCGCCACGTGGGCGATCTCCTCGCGCGTCGTCCCGTGCTCGTGCATGTGGCGCCGGGAGATGAGGCCGAAAAGAGCGGGAAACGTGGAGCCGACGCTCGCCTCCACCGCCACGTCCCCGGCGGCGGCGAGGATGGAGGCCGTCTCGTCCGTCTCGGCGGAAGTCATCTTCTCCACCCCCGCGATGAGGGCGAAATCCACCTGGCCCGAAGCCACGGCCAGCACCCCCTGGCGCAGGGCCAGCCCTCCCGAGGCGCAAGCGCCCTCGAGACGGGTGCAGGGTATCGCGCCCAGCCCCGCCGCGTGGGCGACCATGGGCGCTACGTGGTTTTGCCCGACGAAGGCATGGCCTGCGAAATTCCCCAGGAAAAACGCTTCGATTCGCTCGGGCGCGAGGCCGGCGTCCTCGAGCGCGTTCTTACAGGCGATGGCGCCCAGGGCGACCAGGCTCTCGGATCGCACCCCAAAGGGCGTAATGCCCGCTCCGATGATCGATACGCCGCGCACTTGTCACCTCCCCTTTGTATTCATACGCGCGATTCGCGCAAATCCACGAACCTTTTCGCCTTGAACGTCGTTCTCTCGAA
>CAYTSP010000304.1:0-18365 GCA_964440505.1 uncultured Nitrospinaceae bacterium
GTGGTGGATCACGCCGTCCTTGCCTCTTTTTCCGAGCCTTTGTCCCGAACCGTCCGGCACCACGCCCTCGAGCACGGAGCGGAGGGTGTCGGGGTCGACCGGACCCGTGAGTCCCAAATCCTCCGCGCCCCTGCCGCGCCAGATGCTCGAATCCCGGTGGTGCGGGTCGTCCTTCGCGTAGTAGTCGTCGCGCTCGAAGTAGGCGACGCACTGCGCCGGCGCGGCGACGGCGCCGATGGATGCCACCATATCAATAGCCTCCCAGGCGCTGTGGATGCGACCGCCCCTGCGGACCCGCGCCGTCTTCCGCCTCGCCGCTCACGCGGCGGCGCTTCCGCCCGCCCGAAACGTTCCCGGCTTTCCCGTTCATATGCTCTCTCCTTCGCGTTCGAATATTTCGCCCCGATCGCTCCTCCGGCGGCATGCGGGCGGGGGCCCGAATCGCCCGCAAGCAGGACAAAATAAAGCAAAAAATTTCGATTGCAAGGATTTTTTGTAGCTGGTTTCCTACACTTTTCCGCCATACGCGCCCTCGCATACGCCCGGCTGCGCGGGGGTACGGCAAAAAAATTTTGTCCGAAGCGCGAATCATCCGGCTCCGGGCGCCGGGGCGTTCATCGCGCGCGCCTCCACGGGCCTCGCACAGCACCCGAAAGAGGCCGAGCCGGGCCGGGAGGGGGCGGCGGAAGGGCGTCCGGGAGAGGGCGTTTTTCGCCCTCCCGATCACCCGCAGCACCGGAGGAACGGCCCGTGACGAACCCCGAACCATCCCGCGGCGAGAGAACTCTCGTCCTGGCGGGACCCGCCCTCGCCCTCCTCGCCACAATTCTCTCTCTCGCGGCCGGGAGCGGCCTCCGCCTCCTGGGGGCCGTCTGGTTCTGCGCGGCCCTCTGGTGCCTCCTCACGGCGCTCCCGTGCGTGCTGTGGCGGGGTTTCCGCCATGGGGACTGGACGGCCTTCAACCGCTACCCGCTCCCCGACGGGCGGGAGGAGCGTTTCGAGTGGGCCTCTCGCACGGGCCGTTACGCCTGGCGCCGGGATGACGAGGAAAGAGAGCTTCACGGCCACGACCCGGGCTTCCCCTTCCCGTAGCAGAGTCGCCTTCGCGCACCGCGCCACCGAGAGGTCGAGTCCGGCCGGAAAGGGGCGGTGGAAGGCGTCCGGGAGAGGGCGTTCTTCGCCGCCATCATCCACCCACCCAAGGAGGCGCGCGATGCGGAAACCAAAACGAGAAGCAAACACCTTCCTCACTCATCTCCGGGAAAAAGGCCTGGCGGACGAGCGGTACGAAGTCAGGCGCTACAAATCCTCGAGCGGGGGCGAAGTCAAGCCCGTACCTGCCGTGGACAAGTGCGGGCGCAAGAGGAAACGCGCGACGGCATCGCGCCGTGCGGTCCGCGAGATGCGTCCCGCGCGGGACGAGCTCATCGTCTGCACGGGGATCAAGATCCCCGGCAGCGGGCTCCAGCTCTGGGGGGAGCACCTCGTCTGGGGAAAGATACTGAGCCGGGGATGAAGTCCCCCTGGGGAGGACTTCTGCGCGCCAGACGTCTTGCCAGCGCGGCGCCGGCCGTACGCCTTCACCCACACCTGGAGGAAACCATGCCTCACAAGGACCCGGCAGCCAGACGCAGGTTCGATCGCGAACGCCACAGGCGGAGGACGGAATCGCGCCGCGCGCGGGGGGCTTGTCCCAAGTGCGGCGAACACCCTCCCGCGCTCGGGCGCACCCTGTGCGACTCCTGCCTCGGAAAAGCCCGCGCCGCCGAGCGCGCCCGCTATGCCAGGCGAAGGGCCGATGGCATGACTTACGGCGGGCGCGATCCCGAGAGTCGCCGCCGCATGGCGCGCGAGAGGGCGAGGAAACGAAGGTGCGAGCGGGCCGAGGCCGGGCTCTGCACGACTTGCGGCGAACGAAAACCCGCCGAGGGTGCCGCCATATGTGAGGATTGCCGCCAAACGCGCCGCGCGGCGGAAAAGAAGCTCTATGAAAAAAGGCGCGCCTCCGGGCTTTGCGGAAGATGCGGAGGAGAAGTCTTCGCGGGAGCTTCGATGTGCGCTTCGTGCACCGCAAGGGACATGAAACGCCGCCCGCGGAAGAACGCCGCGAGCCGGGCGCGGTATCATGCAAGGCGCGTCCTGAAAATCTGTGTTGACTGCCAAGCGCCGACTGATGGAGGTGTCAGATGCGCCCCTTGCTCGGTGCGCTCATACCACTCCTCGGGCGTACACAGGGGGATGCCGGTCTTTCCGCCGCGCTACACCGTGGTGGAACTATCAACGGGCGCCGAACACGGGGCCCTCGACTCCTGGGAGGAGGTCGCCATGTGCCTCGCCTTCGCGAAGCTCTCGCGGGAGGAAGTGGAGGTCGTCGAGGATGCGCCTTACCTGTCGAACCTCACCGGGTTTTAGGCGCCGCTCCCGGGATGCCCTGCTGCGCCGCCGGCGACTCGCCGCCGAAGGTACGTACCGCCGGCAGTCCGACGGCGGGGGGAGGGTTCGGCGCCGTCCTGCTCCGCAGCCGTCCCGGCGACGGCGGGCAGTACTCACAGCCGTCCGACCATCGGCGGGGGGGGCTTATGGCGGACGCCTTCGCCAGGGTCTCAGCGCCCGGCCCGGAACCGTCCGCGAGAGCTCCCGCGCTCGGGACGCTGCGGCAAGGGAGCGAATTCCAGGCCGCGGGGCCGCCGAGCGATCCGCCAGGCCGCCACCCATACCAGAAACGAGGCCAGGATCGCCTGAACGCCCAGGGGCAGCGGGACGAGCAGGCCCGCCACAGCAACGGCGCCGCCGAGAGCGACACACGCCAGCAGGGCGGGACCCGGATAGCCCAAGCGGCCCAGGCGCCTGCAGGCGAGCGCCAGCGGCAGGCCGAACGGAGCGACCGCCGGCAACTCCACAAGCGAGGAGAGCCTCATTACATGCGCCACGCTCCCCGTGCGCAGGACCTCGTCCGCGATCATCCCCGCCGGCAGCCACAGCAACGCCGGAATCCAGAACCCGGGTCTCGCGATGCGTCTTTTTCGTCTTCGTCCGTTCATACCTCATCCGACACGAATCCGGCGTCCGGCGCAAGTCCCGACACAGTTTGCGAGTGGTTCCCGCCGGGTGAGGACCTCCTCTCGAGAGTGAGAGCGAAGCGGGGAGCCGGGCAAAGGCCCGGCAGGGGAGAGGGAGACGGTCTCCCGGTCCCGCCGGCGACAACCCGAGAGGAGGCTTGGCCATGTACGAGAACGACTACGACGTCGACGTTCCCACCCCGGACGAACTGCTCGCAGAACTCGGATTAGGCGCCTACGCGATCCGCGTCATCCGCACAGAGGCGAAAGGCGAGGCGGAGGAGTTTATCGGCGTGTAGGACGAACCGGGGAGGCCGGGAGAGAGGATTTCAGACTCCCCAACTTCATCATCGACACCACACTTCAAGGAGTATCAAAATGGCATTCGGACTCAACAGAGCGGAACTGATCGGGCGTCTCGGCGCCGACATCACCATCAACCATCTCGCGAGCGGGGGACGCGTCGCGAACCTGTCCATCGCCACCGACGAGGGCTACATCGACAAGCAGAGCGGCGATCGGGTGGAAAAGACCGAGTGGCACCGGGTCGTGACCTTCCAGCCCGGCCTGGTGGACATGTTTTAAAAACATATTTTATGAAGGGAGACAAGAGCACCCTTGCATGCTACTGGAACGACAATACTACTTATATTTTATTGAATTACAAGAATATCGGTATCGCCGTTCACCGACATTCCTCCCTTTCCCTACCCTGCGGTTTCTTTTCATGTGTTGATATTCGTGTTGCTATTATTGATTCATGTTGCTATGGTCCACGCATTAACAATAACACCGGAAAACGTACAGCCAAGGTCAGGACTACGCTCACCAAGCGCACCGTCGAGGCGTTAAAGCCTGAAGAAAAATCCTGGATCGCCTGGGACGATAAACTGACTGGTTTCGGCGTCCGCGTCCAGCCCTCGGGCATGAAGTCGTTCATCGTCAACTACCGCGCGGGCTCTGGCGGCCGCAAGGCGCCCAACAAGCGGGTGGTCATCGGACGTTACGGCCGCATCGCCCCAGACCAGGCACGGCGCATGGCCCAGGACCTGCTCGGACGCGTCGCCCGGGGCGAGGACCCGGCCGGTGAGCGGGCCGATGCCCGAGGCGTGCCCACTCTGGCTCGGGCCTTCGAGATCTACATGGCGGCGAACCCCGACCGCGCGAAAAATACCGTCAGGCTCTACAAACAGAACCTGCGGGTCAACCTCTCCGACTGGTTGAAGCGTCCGCTCGACGCCATCACACGCCAGGACGTGGAGGACCGCTTCAATCTCATCACAGGCAAACACGGCTGGTCGGCGGCCAACCAGACGCTCTCGATGCTGCGCTCGATCTACCGCCGGCCCTGCGTCGATTTCGAGGGATTGCGCAATCCGGTCGATCTGTGGCTGGCGGCAGGCGGGCGCTTCCACCGCAAGCGCAGGCGGCGGATATCGAGCCCGGCAGAGGTGCTGCCCAGCTGGCGCGCAGGGATAGAGGCCGCCGATCTCGAACCGGAGATCCGCGCCATCTTCCTGATCGGCATCTACACCGGCATGCGCCGGGGCGAGATCGTATCCCTGCGCCGGGAGCAGGTGGACATGGAGCAGCGCGTCTTAAGAGTCGAGGAGACCAAGACCGGGGAGCCGCTGGAGCTTCCGATCACCCGGCAGTTCGCCGCCATCCTCGAGCGGCGCCTTCCGGATGGCGACGGCCCGTGGGTGTTTCCCTCCCCGAGGAGCGACGCCGGGCACGTGTCGGACCTTGCGCGGTTCTATGGCGATATCTCGGAAAAAGGCGGCACCCGGTTCTGGTTCCATGGGCTGCGCAACGCCTTCATCACGGTGGCCGAGCGCGAACTCATGCTGCCGCGTTCGCTCACGAAGCGGCTGGTGAACCACGCCCGGCCCCAGGACGTGACAGAGGGTTACGCCGCTGACTGGAGCGTCGGGCAGCTTCGCGAACCCGCGCAGCGCATCGCCGACCGAATCGACGAACTGATGAAATGTTGAGCTCGACATTTCATTAATGTAAAGGAATGGGATGGCAAACAGCCCGACTACTGGCGCGCAAGTCTTATATGTCAATCATCCCCTAAATCAAGGATTATCGAGCTTGCGGATCGATGGGCCGAACCGGATACAAAAGTCGCCGTTTTGCCACCAATGCCCGAATACGTCAGGGCTCACATGTATTCACCAACTTCCCTTTCAACGAGTAAGTAGTGACACGAGTCGTTCCGTGTCTATGTGTCTTGCTGCTCGAGGCAAGTTTCCAGCCTGCACATTTTATCGGGACGGAATGACGCGCAAGGAATGCGCTGCACCGGGCCTCGGCCTTGAACAGGGGATATCTCGAATTGAGAAATTTCCGGAATTTCTTTTTTGACAACTCGCCAAACAAACTGTTCAAACACTGGACGCGCTTCAGCGCTTCTGCACGGCCCAACTCTTGCGGAAAGGGTTTTTTCAGGTTCGATCCGGAGATGTTGTCGAAAACTTCCTCCACCTCCATCCCGAACTGGTAGCGAACGTTCCCGGACTTGAGCTTCCCCTCGGGGTCGGTATAGTAATCCATCATTGCGGCCAGCTTTGCATCTTCGTCGTATTTTCCCCACGCTCCCACCGATGCCCGCATCAGGACGCCCGGGGATTTCTCGTATTCCTGTTCCGTGAACCGCAGATGTCGGGTTCTGTAATGTTCTTTCATCAAGGTATTCACCGCTCCACATGCCGAAAGCGTCAGCATGCATACGACTCCGGTTGTCAGGATTTTCAGCATTCCGGAATTCCTCCATGGCACTGATGCCTAAGAAAGAAATATTGGAATTTTCACGACCCGCGGGCCGGTGGCCCGAGAGGTGTTATGGTTACTATAGGATGCATCTCACTCTCCGGGAAGATAACGACGATGAAGATGAAATATGTTCCATCGAAACTACCAGGAGCAGAGGCGCATGAGTTTCCGGGCGCGCGTTCGTCCGGTTTTGCGGGTGCCGACGCTCTCGCTGGATCTCGGCACTCTGGGCAACGGTTGGCATGCGAGGCGCTCGCGAAAAGGGGAAGCCTGACCCGATACGGCGCGAGGCGGATCCAGACCGCTCCGCTCTCAGGGGGCGACCAGCGTTTACTCGTTGGCGGAGAAGAGATCGGACAGAAGCGATTCCGAAAACGCCACGGTCGAGACAAGCAGGTTTGCGACCGCTGGGGCGGAAAGTGATTTCATCACGCCACCGGCGAAGGCCTCGTATCCGTAGTCATCGGGAACGGCTGCGACATCCGGCCGATACACCCATATGCCTCTTTCATGCGCCTGACATATAGGGATCGATCCGGATGTCCCCGGGCTCGGGAGCAAGTGTCACAGCTTCTGCTCGTCCTGGAGTCCGAGTTTGAAACCACCAGCACCGAAGCTACAGCCGCACAGCACAACCGCGGCCAACAAGGCTACCGCGAACATGAAAAACAGGTTTCTCTTCAACATGGCCGGTTACTCCTATGATATGAGGTGGAAGAATGACAGGAATATACCGTGACGGCAAACGTGCTCATCTATCGCTGCTTGTAGGCGCCGAAGACACCCACGAAGCTCAGGCTGCGGTCTTGAGATCTTCCGCCCAGCGTCCCGCCGACGGACCCGGGCTTGCCGTCCGCCTCGCCGTTCCCGAAGAACTGTCCGCCCCATCGGCCGGCCAAACCGACCTCGTTCACGGCGCCACCCAACTGCCCCTCGAAGAAACCGCTGTTCGAAGACCCGATATTGGCCCGACCCAGGCTCACGGAGCCCGAAAGGCGTTCGCCGTCTGCTTCGATGCCAGTGACCGTTCCGCCAATCGATCCGAGGTCGCTTCGCCCCCCGAAGTCGGCAACCAGGGTCACGTTGCCGTCCCAGTATCCGACTTCATTTTTTGATTTGTCCGCGTAGATGCCCGTCGCCAGGCCGACGTAGCGCGCCGTGCTTTGCAACGCCATCAGGTTGCTCTGGCGGAACGGGTCGTTGCCGTCGCCGAAAGCGCCGATCACGACATCGTCGGCGCTCCTCGCATTGTCAGGGATGAACAGCCACACACCACCCGCCAGATAGTCGTGATCATTGACTGTTTGCGTACCGCCTTGATCGGGCGTAAAGGTCACTCCTGACACTGATGTAAATGTGCCGCTGGATACGTTGGATTGCGGGTCAAACGTACCACCGATGTCCCAGGTGCAGCTAGCTGGGCAGGAAAAAGTGCCAGGTACTCCATTCAGGGAGCCGCGCCCGTTGCCGTTCAGGAAATCACGAAAACTCACGTTGCCACTATGCGATATCCGATCGTTTGCAGTAACGGCTTGTGGGGTGCCTGTAGCTGCCGTCCTTTGCGGCGTCTCGATGTCGGAATAGACATCGACGTAGAGTGTGCCGCCGTTGGTGCGCTTGTACAGTTCCTGGCCGTCGAACGGCGTCGATGGGTCAAGCTGCAGTTGTACGGGATTGCCGTCGCTCGTGCTGATGGACCACGAAGACCCGTTGCGAATTGAGTAATTGTTCCGGCCGGCTCCATGCCGAGCCGTCACCGATACGCGATCCACCGTGATGCCGTTGTGCACGTTCGAAGACTGCGTGACGCTCCCGGAACGGGGTCTGGCGTCGGCAACTTTGCTCGCTGTAGTCGCCGCGTAGCCTGCGTTGGCGGGATTCAAGCCGGCGAACTCCGTTACGGTTCCGGCTGTCGGCGGCATTTGGGCAGGCGGCTGCGCCTTGTTGCTGTCTCCACCGCCGCATCCGGCCAGAAGCAGTGCGAAGGATGCGGTAACTGTAAAGGCAAGAACGTGTTTCAAATCGAACATTGGCGAATCCTCCTGAATTCGGGTGAGTGGAAATTTATGTTGGGCGACTCATCGGAATTTTGCCGCCCGCAACTTGGGCGTCAGGGTTGATGGTTGCCCGTTCTAAAAAGGGTTGCCGAAACGTAAGCTCGAAGCCGAACTTTTGACCGCACGTCTCTAAATGGAACCTGAAAAGATATCGGCTCCGGAATTTCGATGTGGTTCTTTTCAGGTGCCGATCTGAAGAAAGTAAATACCGAGATTCTCGGGGGGGGGGTAGGGACTTGCGCAGTTTTTGATGGGGTATAAATTGAGATTTCTCAACCTTGGCCGTCTCACGATTCGGCAATATGACAATACAACAACTCATCGGAATCCCCTGGTTCAGGATCTGTGGTTTCTATTTTTTCTTATTGGCGCACGCCGCGAGTTTGATAACCAAATTCGCAAGATTGGATATTCTTTTTCTTTCCAGGAGCAGCAATTGCACAATCTTTTGCATTTCTTTTTTGTCTTCGCTCCATCCTGCTGCTTTCAAACGTTTCTGCACGACACGTTCCACAGATTTCACGTCATAATGAGCCGCCTTGATTTGTTGGTTATATTTTGCATGGCAGGATTTTGGAATGTGCGCGGTTGCCGGTGCGCTCAGGAAAATCACTGCCAAGGCCGCCACTGCCGCTGTCGACTTGAGAGCCATCGCTTTACTCCTTCCGGATTCAGGCCATACGCTAAGCTTGAGGGCAACTCCCCGAAAATACGAGCTTGATCCCCGCTCGGCGACCGGGGCTTCTGAGGAACGGTGGAATCACCGTTCCTATCCTATATTCCATTCCTGAATCCCTTCATAGGAATCTTTTTATCGGAATTTCGAATCCACATCCTGATCGTTTCGGGAATCATAGCATGATCGAGGTTGTTAAAATAGCCTCGAGTGAGCAAACAGCGGGGCGGAACGACTCAATCCGTATGGCGCAGTAGCTACGATAATTTGCGCCTGGTTCATCCGATGGCGGGGACTGGCGGAACGGTAGCCATCGGCGTGGGCAGGAAACCGGAAATGACAAACGACGGTAACGGGGCGGCTCAAGAGCTTTAACTCAGGAGGTGGTTGAACGACGGTTCTTCGGACACATGAGGAATTTTGTCCTGCGACAGGCAAAGCGGCTTCGGGTTCGTGAACATGGGGAGTATTTGCCTCTGTGATTGTACCCTCCGCCGAAGACACTTGTATCGCTCACAGTATTGCTGTAGACATTGCTGGTATGATCATCCGTTCGCTCCGCCACCGGGGCTTGCGCCAACTGTTCGTGAACGACTCTTCCCGGTTGTTGAAACAAGACCTCGTGGAACGGGTGCGCGGCATCGTGACGGCGCTCGCCATGGCGGAGAACATGGAGAGTTTCATCAGCGAAGCGGCGCCCGGTTGGCGTGTCCACCGGCTGTCGGGCGAGCGGCGCGATCAATGGAGCGTTTCGGTGTCGGCCAACTGGCGGATCACCTTCGAGGAACTCGACGGTGGGATCGAGCGTCTGAATCTGGAGGACTACCACTGATGAACAACGGCGGCATCAAGATGGGGATGACACCCTCGCACCCCGGAGCCTTCATCCGTCTTGAAGTGCTCGAGGAATTCGGGTTGAGCGTTGCAGAGGCGGCGCGGATACTCGGCGTACGCCGCGCGACGCTCTCTGATCTTGTGAACGGCAATGCTTCGCTGTCGCCCGAAATGGCGCTGCGGGTCGAGAAGGCGTTTGGTCTCAGCATGGACCTTCTGTTGCGGATGCAGGCATGGCATGACGCCACACGGATGCGGGCGCGTGCTGACGAAATCGACGTTCGGCGCTATCAGCCGGCATGATTGGCCACGCAATATTCATGTACGATAGATGGCCGCCTTCGTGGAAATCCCCTGACAGATGCGCCATAGATGGGGGAACCGAGGCGGCGCTGCTCCATCGCGCCTCCCGAAATTGAACACATCATGTGTGAGGGAATGAATTCCCGAGGATTGAGAGAGGATCGTTTCAACCTCAGGCTTGCGAAGTTGCTCCTCATCACGATTTCAAGCATCGCGAGCGTTGGCTAGGGTGTTCGCCATGAACATGGGGCAAGCCCTGGTACGATAAAGGAAATCGTGGACAAGTAGCTTCAATTTTTTTCTGAACCTTCATCTTTGCAAATATGGTCGTTGACACCGTCTCCCTCAATCCCGCGGATTGGAAAATTAACCGCTCATCAAAGCCTCTCAAACCTGCCTGCTATCGCGAATATTTCAACGCTTTCCTCTGCAACTTGGGCGCGACTTCGGAGATTGAGCGGCTGATTTGCCGGATTTTCTCCCTTCGTCTGTCCCTCTCCATGTCGCGGATGTTGGCCCGTACTGCGAACATGGAAGAGCGCAACAGGTGGATTTCTGTCTCCGTGCGGGGCCATTCCTGTCCCTTGATCGCCCCCGAAATCATCAACCTGCTCGGGATAATTCCCCCGCTCATGAGCGGCTTTTTTCGATCCGCTTTCAGTGGTTTTCATCCACGCAGATGTGCTTGTTTATCGTGTTTCCCATGCCGTTTTTCTCCCTTTTGCCCTCCGAGCAGTCGTTTTTTTTGGGGGGGGGTGTTTTCGATTTCCGTCGGTGCCTTTCGAAAGCCTAAACAGCATTCACGAGCCGGATTTCCGGGCCAGGTCGCACCGCTCGATCATGGCTCTACGCATCCGTGTCTTGCGTCGTTTTTGCGACGCCGGCAGAAGGGATCATATTCGCGCGCACTCCCGTCAGTATTCCGATCGTAATACGCGCAGGCAAGCCGCGGGAGCGGGTTCTTGCGCGAATGCATCCCGGAGCGGGGGCGCGAATGACTCTCACCGTGCGCTTCGGGCACCCGATGAGTGTATCGCGTCGGCGCGTCCGGGTGGGAAGGGGACGTGAATGAGCCTCTACGACTACGTGCTCGCGGTGGGACCGAGCCGTTCGGGGACCACGTTCCTCTACCGCCAGCTGATCGCGCATCCCTCGTTCGCAGCATCTGAGATCAAGGAGGCACACTACTACCGCTCGGCCCACCGCCTGGGGCGCGCCCTGCGCGGTCTCCGGGGAACGGGCGCGGTACTGCTCGACGTCGCCGACACGGCGTGGTAGGACCGGCGCCTCCCGGCGTCCTGGAACGCGCCGCGGTGCGCGACAGCCTGGCGGTCGGGGCGCTTGATCGGCTCTTCTCCCTCCTGCCGGACTCTCACTGGCCGCACTGTCACCAGTTCGCCTGACGCTCCCCATCTTAATTTTCCAGCAAGTTCAGGACTTTACCAAAGCGAACATATCCACACTGCAAACGAGTTTTACTTGTTTGATTGAATCCGATAGGTTCTGAGAATCAGGATTGTCGAGACCGATAATTTCCAAATTCGGAGTGCAAATGAATTTCGACATACGCCCTGCCTCCGCCGAAGACCTGGAAACAATCGTCCAGTTCAACATCGAGATGGCTTTGGAAAGTGAAAACCTGCACCTGGACCCCCAAAAAGTCCGCCGGGGTGTGGAAAAACCCCTCGCCGACCCTTCGCTGGGACGATATTACGTAGCGCACCGAGGCAATGAAATCCTGGGACAAATCCAGGTGACTCTGGAGTGGAGCGACTGGAACAACGCAGAGTATTGGTGGATTCAGAACGTCTATGTCGCTCCATCGGCGAGAAGACAGGGCATCTACAGGGCTTTGCACAACTACGTCAAGAACCTCGCTGAACAAGCGGGAGCTTGCCGCCTGCAGCTATACGTCGACGCGGAAAACGCGGCGGCTCAGGCGGTTTACAAGAGACTGAATATGGCGCAAAGCAACTATCTGATATTCGAGCAAATGGAAGACCAACCAGAAAAGCCGGGCAAACACCCCTCGACGAAACCCGGAAATCAGGCACCCTCCTGATTCCGATTGAGGGGAATCACATCCGCAGGCTTTTGCCCATCCTCCCGGCGGCCTCCCCACCAGGAGGAAGGCCAAACATACCGCACGCGCCATACGGTGCGGGCCACCCCACCTGCCGTCCACGTTACGATACCGCCTGCATATCGCGTTTTTGCCCCGCTGAACGAAACGCCTTTTTCCCGCCCGTTTTCAGACGGCGGGGGATGACGCACCGGTTTCCGGATGACCGCGCGATCGACGTGGCGCGATCCCCGCCCGGGCTTTCGAACTCACGTGGCGGCGGGGGCGCCGGGCCGCTCGACCGTGTAGCCGAGGCTCTCGTAGCCCTTGACACGCTTGCCGCCCATGCGCCTGAGCGCCGGAACGGCTTCGTCGAGATAGTCGTAGACCAGCACTTCGCGCTTCTCCGGATGGAGCCTGTGCAGGCGGCCGACGTACTGTGCCAGCGTTCCCCGCCACGACACGGGCATCGCGAGGAACAGCGTGTCGAGGCGGGCATCGTCGAATCCCTCTCCGATATAGCGGCCGGTCGCGACCAGTACCCGTTCTTCACCATCGGGTATGTCTTCGAGGCGCTGCATGACCTCGCGGCGCTCCCTCGCCCCCATGCCGCCTCTGAGAAGCAGGACGTTTCGCGCGAAGCGCGCGAGCCTCCCGGCAAGCTCACAGGCGTGGTCCTTGCGCTCGGTGAGAACGACGGGGGAGCACCGGGCTTCCAGCGCCGACAGCACGTCACCCACGATCAGCGCGTTGCGCTCCTCATCACCTGCCAGCGCGGAATATACCTGCTGGATCGGCGGGCGTTCGGCTTCGATATCTGAAGGCAGCCTGAACTGAGTCGGGCGCAGGATGGCCCGGTGCCGGAACGGGTGGCGGCGGGCTTCGGCCCTGGCACTCGCCCGGTAGCGGATCGGGCCGCACTGCATGAAGACGATCGGGTGATGCCCGTCCTTTCGCGTTACGGTCGCAGAGAGCCCGAGCACGTACTTCGCTCTTGCGCGGCGCGCCACCGCCTCGAAGCTGACCGCCGAGAGGTGGTGGCACTCGTCCACCACGAGATGACCGTAGCCGGCGACGAGGTCATCCACCACGTTTTTGCGCTCGAGGCTCTGGAGCATGGCGACGTCTAAGATACCGCCCGGCTTGCGAACGCCGCCCCCGATTCGTCCGATGGCGGAAGCGGCAAGATCCAGAAAAACCCCCATTCGCGCGATCCACTGCTCCATCAGCTGGCGGCGATGAACGAGAATGAGCGTGTTCACGCCGCGCGCGGCGATCATAGACCCCGCGACGACCGTCTTGCCGAACCCGGTCGCGGCGGCGAGTACGCCGGTCTCGTGCGCGAGCAGGGAATTTGTGGCCGTGCGCTGCTCGCGGGTCAATTCTCCTATAAATGCCGCATCGATCGAGCGGCCGGGATTACGCTCATCAAGCAAAGTCAGGCCGACCCCGAGTTCCTTAAGCAGTTGCCGCATCTCCTCAAGGCAGCCGCGCGGAAGCGCGACGTGATGCGAAAGAAGCTCGGCGCAGGCGACGATACGGGGGACGCCGTATGTGGAGCGCCGCATCGACTGCGCCCGGTAGAACTCGGGGTTCTGGAACGCCGCGAGGCGAACGAGCCGGTTGATGAGACCCGCCGGCAGACCGGCGCGCGGGATATAGAGCTGGTCCGCGAAGACGGCTTCTATCCGTTCAGGGAGCACTCCCGTGATCGGCGGCGCGGGCCTTCGTCCCGAGGGCGGTGCGCTCCAGGGCTCCTCGTCCTTCTCGTCCATCGGCAGGCGCAGACCCACGACCCGGCCCTGCCCGTCGGCCGCGTCCACGATGGCCTTGGCCTCCGCAGGCGTCAGGCGGCGGAGCGATGAGAGGAACGCCCATTGATCCGCATGCGGTTCAAAACCATCGTCCAGGAACACGCTGTTACCGCTCTTTCTGGGACCGCCCTGTAGGGGCAGTGCGATGAGGTTCCCGAAACCGCCCTCTGGCAGGGTGTCCTGGCTGGGAAAAAGCCGGTCGTAGGACGAAAACCCGATGTCGGGGTTGTTCTCCATCGCTTCGGTCAGGAGATGGGAGCCGAGCCGTCGGGCAAGAGGTGCGGGAACGGGTTCGGTGAAGAATATCCAGACGTGCCCGCCGTTTCCCGAGCGCGAGCGCTCCAGCGCCGCAGGGACCCTCTTCGAGCGGCAGGCGGCGAGGAACGCGGCCGCGTCGCTCCGCCAGGTCGCCTTGTCGAAATCGACGGCGAGAAACCAGCAGGTCCCGTCGGACAACATGGGATAGACGCCCAGCGTCTCGCGTCCGCGCAAGTGGGAGTCGATCGCCTCATCGGTGACGAGTCGAAAGTCCTGGTTCGGGCAGGCGCCGCACCTGATCCTCGGCTTCTCGCACAGGCGCGGCTTCCATTCATTCCCGCACACCGGCGCGTAGCCGGCCCTTCGGGTGCGGGTGTTCTCCCATCGTCTGGGGTAGACGTCGTCGCGGCCGCGAAAGAGCGAGCGGAAAAGCGCTATCTTTTCAGCCGCCGGGGAACGATCGTTCACTCTCGGCCCGTCAGGGCCGGCGTCCTCGCCGGCCGGCGACCCGGCATCGAGTTTCGCGAGGCGCGCTTCGAGAGCGTCGTGTTCGATTGCAAGATGCGCGAGACGCTCGCGAATCCGCGCGGCTTCTTCGACCTCGCTGGCTTCGGGGGTCAAGGGGGTCTCCCTGTATTTTGCCGCTCAGGCCGGTTTGCGGCAGTGAGACCCGGACGCAGATGAACGAACATGATTCCTGCGGTAACGGGCACTAGCCGAAAAACCCCGTCAACCGTTCGATGAACCGCCTCTTCCGGGCATGCCGAGACCGGAGCGCGTTCACCCGCTCGAAAAAGCACGGTAATGCGCCGGCCTCTTCCGCCAGTGATCTCAAATCGTACGGCAACGCGGAATTTCGCTATCGTGTCCCGGCATAATCGGCCAGCGTCACCACGGCCCCGCCGTGTTCGGTCGAAGCCAGCACATTGGCGAACCGCAGGTCCGCCGTGACCACCACCGCGCCGATGCGGTACGCGAGCGCGAGATATACGCAATCGTAGACCGGATGGTCGAGCGCAAGCGCCAGACGCGCCGCTTCGGCGGAAACCGCCTCGTCGTCGCCCCAGCGCACCGGCATGTCCGGCGCCAGAGCCAGCATGGCGCCCACGTCGCCGCGCTCGATCTGGCCCAGCCGCGCCTTGCGCCAAAGGGCATTGGCGATTTCACAGGCCATCAGGCGCGGCGCGTGCAACTCGTCATCACTTGCCGCCAGACCCCGCGCAACGTCTGAGTCCGCTTCCGCGATCAGCCACTTGATCGCCACGCTGGCATCGACGACGAGCCGCATCAGAGCTCGCGATGCCCGTGGTCGCGGTCTTCCCTGATCAGTACTTCCGCCGGGGTATGCTTGCGGCCCTCCGTCTTTCGCCGCAACCGGTCCGAGGCCGACAGGAACACGGCTCGCCTGAGCGCCATGTCGTCGGCAGCGCATTCCAGAATATGGCGCGCCTCACCTTCCAGGGAGCGGTTGTTCAGAGCGGCGCGCCGCTTGAGCCGGTCCACCACGCCCTCGTCGAGTTGCCGCACATTGATCGTCGCCATCGCTGTTTCCTCCATTCATCCGATATCAATTTGTTATCACGGCGTGGTCAAACAGGCAAGCTCCTGTTCCCGGTCTTGAATTATATGGAACTCTTTCCTATTTGGATCGGAAGCGGTGCGGCCAATGGGTTGCGCAGTGATCGGATGCGCATGTAAAAACGCAAACGATGCGTCCACCGGGAAACGCAGGGGCGGACGCAGGACCCGGCCCCAAAGGGAGGGCGAGGGAATTCGAGGGTGGTCCGGATGCTCGACGACGAACGACTGAGGGCGAAGCTCGCCAAGGTGGAGGCGCTGTTCCGGCGGGCCGGCAGCGCGGGGGAGCGGGCGGCGGCCGAAGCCGCGCTCAAGCGGCTGAAGGGCCGTCTGGGCGCACCTGACCAGGACCGCGAACCGGAGATCGAGCTTCAGTTCTCTCTGCCGGACATGTGGTCGGTCCGGCTGTTCCTAGCGGTCTGCCGCAAGCACGGCGTGCGTCCCTACCGTTATGCGCGGCAGCGGCGGACGACCGTCATGGCGCGCGCCCGCCGGGAGTTCTTCGATCAGGTGGTGTTGCCGGAATTCGACCTCCTCCACGATGAGCTCGAGAGCTATTTCGAGGACGTCACTGATCAATTGATCGAGCGCGCCCTGGGTTCGGACGGCGGCGACGTCCCTGATCCGCGCTAGCGGCCCGGCGGGAGGAATTCAGCCGATTCCGGCGGCTTTCGGAATGGACGCACGGCGCCCGCGGCGAACCGCGAGCCGTCATCTTCGGTTACGGCGATTTCAAGCGTCGTGCGTTCATCGAGTCGCAACACGCCGCCCATGCACGGCATGACGGGGGAGCGCCAGCGCCCGGCGAACTGCATCTCGACCAGGGACGCCCCGGCCGCAGCCAGACTCTGAGCGCCTCCCACCCTGAGGCCGTTCCCGCTGATGCGTCCCTTGACGCCTGCGTCGCGCGCGCGGCGGATGATGATGCGCCGGATGCTCCGTTCTGTGAGGCGTCCTTCCATGAACCGGCCCGGAGTCCCGGACCAGCACCGTCTACGCCGTAGGGTCCACGTCACCGACGTCCAAAGCCTCGATCTCCGACACCCGGAGCAGTGCGTCGCTCCCGACCGCCACGATCGCGGCATCTCGCAGACCGGCGAGGTCCCCCGCCCGCTCCGCGAGTTCACAGGCGCGGTCGGCCTCCTCCCAGCCCACCCCGGCCACACGGCCGTAGCCGCGCCCCGTGTCCAGGCGCTGAAACGTACCCAGCGCGCGCTCGGTCTCGGGAACCACGGGAGAGCCCCTCTCATCGATACCCGCCCGGAAGCGAAGCGCCGCCACCGCCATCGCGGCCACGGCAGCCGTTCGCTCCTCGCTGAAGAGGTCTCCGAGGTACAAGGAGATGGACGAGAACCTGGAGCGGAGGCGGCTCATGTGCCGTAGCGGAGCCTCGCCACGACTCCGCGCTTCGCCAACTGCCCCCGGGCGTAGCACCCCCGCATACACAGCAAACACCAGCGACCGGCAAGTTACATCTCGACCACCGATGCCCCGGCGGAGGCGAGGCTCTGCGCGCTACCCACTTTGAGGCTGTGTCCACTGATGCGCCGGATGCTCCTGTTCGTCAGGCGCCCCGCCTGTACCCGGCCCGACCTTTGGACGGCCCGGAACAATAGCCCTTACGTCAGGGAGGCGCCCGGAAGCCAGGCCCGGACACGCTCCGAAATCGGCCCCCCGGCTGGGGCCCTCGTCAAAGCGGCATCCTGTGCCGGGTCGGACGACAGCGGGGAATTTTGAAAAAAAGCCGTTTTGAGGCGGGGATCCGAGCGAGGCTTTGGACTTTCTGAATTCTTATAATTACTATTATAAGATCTTAGAAACCCCGTTCTCTGCCAGAGGACTCGTTTCGGGGCGCATATGGATCGTAAATGAACGCAAAAAGACGCAAAACGCGCCCGAGAAACCTTCCATGGAGTCCGGAATCGTGCTTGACATGGCCTTGAGAGGTGTTGTACTTTCTATAATAGTAATTAACGGCAGGCAGGTCAGGTGCGAGATGGTCGAAAGATACTCGCCTTTGGAGGTCCACAAAACTGTGCGCATACCCAGGAATTCGTGTCTCGCGTACGCAGAGAAAAGAGTTGCTACCAGCCATGCTGTGAGTCAGGAAGTCTACCGCATATCGGAACTTAGCGAAAAGAATCGGATGTGATAGCCCAAAATATATTTGAAAGGAGGTTAATCGAAAGCCGGAAATTCACTGAAAAATCCCTTTTTCTATGTACTCAGGAGGACCCTTCACAGTTAAATTCTTCCCTTCGACAAACACCCCACCTGATGCGCTCTGATACGATAAACACCTGATTTTCCTACTAAAGATTCCCGTCAACTCATCCCCTGTTGTTTGCAATGTCGTCAGGCGTATGCTCCAATACGCTCGTGTTTGATGCCGTGCGTTTGCGATTTGATTACGGCCTAGGGGGGGTATTCATGCCGAAAAGAAGCGAGCTCAGGCTCACGAAGCGCACGGTCGACGCGCTCGAAGCCGAGGATAAAGACGCGGTCTTCTGGGATCGGGAGCTGCCCGGTTTCGGGGTGCGCGTCTACCCCACGGGTCGGAAGGTTTACGTGGTGCAGTCGAGGGGCCCCGGGGGTCCGAAGCGCAGGGCGCTGGGCCGTCATGGAGAGATATCATGCGATGAGGCTCGAAAGAACGCCGCCGCCCTCATCGACCGTATCAAGCGGGGCGAGGAAACCTCGCCCGATGCGGAACTCACCGTGGCGGGTCTTGCCGAGCGCTTCATGCGCCTTCACGTGTCGGCGCACTGCAGGCCGAACACCGTGACGAAGTACCGGGGCGCGCTCGATAAGCACGTCCTGCCGTTCTTGGGCGGGAAGGGGATCGGCGAGGTCACGGGAGGCGACGTCATGGCCCTGCACCACCGCATGCGCGAGACGCCCGGTGCGGCCGACATGGCGGTCAAAGTGCTCTCGAGAATGTACGTG
>CAYTSP010000305.1:0-12292 GCA_964440505.1 uncultured Nitrospinaceae bacterium
TCGAGCTTCGCGGTGTGGGCGCCGTTATCCTGCGCGGCGATTACGGCAGAGGCATGAACGACCCGGAGATCGATGACGGCTGGGCGGTCGGCTGGACGCTGCGCCACATCTTCTAGCAGCATGAAGGACGCTCGCGTCCTCTTTTGACGCGACGGCGACCGGGGGGCTTCGGCCCCCCGGTTTTTTTATGCGTGGATATTTGCGCGGCGGCCTCGCGGCTTTTTTTCGTTTTTTATTGTCACTCCCCCCCTTAGGGGCTGTTGAGAAAGTCTGCATGACGGCGAAAGAATACCGCCTTGCCGGAGGAAGTGTAGGGGCCGCATATATGCGGCCCATGACGTGCGGCGAAAAAGGCCGGGTCGCATATATGTCGGACATATATGTCCGACCTACAATACCGCAAACCCTTTCAGGCAGATTGAATCAACTCTCACTTTGGGGGGGGTTGCTGACTGACCTAGGAGCGAGCAAATTCGCTCCTCTCTTCTCTGCCGGTTAGATACGCCGAATCACGAAATCAGGGCTTTTTCAACCGCCCCGGCAAGGGGAGGAGTGAAAAAGCCCAGGAGGAGGGAGCGGCATTAGAAAGTGAACGATGAGTCGGCGGGCAGGAGGAAATTCGTCAGCCGAAGTATATCATTCCCCCCGAAAAGCCTTTCCGGGAAACCCCGCCCGAAAACCGGATCGTGCCGGGAGCCGGCGGCGCAAAAACGCTATTCCCTGATCTTGTAGAAGAAAACCTGGCTTCTCTCGCCGGTCAGCGGGCCCGAGCTCGTCGCCGTCACCACAAGATCGTCGAAACCGTCGTTGTCCGCGTCGCCGAAGGCGAAATCCACGATTCCCCGGCCCAGTTTTCTCGATCGCCAGGTCTCGGTCAAGCCGCTGCCGTCCCAGATCAGGCTCGCGATCTGCCCTCTCGAAACGCCCAGGCCCGGCGCGATGGAGACAACGTATTCGTTGCGGATCACCAGAACCTCATCCACCCCGTCCCGGTCCACGTCTTCCACCAGCACGCGCGAGCGTATGGGGAGATCCGGGGTATGCACCCTGTCACTGGTGTTTTCCGTATTGGCCTGGGAGAAGAATTTATAGACGGGTGCGCCGTAGGATTCAGAAGTCGAATATATCTCCTGGCCGCTCCTCGAGAACACCCTCAGCCTGTCGTCCACCCCCACCTCGATGACCTCCTGCGCGCCGTCCTTGTTGATGTCCCACAAGCCGAAGCCCAGTATCGTCAATTCAGGCGGAAGCGCATAAGGGGCGGCGGGCGTGAGCTTGCCGTCCGACCAGCGATAGCTGCGGATGGGGCCGTCGAAAGCGCTTTCGATCCCCTCGCTCTGGCCCAGGAGCAGGTAGGCTTCCGAATCGGGAATCTTCTCGCCCCTCTTGGGCCGCCGGACGCGAAGGAGGCGGTAAAACTTCCTGTCGTTCCGGACGAGGGGCGTGAACTTCCCGCCCTTGTACTGAAGGATCATCGAGAACAATTCATTCGAGCGATAAGAGGCGAGGTAGAACTCGGGCGCGCCGTCTCCGTTCATGTCGGCGATGTCGAGCCATCTGAAATCGTTCGCCGCCCCACCGTCGAAGCGGGCGACCTCGCGCATCCGGTTCTCCTCGAAGCGGTAGACGATGACCTCGGTCGGCGTGATGAGGACGACCTCGTTTTTCCCGTCCCCGTCCACGTCCGCCACGGACAGCCCCCGGAAAGCGGCCTTGTCGAACGAGTAGCTTTTTGGGCCGCCTCCTCCACTTGGCACGCCCTCGCGGGCGAGCACGAAATTCTCGTTCGCAAGTCCTGCGCGCGCCTCGCCCCCGCCTCGTTTCAGTTCCTGCACCTTGGGCGGGCCCTGCTCGAAGGGCAGTTCATCCGCAATCGCTACGGCCTTGAAGAGTTCTTCCTTCGTGGTGAGGGACAGGAGGCGGGTGGATAGAATCTTCTTCCCCCGGATTTCGCGGAGTTCGTTCTCGATCGCCATATCGCTCCGCACCTGGTTTCGCAGACGAATCGGATTCTCGCCTTTGAGAATTTCATCGGTGGCGACACCCGTCTCGAGGAGCCATACCTGGAGCCTGTCCACGTCGTATACGTCGAAGCGCCCGCTCCTCAGGAGTTGGCGTCCGAGTTCCCTCGTGAGCGTCTCCATGCTGATGGCTTCTTTCGTCTGGTTGACGAACGGGAGTATCGCCAGGCGAATTTTCGCGGCGGACATGCGCACCGTGTCCTTGACGCGCGGCGAGAGTTGCCCGCCCGGCGCCAGGCGGACCAGACGCGCGATGGAGAATTTCTCCCGCACCTCGACGATCTCGATCTCGCCGATCTCCTCTTCCAGCTTGCCGAGAACGACCCCGGTCGTCGGGTGCCGGAACGGCGCGCCCTCGCGGTAGACGTTCAGCTTGACGCCCTTGACCACCTCATCCTTCTCGCCGAGGCTGAGGTAGAGGTCCCGTCCCCTGACGGCGACCACCGCGCCGCGCAGATTCGGGAATCTCTGGTGCAGCTTGTCGCTGATGAGGCCCAAGGCCTTGCGGTAATCGTTCTCCTGGGCGTGGGTCGAAACGCCGGACGCACCGAGGAAAATCAAGAAGGCCAGCAGGAAGGCCGGCGCCTTCGAAACGAGGTGCGAATACATAAAAACCCTCAGGTAAAGATACGCTCGTAAGAGAGACTCCGCTCGCGCCATCCCCCTCCGCAACGGAGTATGGTTCCGCTAATCAATCATCATATGATATCGAAGACAGAAAGCCCCAACCAACAACAAATATACCTCGTAAGAAGCAGAAAGCAAATTTATTCAGTCCATTCGGAAAGCCACTCCGCCCAAGCGCAGGCTGTGTTTCGCCTCATGGCCGGGTGAGTCCCAACTCTCTTTTGAGTTTCGGGTGAAGCGGCGAGCCGAACCTGCCGGCCTCTCTCGCGTGCTTTCGGGCGCCCTGGCGATCACCCTCCATATGCAAGGCCAGCGCCAGGTTGTGATGGACGCCTCCGTGGCCCGGCTCGAGCCTGAGCGCCGCCCTGAACTGCGCTATCGCCAGACGCCTCAAGCCCGCCTTGAGATACAGGGTGCCCAGGTTGAAGCGCGCCTCCACCAGCGAGGGTTTGAGGCTTATGGCGCGCTCGAAACGGGGTCTGGCCAAATCGCCTCGCCCGGCGCCCATATGCAGCGCCCCCAGGGCCAGGTGCGCCTCCGCGTTCTCACCGTTGAGCCGCAGGGCGCGCGTCAGGGAGGTTTCGGCGGCGGCCGCCTCTCCGCTTTGCATCTGCGCTATCCCTAAATCCACCCAGGCGTAATCGTAAACGGGATAGATCTCGACGGATTTCTTGAGCGGCGCTACCGCTTCCCGGAACCTGTTCCGGTCTATCAGGGCCTGTCCATACACCCTGAGCGCGCGCGCGCTGTTTGGGGACACCTCCGCCGTTCGCCGCCAGAAACGAAGCGCATCGCCCCACTCGTGGTTTCGCTTGAGCGTCAGCGCACCGAAGAGCACGCACACGCCGACGAGCAGCGCCGCGCCGATCCGCCAGTCCCTTTTTGTGAGCAAGACGCCCGCCGTAGGCGCCAATGCGATCAGAAAACCGGCCGAGGGGATATACAGCACCCGCTCCGCCATGATGGTGCCCATGGGGATCAACAGATTGCTCACGGGCAGATACGCGCCGATAAAAACGACCAGTCCGAAAGCGACCCACGGCATGTCTTTCCTCAGACGCCAGGCGCTATAACCCCACACCAGCAGACCCGAAACCCCCACCATCATCCAGAGCGTGGCATCCACTCCTTCCACCGGAATCTGCGCGAAGGAATAATCCATGCTCAACGGCCACGGCCAGACCAGGAGCTTGAAATAGCGGCCCAGGACGCCGACCGCGCCCAAGATTCGTCCACCAACCGGCATCAGCGCCAGGACGTTGTCGAGTTTTGACGGCGGATACGGACGCGCCAGCATGCCCAGGGCGGCATATCGCATCCACACATATACGATGAGCACGAGACCGAGCGCACAGACGGCGATGAGCGTGTGCCTGGGAGGCGGGTGCTCCTCCCAAAGTGCATACCTGCCCCAGAGCCACCACAAAAGGGCGCTGAAAAGGAGTGCGACCCCGATCTCCTTAGACAGCAACGCAAAGAGGCAAAGCGCACACGTGAAGGCGACCGGCATGAGCGCGTCCCGATACGAGGCGCCGCCATCGTTCTCATTCTTCCGCTCACCCTGCGCTTCGCCAGGCTTCGCCCGGGGAAGCGCGACGCCCATCAAAAGGCCCAATCCCCCGAACACACCGGCGGCGGCCATCAGGTCGGCGCGCGCGACGACGGCGTTCACCGCCTCGGTATGAACCGGATGAAGGGCGAACAGCAGGGAAACGGCTCCTGCCGCGCCACGCGAGAGCCCGAAGCGTATGCACAACCAGAACAGCGCGAGCGAAGCGAGGGCGTGAAACAAGGCGTTCACGATTCTGTAGCCAATCGGATTCAGGCCGCCGAGCGCATGGTTCAGCGCAAAGGAGGTGATGGCAAGAGGCCGGTAGAGACGGTCTCTTCTCTCGTTCGTCTCGAGCACAGCCCAATAGTCGTGCTGAAAGGCTTCCAGAAAGCGGCTGCTCTCGCGGACGAGGGGATTCTCGCCGATGATGGCGATGTCGTCATGTAAAAACGGGTTCGAAAACGTGCCTGCGAATATGAAAAACGCAGCTCCGGCGATAGCGCAGGCCCACCCCCATTTCACGACCGGCTGCATCGAACCTCCAATACTCGATTCAATCCCTCGTCACGCCCAAACCTGAGCAGTACCGATGATTCGCCAAACCCATCGCCTCAACCCGCACATCACTTATCTGAACAACCGGGCTTTCCGCCAAGTCGACGGCAACCGCCCGGAACAGAACGGTATTCGCATGAAAAGGCTCCCGGTGTCGCGGCTTGGCGCAAGTAATTTCAGAGACAACCGAATCATCATGCCGCCATCATGACAACAAAACTTCCGACCCGCCACTGAGATTTGTCGATAAAATCGCCTTTACGGTCCGGTTTTCCTTTTGACTCCCGGTGAAACGACTGCTAATCTCTGAATGTGCAAGTTCGCTGGGGGTGCCTTGCAGGCTGAGAACAAACCCTTCGAACCTGAACCGGTTAGCGCCGGCGTAGGGAAGCGACAGGTCTTCCACATCCTCTGGTTTCCCTTCGCCACATGTGAATAAAGAGAGTTCATCGCACGGAGAAAGCTTCACTTCTTCTCCAGTGCGAAGTTGATGAATTTCCATCTGAATACGACGCATCTCAGAGGAGTCGGGAGATGGCACACTCGAACAGAAAAACAAACGGCGGAAACGAGGTCAAGCTCAACCTCATCCAGGCGAATGGACAATCCACGAACGGCGGCGCCTCGTTCCCCGCCTCCAGGAAGGTGTACGTCGAAGGGAGCGACGACGTGCGCGTGCCCATGCGGGAGATCTCCCTCTCGGGCGGCGAGCCCCCGCTTCGGGTATACGACACGAGCGGTCCCGAGGGCGAGGATGTCCACAATGGGTTGCCCAGGCTGCGCGACGCCTGGATACGCGCGCGCGGTGCGTATGAAGAGATGGAGCCCTCCTACGTCCCGGTGCCCGGCCATTCGGACCCCGACATTCCGATGCCTCCCCCCAGGAAAGTGCTCAGAGGCCGCGGCAACGTGACCCAGATGCACTACGCGAAAAAAGGCGAAATCACGCCCGAGATGGAGTTCATCGCCATACGCGAGAATCTGGAGCCCGAATACGTGCGCGACGAGGTGGCCCGCGGCCGCGCCATCATCCCGGCCAACATCAACCACCCCGAAAGCGAGCCGATGATCATCGGGCGCAACTTCCTGGTGAAGATCAACGCGAACATCGGCAATTCGGCCGTTTCCAGCTCCATCGAGGAAGAGGTCGAGAAAATGACCTGGGCCACCAAATGGGGCGCCGACACCGTGATGGATTTATCCACCGGGAAGAACATCCACGAGACGCGCGAGTGGATCATCAGAAACTCCCCCGTTCCCATCGGCACGGTGCCGATTTATCAGGCATTGGAAAAAGTGAACGGTATCGCGGAAGATCTGACCTGGGAGATTTACCGCGACACGCTGATCGAACAGGCCGAACAGGGGGTGGACTACTTCACCATCCACGCGGGCGTTCTCCTGCGCTACGTGCCGCTCACCGCCAAGCGGGTGACGGGCATCGTATCGCGCGGGGGTTCCATCATGGCGAAATGGTGCCTCGCCCATCACCAGGAGAGCTTCCTCTACACGCGCTTCGACGAGATTTGCGAGATCATGAAGGCCTATGACGTCTCCTTCTCGCTGGGCGACGGCCTGAGGCCGGGCGCGCTCGCCGATGCGAACGACGAGGCGCAATTCGCCGAACTCGAAACCCTGGGCGAGTTGACGCTCAAGGCCTGGGAGCACGACTGCCAGGTGATGATAGAAGGCCCCGGCCACGTGCCCATGCACCTGATCAAGGAGAACATGGACAAACAGCTCGAAATCTGCCACGAGGCGCCCTTCTATACCCTGGGGCCGCTGACGACGGACATCGCCCCGGGCTACGACCACATCACCAGCGGCATCGGCGCCGCGATGATAGGGTGGTTCGGAACCGCCATGCTCTGCTACGTCACGCCCAAGGAGCACCTCGGGCTGCCCAATAAAAAAGACGTCCGCGAAGGCGTCATCACCTACAAGATCGCGGCCCACGCGGCGGATCTCGCCAAGGGCCACCCCGGTGCGCAGGATCGAGACGACGCCCTTTCCAAGGCGCGCTTCGAGTTCCGCTGGGAGGATCAGTTCAACCTCGCGCTCGACCCCGAAACAGCGCGCGAGTACCACGACGAGACCCTGCCCGCCGACGGCGCGAAGGTCGCCCATTTCTGCTCGATGTGCGGCCCCAAGTTCTGCTCGATGAAGATCACGCAGGAGGTCCGCGAATACGCCGCCAAACAGGGCCTGGAAGAGCAGGCCGCCCTGGAAGAAGGCTTGAAGGAAAAAGCGAGCGAATTCAAGGAGGGCGGCTCGGAGATCTACGTGAAGGAAGGCTGAGCCGAACGATAACGACCGCGCAACATGAAACCCCGCCTGTGCCGACGCCCGGGCGGGGTTTTTGTTTTCATTCGAGAATCACCACAAGACTTTGACACGGCATTGATGATAAATTCTTCTCATCGGATTGGGAGGATGAAACCGTCATGACGCTGAGAATGGGTGTGTGGGCGCCCGTGTGGGGCACGTTTCTGGGACGGATCGAAAAGCCCGAGACGGTGAAGGAGGCCTCCTTCGAGCACAATGCACGCTACATCCAGCGCGCGGAAGAACTGGGCTTCGAGACCACCCTGCTGCTCGACAGGAGCCTCAACAGCATCAAGGGCCTGGGCGCGCCCGTTCTGGAGGCCTGGATCACGGCGGCGGCGCTGGCGCCCATCACGAAAAAAATCGAACTCATCATCGCCGCCAAGAGCGCCTACCGCCACCCCTCGCTCGTCGCCCAGATGGGGGCGAACATCGACTGCATCAGCGGGGGGCGCTTCGCCATCAACATCGTCTCGGGCTGGTGGGCGCTGGAGAACGAGATGGCGGGCATCCCCTTCCCGCCGCACGATGAGCGCTACGATCTCTCGGAAGAAGTCATGCACATCCTCAAATCCTACTGGACGAAGGAGCGCTTCAGCTTCCAGGGCAAGTATTTCCGGATAACCGACGGCGTCACCGCGCCAAAGCCCGTCCGAAAGCCCTGGCCCACGTTTTATTTCGGGGGCGAATCGACCGCCGCCGTAAAGCTGGCGGGCAAGGCGGCGGACGTTTTCCTGTTCAACGGCCGTTCGCTCGCAGACGCAAAGGAGTTGATGACCGCCGTGAACCATGAAGCGCGAGCCAACGGCAGATCCATCCGCCACGGGATGAGTTCGTTCATCGTATGCCGCGATACCGACGAGGAGGCCCAAGCGGAACTCGATCGCCTCTTCTCTCTCATCACCGAACCGCCGAAGCTCACGGGAGTCGACAGGGCCGCCCAGCACAGGAAAACGAGCGCGAAGGCGGGCGGCGTGGGCTCGAACGGCGGCACGGCGACTGGCCTCGTCGGCTCGCCTGAGACCATCGCCGAGCGCATCATGGCGTTTCACGAGGCGGGGGTGGAGTTGTTCCTCCTCCAGTTCCATCCCATGTTCGAGGAGATGGAGCGCTTCGCCTCGGAGGTCATGCCCCTCCTGCCCCTGGGCGAGAAGGCGCCCGAGGCGGCGAAAGCCTAGGCCGCGCTCACTCCAGGAACACGCGCGCGCCCAGCCCGAAGCCGTTTCTGAGAAACCAGCCCTGGTTCACCTCCAGCACCCGGCGGACCTTGTTTCGCGAGCGATAGGAAGGAGCCCGCGTTCCGGGCCTGTGGGGCCGTAAGTGTATGATTTCCAGCACCTCTCCGCTCTTGTCGATGAAGGCGAGCGAAAGCGGAATCAGCGTGTTCTTCATCCAGAAGAACCGCCGCGCGTCCCCCTCGTAAACGAAGAGCATCCCGGCGTTCTCGCCCAGCCGCTCCCGGCCCATGAGGCCCTGCGCGCGGGCTTCGGGGCTGTTTGCGATCTCGACCGAAAGCCTTGCCTCGCGCCCCTCCTGGGTGACCCGCACCACCCCGCGCTCGAAAGTCTGGGCGGCGGATGCGCCCGCGAGCAGCGCCCCGATGAGAATTGCGGCGCAGAGAATACCGGTTCCGGAAATCGATCGCACGGAGAACCTCATATAGAACAAATACTTAAACGGGATGGTGAGGAGCGACCGCCCCGGGAAACCGGCCCCGCAAATCCCCGCATTTGCCGTCACCGGGCCGCTCCCTGATTATGGCAGAATTCCCCTGTGCTGCGCCCTGGCGGCGTCTTATCCCCCCAAAATAATTTGCAGCTATTTACGGAAAAACCCCGTGAATTTATCTGAATTTATCGAATTTTACGGAAATTCGTTTTCCGGCTTCGATTTCTTGGGGCGCCGCCACCATACCCGACCCGGCGTCCCGCCGCCACGAGCAAATGCGGGAAATTGCCTGGCGAAACCCGCCCTTTTCGGAGTTGTTGAAAAATCCCCTTCAAGCGCGCATTTGCGCGCATTTCCCCGCATTTGCGGTGCAGGGTTTCCGCCGCCCGCGTCCTACATTGGGCGCAGTGGCGGCGACGGGCGCCGCCGTTCATCCGACCCGGTCTTTGGACCCGATACGGAAAGGAGGACTTTGATGACCTGGCCAAACAACGAACTATCGACCGGGTATTTCGAGATGCCCAAGCGGCCAGCCAGCTCCGTGAAGGCCTTGGTCGCCGCGCGGGGAAAGTCCAGTGGAATCTGCGAACTCGACGAGGAGGGAAACATTCCCAACGCCCATCTCTCAAACAGCCACCTGGTCGTGGCGGCGGAGAAGGTCGGGAATATCGTTGCCGAAGCGATAGGGATGTCGGTGATTGCAAATCCGCCGTAAACCGAGGGTAAACTCTTACTTGAACCAGCGGCCGATCATGCCCTATTTCCCTTAGCAGAATTGCATGTGAGGCACAGGAGCTGAAGGTTCTCAGGTTCGTCACTTCCTTCAGCGTCCCTGGGCACAATGTGATCGATAGTGAGATCTTCCACTCTATCGAAGTGATGATCGCACTTCGCGCAACGCCCCTGTTGCCTTCCGTACATCTCCAACTTGAGATAGTGGCGACTCTTACCGGGTCTGGTGACCCTCTTGGGCCTATTTCTTCTAATTGCGTCGTGGATGTCCTCGGAATAATTCCAGCCGATTATGTGCCAGTACCCTTGTCCGGCGTCTTCGATGGCGCCTACACCCTTCAGGTCCGCGCACGCCTTCTTAAACGAACCTTTCAATGAGTTCTCCGGGGTCGGAGCGCCACCTCGCTGACGGTGTTCCTGTTCGCATTTCTGCCTGATCGTCCTTGTACGTACAGCCTCTTCGCCCGTAAACAGCTCAAGAATCAAATCAGTCATGATGCTTGGGCTGAGGCCCCGCCCTCGGTATATGTATCCAGTCATGCACTTGTCTCCACGGCGAGTCGAATTGGCGAGAGCACACCTTTTGGGCCATTGGGTCCAATTCACCCTCTTTATCCCGATGATGCAATCCAAAGGCGAACGAACCATTTGCCGTGATGTTGGCCCGGGCAGGGTGGATCGGTGAACACCTTGCCCGGGCGCTGCGCGGCGGCTTCTTCGATGCCCGGGCCGTCGCAAGCAGCGGCGTTCCGGGAACGCTGGCCGTCGGCGCCGTACTCGCGCGGCTTCCCGACATGGAAGCCTGCATCATCCGCCCCGAACGAAGAACATACGGCAGATGCCGCCTCGTGGAGGGCGCCCGGCCCGAGAGCGCCGTGTATGTCGACGACATTATGGCGGGCGGAAACACCGCGCTTCGGGCAATCAGGTTGTTGGAAGAAGAAGGCATCCGTATCGAAGGCGTCCTGACAATCGTATGCTATGGCTGGGGTCGTGGCGAAGCGCGCCTGGCTTCCGCCGGCGTCAAAGCGGCCCATCTGGTGCATCTGTCCAGACGGTTCAAGCCATATCGAGACATGCCTCAAGACGTTTTCGAGCAAATCAACAGGAACCCCGCCGGGATGCCCCGGTCGATTTCAGGTCGATCGCCATAAGCCGCTCCGCCACCCCTCATTGCCCCCTCCGGCCATCGCCGGAGGGGGCAATGATATCATTATCTCACTCCCGCGAAACCTGCGCTCATATCAGGCCGTTCAACGACACCCCCCATAGCCTGATGCTCTGCTCCGAAGAACATGCCCGTCACCTCGCCCGCGTCACCGCCAGTCTGCACGAACGAGTTGCCCCGGACGATGACGCCGTAGCGCAGGCCGCCGTCGTTCCACCGCGTTCCCGAACCGACGGCGCCGGGTGCGGCATGAACGCCCCAATGCTCGAGGTTGGTGAAGTCGATATTGCCCCTCAGAGTGCCCATATTCAGGCTCAGATCCGCTTTTCCGGCCAAAGATTCGGAATTAGCGGTGAACCCCAGGAGACGGCCTGTCCAACTCACAGAACCCGTTAATGCCCTGTTGTCGACAAGCTGCGTTTCAGGGCTGGGACCGAACGCCCACGGCTGAAGCAATCCGTTTCTCGATGACGCGCCGAATGCAACGTCTTCGATATCCCCGCGCAGGTGAAAGGATACGTCCGCCCACGGGCCTAGCTTGTTCGGGTCGTACAGACTGGTTCCGTATTGTTCCAGAAAGCGAGTGTAAAGAGCAAAGAGCGCATCCGTATCAATCTGATGGAGGATATGCGCCGGAATGAAAATGCCCCGATAACCCGTATTCATAATAGAGTTGTATTCTCCCGGCTCGATATGTTCCAGAAGGCCGAGCGCATGTCCAAGTTCGTGGGCCAGGACCTTCCGTACCTCATTTGTATTGTTTAG
The DNA here is from genome assembly GCA_964440505.1 of uncultured Nitrospinaceae bacterium. Lineage (GTDB taxonomy): Bacteria > UBA8248 > UBA8248 > UBA8248 > UBA8248 > Bin107. The sequence continues at coordinate 11,414 of CAYTSP010000305.1, forward strand.
AAGGTCCGTATTGAGCCAGATATAAGTGCCGGACGAACTGCCTCCAAACTGAACTCCTGCAACACGCACTGGCGGGATTTCATCCGGAGGCCACGAGCCGTGCGGCTCGATCCCAACGAATATATGTTTGTTGGGAATGTAATTTGGCCATGATTCCTGGAAACCAGGACGCGGGGCGCGTTCCGAGGAGACAATGATTCTTTTATCGTAGGGCAGTGCAGTATTGATAAGCTGCACAACACGGATCACGTCATCGATATATCTGTCCGGCGTTGTATCTCGAATGCGGACAACTGGAGTCCCTTCGAACAGTCCCAAGTATTTATTTCCCGGTTGACTTGCACGCCTAACGACCGCAAATTTTTCTATGAAATCAAGCACACTCTCGGCATTTTCTCCGTCGCGCACGCGCCCTGATGATACGGCCACGCCGTCGTGCATTCCTGCCGACGACAGGGCATTGCGCGCGGGCATGGCATCAGCGCCGACCTGAACCCCGTCCCTCAAGAATACGATGGGCGCATTCCTCGATTGGGCGGGCATCAGGGCGGGAAGCCTGGGGAAAGTTGCCCCTCCCCCGCCCCCACCGCAGCCGTAGAGCGCGAGAACGAACGACAGAAAAACAGCCGGAACCCTCATCGTCTCTCCTCGTTTCATCCGGCGCCCTGAAGATTCAAGGCAATTCCTGAAAGGCGGCGACCCGTCCGGGAGAAGCCGCGGCCAGGGAGCGCGGACTCCCGGGAGGAAGCCGTCATCCGTAACGATGTCGATTTGCGATCATTGCAGCTGAGCATACAAGATATTTGACCGATAAGTCAATAAATATGGCCGGATCAGCTTTGAGGGCGCCGGAAACCGGGAGCCGCGCCCGTTCGCATC
>CAYTSP010000306.1:0-11347 GCA_964440505.1 uncultured Nitrospinaceae bacterium
CGAGAAGCCCGCGCAGGTCATCACCTACCGCTTCGAGGAGGTCGGCGGCGTCACCCACGTGCTGCACACCGTGGACAACGACGCCTACGAGGACCAGACCCTCCACCGTGGCGGGACGGAAGAGAACGTCGTGGAACTGGCGAACCAGAAAAGGCTGGCGGAGAGTCCGTAGGGACAGGCCCTCCCCGGGGCTGTCCGGGGCCGCGGCCCGTCCCTGCTGCCGCTCCATCGCAGCCACGGGGCGGAGGAACCTGAAAGCCCAGGCGCTTGACGGGTACAGTCCGAAACGTACAATTCCCTGCCGCATATCCCGAACCGGCACGAGAGGTTTTCATGACGCTGACCATTCGCCCCATGACCGCCGGCGACGAATCCGATTGGCGCCGCCTGTGGACCGCCTACCTGGAGTTCTACGAGTCCGGCGTAGCGGAGGAGGTCTACCGGTCTACCTTCGCCCGCCTGTTGGACCCGGCCCGCGGGCAGCAGAACGGCCTGATCGCGCTCAAGGACGGGCAGGCGGCGGGCCTGGTCCACTACATCTTTCATCCGCACAACTGGCGGATTGAGGAGGTGTGCTATCTCCAGGACCTCTACACCGACCCCGCCTTCCGCGGCGCAGGCGTAGGCCGGGCCCTGATCGAAGCGGTTTACGAGGCGGCCGACAGCAGGGGGGCGCCGTCGGTTTACTGGCTGACGCAGGACTTCAACGAGACGGCCCGGGTGCTCTATGATCGGGTGGCAACGCTCACCCCGTTCATCAAATATCAACGCTAGAGAAAACCACGCTTGAATCCATCGTTCGACATACCGCGCAAGGAGAAAGCATGAGCGACAAAATCCGCCTGCTCGTCACCGACGGGGCGTCGGGCCGTTTTCTGACGAGGGTGAAGGCGAATCCCGCCGCAGCGCCTTTCGAGATCATCGCACCGGACAGCGCGGAGGAAGACGCCCTGCTCGCCTTGGCACCCGAGGCCGAGGCGGTCCTCTGCTACAAGGCGGCACTCCCGGCTTCGGTCATCCACGCGGCGGGCAAGCTCCGCTACATCCAGAAACACGGGCTGAACTGCAAGAACATCGCCGTGGCCGCGGCGCGCGAGCGGGGGATCCCCGTCGGCACGCAGTCGCTCATGCGGAACGCCACGGTGGCCGAGCAGGCGCTGACCCTCATGCTCTGCTGCGAGCGCAAGACGATTCTGGGCCAGAAGGCGGTCGAGGCGGGCGTCTACCGCGGGATGGGGCTTACGCCCGTCGCCACCAGCCAGTGGAACATCCGGCCCAACTGGCCTGAGATCGAGGGGGTTGCGGAGCTTTTCGGCAAGAGCGTCGGGGTCATCGGCCTGGGCGACATCGGGATGGACATCGCCAAACGCTGTCTGGCCTTCGACATGGAAATCTTCTACTACCAGCGAACGCGGCACCTAGCCCAAGTCGAGGCGGAGTATCAAGCAACCTATCTGGATTTCGACGACCTGCTCGAGCGCGTCGACTATCTCGTGCTCGTCCTGCCGCACACCGCCGAAAGCGAGGGGATGATAGGCGCCGCTGAGCTCGCTCGCATGAAGAAGACGGCCACCCTCATCAACGTGGGCCGGGGCGCGCTCGTCGATGAAGAGGCGCTCGCCCGGGCGCTCAAAGAGGGCGGGATCGCCATGGCGGGGCTCGACGTCTACCGCTATGAGCCCCTGCCCGCGGACAGCCCGCTCATCGGTTTGCCGGGCGCCGTTTTGCTGCCCCACACCGGCGGCGGCTCGAACCGCCAGTGGGACGTGGACATTCCCAAGTCGCTCGGCAGGATCGCCGCGTTTTTCGGCGGGGAGGGCGGGACGTCATAGAGGAATAGGCATCAAATCATTGCGCCATGTTTCCGGTAGCGTGTGTCAGAGTTTAGCCTTGCTTGGAAAAACTGATCTCTTCTTGTGAGGGATAGCGAAAGGTGAATACCGTTCGTTCTTTATTGCTGACGGCGAAATCACCGGTTCCGATGATGTCCATGCCAATCAGGATATCTTCATCGCCGACAAGTCCACCCGCCTCGGCCACTTCCCAATCGGAGAACTCGACATGGTTGGGCAATAAGATATTGACGGAATACGTATGGACATTTTGCTTAGTGGTAGCGTCATAAACGACGGCCATCCCGGTAGTCCGCAAGGCGAAATCCCGAACCACTTGCGACGTTATCGCGCTGTGCGTCGCGCCGGTATCCCAAACCGCTCTATATTTTCTGAAGAAAGACCTGGAGAAACCTGACTCGGGGTCATAGGCTGGTGCGACTTCGACCAGGTTGGAAAGGACGTTTTCATATCCTCTGCAATATGTCGTGAAAGCAGAACTTTTCTTTTCGAGCATTACGAAAAATAAGCCCTCGACAGAAACCTTTGTTTTATGCTGTCGGGGTCACTGCTGCATTTCTGCACCAGAAAAGTGCCCAGCACATACGTTTTCATCGTCGTTTCGATTGCTACTCTCTTGGTGTCGTAGTCTCCGATCACATTGCGATTTTTGATTACGATATACCTGCCGTCATACTTCTCGGCGAGATCGATCCGGTTTTCCAAATAGTATTCAAATTCATCGTTCAATCCATTTTCCATGGTGCGCCTCCCGAGAAACTCTCGATTTCAGCCGATTGGACAAAGACCCGGAAGAGAACGAAATTCATTATACCATCATCCCCTCGGAATGTGGCTCATCCATACCCCCGGCGGAGCGCCCGAAAAACCGAAAAAATTTCTTGCCGAGAGCCACGAAAGCGGTTAACATCGAAAAATCAAAACCCGCAACCGGGAAGAATGTGGGACTATATCTTGGATGCTTCCCAAGACATGGGATAGCCGGCGTGAGCATTGCTCAAGCTCAATTCTGCTCTCGGGGGCGAATCGCCGAAAGAAAGAAGAAGGAGGGGGTTACTCATTTTTCCCATTCCCTGCCAGAGGACCCAACTCGAACAGGGAACGGTACTTACTACTCCACGAGGTTGAGCAGCAAATGAGTAACCCCCAAATTCTTCACTCCTCCCGCAGGTTCCGAATTCATCTTTTCAACGCACTTCCGCTGTCCACCGTCAGGATGCCGAAACAGGAAGGGGGTTACTCATTTGTTTTACATTCCCTGTCGAGGGATTCCATCCGACAAGAAATGAGTGCGACTCCACGAGGTCAAACGGCAAATGAGTAACCCCCAATTCTTCATCTTCTCCTGTGCGTTCCGAACGCGACCCTGAAACCCTTCCCGTCATCGGCGCCGCATCCGCCCCCTGAACCACAAAACTTCATCGCCTGCATGGGGAGGCTCGCAAGAATACAGGACCTCCAGAAAGAACACCGGTGAAACGACACGCGCCACCTTCCCTTTCTCGCTCCGATGCCGAAAATGTCCTTTCTCACTCACGGCCGACGCCCGATCGATCGACTCTTCTGCGCCTCCTCCTCAAGCTTGAATGATCAGTCAAATTCCATTTGACGATACCAATCCGTATTCTGTATATTGATTTGCCTAAGCCGCTTTTTTCACATTTAGATAATTGAATTCATCATGAAGCCGCTCGACCCATACGATCCTCTCACATCCACACGCGGATTGACTCATTCAAGCCGACGGACGAAGTCCGGGCTGGTTGGCATACAATCCACGTTTTGGAAGAAAAGTGGGTTCCCGCCTATTTCAACTCTCGGGAAGAGTCGTCTTGTATTCAGCGGGCAGCCCGTGAGATCGACCACACATGGATTGTATGCCGGGTAAAATAGTGGGGGATTGAACCTGACTTGTCAAGTGAAAAACGAGGCTTTCGGTCAAGCTTAACAATTTCTTTAAGATGACTCCGCCGTCACCCGGGAACAGGAAAAACGCAGGACACCTTCCCTGCCGCCTCATGGAATTACTGCGCCCCGCACCCGCCTTTGGATCCACTTGCAAGGCGAGCCGGGCGCCGGTGCGTATTTTTGAAACGCCTTCCTACTTCTGCGCCCAGTCGGGAACCTCCTCGCCTTCGGGGACGTACTGAATCAGCTCCACCGCGAGGCCGCCGGTTGTCGCCGCGTTCGTGAAGGTGATGACCCCGCCGCGCGAGCCGTAGGTGGGCGCCAGGACGAACTCGACTCCCTTCGCCTCCCATTCGGCCATCGTGGCCCTCAAATCCTCGACGACGAAACAGACGTGGTGCAGCCCCTCGCCGCGCTCGGCGATGAACCGGTTGAGCGGCGCTTCGGAACTGCTCATCTCCACGAGTTCCATCACCGCGCCCTCGGCCTCGTAGAAATCGAGACGGGCGGTGTTGCCGGGCCGCTCATAGACCCTTCTTTCCAGAAACCTGAAGCCCAGCAAATCCTCCATCACGTTCTTCTTCTCATCCAGATTGCTCACGGCGTAGCCCAGGTGATCCACTTTCGGCATTTTTCACTCCTCGGAATATGTATGGAACCGCATATCAAAAATCCGCACGCAGGCTACCGCGTCCCCGCGCCCTCGCGCAAATTCTTGCCGCCACCCCGGCGCGCCTCCAAAAGACGATAAACGCCGGAAAGCGAGGTAGCCGCCTGCGAAGGCGGCTCATTCGCTGGAGCGCCCCACCTTGAGGGCCTGCCTGTTGGAGCAGCCACCCCCTTCAGGGGGTTGTTGAATAACCTCTGCAATGCCTGTATTGCCGTCATTCCGGCGAAAGCCGGAATCCATTTTTAAGCGAAATGACAATACGTCGGCTTTTCATCTCCCCTTTATTGGCGGGATCCAAGCAGAAAAAAACAAAGACAAAACAAATGGATTCCGGCTTTCGTCGGAATGACGAGCAAAATCGCATTCGCCTGTAGGGGCGATTCGCGAACCGCCCCCTACAATCCCATCGCATCGAACCCTTATTCATCAGAACCTTCTCAACTACCCCATTAGAGCAGCCACCCCACCGGGCTGGCCTCCCGATGGAGCGGTATGTATACTCAGCCTCTTTTTGCGGAACAGAAGGGATTCTCGGGAAACGCATGTCATCCATATTGCCGCTTTTGAACATCGTCTTTCCGGTCATGGCCGTGATCGGGGTCGGCTTCTTCTACGGCCGGTGGAAAAAGCTCGACCCCAAGGTGCTGGCGGAACTCGTCCTGTTCCTGCTCGCCCCCGCCGTGGTGTTCGATGCGCTGGCGCGCCAGGAGATCCACTGGGAGGAACTCGTCAGGACGGGCGTCATCTCGACTCTGATACATATCATCCCGGCCGCCGTCGCCCTGGCCGTCAAGCGCGCGGCGGGCATGACGAATCGTCCCTTCGTGCCCAGCGTGATGCTCATGAACTCCGTCTCGCTTCCCTATCCCCTGGCGCTTCTGGCTTTCGGCGAGGAGGGTCTGGCGTACGTGGTGCTGCTCTCCATTCCGAACATCTTCATCAGCTTCACGCTGGGGATCATGGCCTACGGCGGCGGCGCGAGCATGAAGGAACCCCTCAAGATGCCCGCCCTCTACGCGGCGGTTCTGGGCATCGTCGTGGCGATGGCGGCGGTTCCCGTGCCGAAATTCATCCTGCGCTTCTCGCACCTGGCCGGACGCGGCATGTTCCCGGTGGAGCTGTTCACGCTGGGCTACCGGCTCCGCTCCATCCGGGCGTCTGATTTCAGAATCAGCCTCCTGGTGGCGGCGCTCCGGTTCGGGCTCGGGTTCGCGCTCGCCTGGGCGCTGTCCGAGGCCTTCGCGCTCACGGGCGCGCACCGCGCGGCGCTCTTTCTGATGTCGTGCAGTCCGCCCGCCGTACTGAACTACATTTTCGCCGAACGCTACGGGGATGAAGGATCGCTCGCCGCCTCCATCGTGTTTACGGGCACGGCGCTGAGCCTCGTCATCATACCCCTGCTCCTGCTCTATCTGGGCGTTTCATAAGGGCAGGGATTGTCGCCGAAGCGCAGCGATGGGGTTCTTGAAAAAACCCGATTTCAAAGGGTAGTGGTTTCGTAGGGGCGGACCTGCGTGTCCGCCCTGTCTGTTGCCTCTCTTGTGCGCAATAGGTTTCGGTCAGCGATTATATCTGCGGGCTGCAAGGATGACCGCATTACATACCGGGCGATGGGGCGGACACACGGGTCCGCCCCTACGGGTGAAATTCAATTGAGTAACGTAGGGACAGGTCGCGACCTGTCCGAGGCAGCTCTGGATTCCGGCGTGCGCCGGAATGACGAACAAAACCGCACCACCTCGTAGGGACAGGCCCCCGCGCCTGTCCTGTATCGGGGTGAATATGACCGACGGGCGGCCACAGGGGGCCGCCCCTACGGTCGTCATTCGAGGGGGCGCGCAGGGGCCGCATACGGACTTTTTCAATAACCCCAATGCAGCCGTTATGAGGTCGCGCGACCGGCTCTACGTCTCACCCCGGCCGGCCTTATCCTTGAGCCAGAGCCTCAAGGGCTCCTGAAAATAGACCGCCGCCGCCCCGCAGACCACCATGATCACCAGCAGGACGACCACCATCCCGTATTGCTCCTTGTACATCCCGGCTCCCTGGATGCCCAGCATGATGGTGCCGGGGATTCTGCCCAGAAAGGCAATGAGCACGAACGTCAGGGTGCCCAGCGGACTCAGGCCCAGCAGGTAGCACATATAGTCTTTCGGGAAACCCGGAATCGAGAACAGGATGAAGGCGAGGAATGCGCCCCTGTTCGTGATGAGGAAATCGAATTTATCGAGAATCCTGGGCGGTATGAGCTTCTCCACGAAAGGGCGGCCCAGCCTTCGCCCGATGTAGAACGCGAGGAAACTGCCTATCGTCAGGCCGATGGTGCTGAAGATCGTGGCCACGAATGCGCCGTAGACGAACCCGCCCAGAAATCCGGTCAACTCCCCCGGTATGGGCGAGAAGACCACCTGGAGCACCTGTACGCCGATGAACACGACCGGACCCCAGGGGCCGAAGGAATGAATCCAGTCCCTGAACCTCTCTTTCTTGTCCTGGAGATTCGCCAGGTACGCCCAGGCGTCGTCTATCTGCCCCCAGAAGAGGTAGAAGAGCAGCGCCGCCGCCAGCAGGCATAGCCCCGCTATCCACAGGATTTTCGTCTTGCCGTTCAACTCGGGCTTTCCTCTAGCGGGCGAACAGATACCTGGAACCAAAGCGAATCAATACATACCACAAATCCCCTGCACGGATAACAACAAAACTCTTTCAGCGCAATTGTTGACACAACGCCGCCCGCCCGCCAAGATCGATGGTTCACGAGACTTATCCGAAATCACCTGGAGAAGAGATGGCCGACGCCCGCCCGAACGCGCATCACGAAAACTTTGGCGCAGACTCCGCGCGCCCGGGGAAAGCCGCATGAGCGCGGGCGAGTTCACGAGCGCCGTCAAGGAATGCGCTCTCGCACACGGCTTCGATCTGGCCGCCGTCGCCCCGCCCGGCCTGGGCGAGGCGCACGGACGGTACATGGAGTGGATCGAACGCGGCTACGCGGGCGAGATGAGCTACCTGAGCAGAAACCCCTACGTGCGCGGGGATTTGCGCCGCCTCTGGCCGGAGACCCGCGCTGTCCTGGTCGTCGCCATGCAGTACAAGCCCGAACGCGAGACGCCCCACGCGGAGGGAGGGGGAAAAATCGCGCGCTACGCCCACGGCGGGGACTACCACAAGTTCATGAAGAAAAGGCTCATCCGCGTCCTGCGCGATCTGAAAAAGATTGACCCCGGCGTCGAGGGCAGAAGCTACGTGGACACCGGCCCCCTGCTCGAGCGCGACCTGGCCGTTCTGGCGGGTCTCGGCTGGAAAGGGAAGAACTCGCTCCTCCTCTCGCGCCGGCTCGGGAGTTATTTCTTTCTGGGATGCCTGCTCCTGAACAGGGCGCTGGAGCCGGATACGCCCTTTTATGAGGAACACTGCGGCACGTGCACGCGGTGCATCGACGATTGCCCGACGGACGCCATCGTCGCGCCCGGCGTGGTGGACGCGCGGCGCTGCATCTCCTATCTCACCATCGAGCTGAGAGGCCCGATTCCCCGAGAGCTCCGCGCTCCGGTGGGCGCGCACATATTCGGGTGCGACATCTGCCAGGAGGTCTGCCCCTGGAACGACGACGCGCCTCATGCGCGAGAACCAAGGTTCGACCCCCGCCCGGCGGCGCTGGATCCCCGGTTGCACGCGTTCGCCGCGATGGACGAGCGGCAGTTCCAGAAGGCGTTTCGCGGCACGCCCGTCATGCGCGCGCGCTACGGGGGGTTTTTGAGAAACGTCATCGTCGCCATCGGGAACACGGGCGGCGCCGAGAGCATCGCGGTCCTCGCCCGAGCGCTCGAACACCGCGAACCCCTGGCGCGCGGCCACGCCGCCTGGGCGCTCGCCCGCGTCGGCAAAAGAATGCGCGATGAGCGCGCGCGGCTCGCCCTCGAAGCCAGGCTCGAAGTCGAAAGAGACGCCTGGGTGTGCGAGGAAATAGAGCTCGCGCTCGGCGAATTCGCGCTGATGTCGCTGCCCGTTCTGGGGCGCGAGGAGTGAGAAAAAAACAGTTCCAGAAAAAACTCGCCGCCGCTTAAGCCCTTACCGCAACCCCCTCCCTGCGTTCCGGCGCTTTCTCTCGTGTGTTAGAATCGGCGACTCTAACGACAACTCGGCGTTTAGTAGCCGGTTCAGACACGATGGGAGCGCGCAATGAAAACCGTATCCGTGAACGGAATCGATATCGCCTACCAGGAATCGGGGAGCGGGCCGCCGCTCCTGCTCCTGCACGGGTTTTCGCTGGACCACACCATCTGGGCGCCGCAGGTCGAGGCGCTCGGGAGGAGCTACCGGCTCCTGGTCCCCGATTTGCGCGGCATGGGGCGGACGCCGCATTCAGGCGGGCCCATATCGGTCGCGATGATGGCCGACGATATGGCGGCGTTCCTGGGCGCGCTGGACATCAACGCCGCCGCCGTGGCGGGCTTTTCGCTGGGCGGCTACATCCTCCTGGAAATGGCGCTCCGCCACCCGCTCAAGGTGCGCGCGTGCGGGTTCATCAGCACCCGGGCGACGGCGGATACCGAAGAAGGGAAGAAGGTGCGGCTGCAGCACATGCAGACCGTCATCGACGAGGGGATGGCGGGTTTCGCGGGGCATTTTCTGGAAAGCCTGTTCGCGCCCGCCTACATCGCCTCCCATCCGCTCGAAATCGAGGCCACGCAAAAGGTCGTGCTCTCCCAGATTCCCGACAACATCGCCTCGCTCATCGACGCGCTCAGGAGGCGCGAGGAGCTGACGCCGCGCCTCGGCGAAATCGCCGTCCCCTGCGCCGTGTTCGGCGGCACGGGCGACGCGCTGGTGCCGCACGCGCAGATGACCGCCCTGCACGAGGGGCTGAGCGATTCCGTCATCGAGCTGGTGGAGGGTGCGGGCCACACGACGCCGTTCGAGTGCGCGGACCGGGTGAGCTTCCAGCTCGACCAGATGATGCAGCGCGCCGGCATGTGGATGTAGGCCTTGGCGTGAGGGGTTGTTGAAGAAGAACCTGAGAGGGCAAAGGCAACCCCCATAAAAGCAACCCCCTCAAGGGGGGAGTGTAGTCTCACCTCTCCCCGGTTGGCTTCGTTTACCGAATCACGAAATCAGGGCTTGTTCGACAATCCTTGTGCCTGTCCCTACGACCCCCAGGAAACCCTCTCCCTCAGCCAGTCGATTTGCGCCGCGGGCGCGGCGAGAACGGGTTCGGGCGCGCGGCGTCCGTCGGCAAGGGCCGCGTAGTCGATCTCCGCTCCCGAAAGGTAGGCCACGCTTCCGCCCGCGCGCTCATAGACGAGGGCGGCGGCGGCGAAGTCATACGCGCGAATCGGCTCCATGAGCGTACCGAAGGCCGATCCCGCCGCCGTGAGGCATACGTGGCAGGCGGCGGAGGCCAGCGCGAGAAAGCGCCCGGGATAGCGATGCGAGAGGCCCGCCACCTCGGCGCACGGAACGAAGAGATAATCGTGCTCGCCGGGAACCCCTTGCCCGACTTGCGGCAGCGGCGCGCCGTTTCTCTTCGCGGAACCTGAAGCCTCGGCGGTGAAGGTCTGCCCCATCGCCGGCATGTGGACGACCCCCGCCTCCACGCGCGAGCCTCTCAGGCACGCAATAGAAACCGCCCAGAAGGGGAGTCCTTTGAGATAAGGCCCCGTGCCGTCGATGGGGTCTATCGCCCACCAGCGCGTATCGGAACCGACGTCGCCCGCGCCGCTCGCGCCGCTTTCCTCCGCGAGTACGGGGTCATCGGGATACGCCTTTTGAATCTCCTCGATGATGATCCGCTCCACCTCCCTGTCGGCGCGCGAGACGATGCTGCGTCCTTTGGGTTCGGCCTCCACCTGGCCGAACAGCTCCACCGCGCGCGCGCCCGCCTTGTGCGCGGTCTGTTCGATGAACGAAACGAGGTCTGACACCGGCCCTCCTTTTCCCAGACTTCCGGGGTGGGCGCATCATGGAGGAGGCTTTGCTCCATCGCAAGGGCGTGGTGGGTGCGAGGAGATTCGCCCGATTCGGAAGCGGATTCCCAATCATCGACAAAAGACGGATGAATTGTTAAAAGAGGGAAAAATCGCCGGCGCATGATACGCCCAAAGACACAGGAGACCCATCCATGCCATTCGCCCAGACCCATCGCCTCACCACCAGGGGGGCCAAAATGATGATGGCCGCCGCCATCGCCAAGGCGGAGGAGTTCGGCATCCCCGTCACCGTGGCCATCGCCGATGCGGGCGGACACCTCGTCCTGCTCGAGCGCATGGACGGCGGGCGCTTCCACACCGTTCACTCGTCCACCACCAAGGCGGTCTGCTCGGCATCGAACAAGCGGCCCACCACCACGCAGGGCGCACAGGCGCAGCACCTCGACACCGCCCACGCCCTGGGCCTGGCCCTCGCCGCCGGCCCCGAGCGATGGACGGCGATGGAGGGCGGTTTCCCGATTCTCTACGAGGGCGAGTGTCTGGGCGGCATCGGCGTGAGCGGGGGCGACTGGGAGCAGGACGAGGCCATCGCGCGCGTGGCCGTGGAGGCCGTGGGCGCTTCTTTCTGATTTCAAGGCACAGCTTCAGGCATCTCTCGAAGAAACCTGGAAAAATATGATTCGTCTTTCCAATCCGTATATGAAGGAGTTTTACCAAATATGAGTTCCAAACCCCTGAGGGTGGCTTCGCTCGGCATGGGCTGGTGGTCGGACGTCCTGGCCGACGCGGTCGGCAGAACCGACAAGATCGAGATCGCCGCCTGCTTCACGCGCTCCGAAGACAAGCGCGCGGCCTTCGCCAGGAAATACGGCTGCGAGCCGGCGGGCAGCTACGAGGAAATCCTGGCGGATGGTTCGATAGAGGCCATCATCAACACCACGCCCAACCACGTGCACCTGGAAACCACCGAAGCGGCGGCGGATGCG
>CAYTSP010000307.1:0-3670 GCA_964440505.1 uncultured Nitrospinaceae bacterium
CTTTTTGCCCCGCTCGGTGACGGACGCGAAGCCGCCATAAGCGGCGTCGACGTGCAGCCAGACGCCCTGCGCCTCGCAGAAATCCGCCATCTCCTCGAGCGGGTCGATAGCCCCCGTGCTCACCGCTCCGGCGTTGGCGCATACCGCGATGGGGTGAAGCCCCGCCGCGCGGTCCTCAGCCACGGCGCGTGAGAGCACCTCCATGTCCAGGCGAAAGCGCTCATCGCTCGGGAGTAGACGTATGCGCTCGGGCTTAACGCCGATAATCCGCGCCGCACGGATATGCGCGCTGTGGCTCTGGTCGCTCATGTAGACGCTTGCCCGATCGGGATGACCCGCCGCTTCGCGCGCCGCGACGAAGGCGTCCAGGCTCGCCGCCGAACCCCCGCTCGTGAAAAGCCCGCCCGCGCCTTCCGGATACCCGACCCAGCGCCGGAACCAGTCGAGCACGACGAGTTCGAGCTGGCTGGGACCGCTCGCGGCCAGCCAGGTGAATTGGTTGATGGCGTAGCCTGCAGCCATGTAGTCGGCCAGCACCCCGGGCCAGGTGGGTGAGCATGAGATGAACGCGAGGGAACGGGGATGGTCCAGGCGCAACGAAAACGGAAGAATATCACGCGCGGCGCGCTCCAGAACCTCCGCCGCCGGGCGGCCTTCCTCGGGCGGCGCCTCCATCAGTTGCTTTTCGAGTTCCTGCTGAAAATCCCCGTCCCAGGCGCCCTCCCCGGGAAGGGTCTCGATTCGCTCCACCAGGAGTTCCGAAGCCCTGCGCGCCAGGTCCAGCATCTCTTCGGGCGCCATCCGGAGATCATCGCCCTCCGCAGCCTGCGCTTCTCTTCTTCCCTCCGATTTTTCCATTGCGCATCCCCCAACCACTTGTGACATCGGAATAGAATGCCGGGTGGCCGGAAGGAGATTCTTGCAAAGCCGTGCTCCAAGAACCCTGTTCCAACCAAGACACCATTTTCGCGTAATGGATATCCCCGTCACTTTATGTGTCGCATGTCGTCAATCTTGATTGATTCTAATGAGGTTGTCAAAGAGATGGATCAAGCCGACCCTGACCGACGGATGCCGGGAAGGCGTATCGGGAAAACGCGGCCAGGCAAAGGATGCGCATTACACGGGTAGCGAACGATATTCGTTTCTTTTCAGCCCCGTTACTGGGGACTTGATCGGCATATATCCAACCGCTACAGGAATCGGGAAACGAAGGGAAGCGACCTCCTAACCATTTTCCTTTTCCAAAGCCTCCATGCCGAAGCGCTCAATCGTCTCGAGCGTCTCGCGCACGTCGTCCCAGGTCGTATTGTGGTTGATGATGCAGAACCTGAGCGCGAAGTTCCCCTTGAGGAGCGTCGAGGAAACGAAAGCCTTATCGTCCCAGAAGATGCGGGCGAGAACCGTCCTGTTGATCTCCTCGAGCGCCTTTTCGTCGAGCTCCGCATCCCCAGGATTGACCCGGAAGCAAACGATTCCCAGCGAGACGGGCGTCAGCATCTCCAGTACCGGTTTCTCGCGAATGTATTCTTCGGCCCGCCCGGCCAGCTCCATGCCCTTCGACACGGCTTGCCTGAACGCGGCCATGCCGAAGGTCTGGACCGACATCCAGACCTTGAGCGCCCGGAACGAACGGCTCAGCTGCAGGCCGCGATCCGAGAAGTTCGGGTGGTTCGCGCCCCATATCGTGTCCTGTAAAATATCATGCCGCACCGCAAACGCCTTTTCGAGCGTACTTACGTCCTTCACGAGCAGCGCGCCCGCCTCGTAGGGCTGGAAGAACCATTTGTGCGCGTCCATCCCGATCGAGTCGGCGCGCTCCATGCCCGCGAGGAGTTCCTTGCCCCGCTCCGTGACGGCCGCGAAGCCGCCATAAGCAGCGTCGACGTGCAGCCAGATGCCTTGCGCCTCGCAGAAATCCGCCATCTCGCCGAGCGGGTCGATCGCCCCGGTGCTGACCGCTCCGGCGTTGGCGCACACCGCAATCGGGTGGAGCCCCGCCGCACGGTCCTCGGCCACTGCGCGATTAAGTTCTCCCATATCCAGGCGGAAGCGCTCATCGCACGGGAGCAACCGGATGCGCTCGGGCCGGATACCGATGATACGCGCCGCGCGGATGTGCGCGCTGTGGCTCTGGTCGCTCATGTAGACGCTCGCGCGATCGGGATGACCCGCCGCCTCGCGCGCCGCGACGAACGCGTCCAGGCTCGCCGCCGAACCTCCGCTCGTGAAAAGCCCGCCCGCACCCTCGGGATAGCCGATCCAGCGGCGGAACCAGTCGATGACGACCAGTTCGAGCTGGCTCGGGCCGCTCGCGACCAGCCAGGTGCATTGGTTGATGTGAAAACCCGAAGCCATGAAGTCGGCCAGCACGCCGGGCCAGGTGGATGAGCAGGAGACGAATGCCAAGGAACGGGGATGGTCCAATCGTAACGAGATGGGGAGAATATCGTGCGCGGCGCGTTCGAGAACCTCCATCGCAGGCCTCCCTTCCTCGGGAGGAGCCTCCATTAATTGCTTCTCGAGCTCCTGCTGGAAATCCCCGTCCCAGGCGCCTTCTCCGGGGAGGCTCTCGATGCGCTCCACCAGGAGTTCCGCCGCTCTGCGAGCCAGATCCAGCATCTCCGGGGGCGCCATCCCGAGACTACCGTCACTTGTATTCGGCGTTTCCGACCCTGTTGTTTCTTTCGAGTTTTCCATTACGCTTCCGCTATCGCCTTGTGACATCGGAATAGAATATGGGGTGCGCCGAGACGACCCGACGGATGCCGGGGGCACGTCGCAGTATCATGGTCAAGCAAAGGATACACACCAAACAGATCATTGAACATTGTTCGTTTCCTTTCAGTACCCATTCTTGTGAATTTACCAGCGTATGTCCAACTCCTACAAACATTGGGAAACGCTCGGAGAAAATCTCCTAATTCGCTCCCTTCTCCAAAGCTTCTTTGCCAAACCGCTCAATCGTCTCGAGCGTCTCGCGCACGTCGTCCCAGGTCGTGTTGTGGCTGACGATGCAGAACCTGAGCGCGAACTTCCCCTTGAGGAGCGTGGAGGAGACGAAAGCCTTATCGTCCCAGAAGATGCGGGCGAGAACCGTTTTGTTGATCTCTTCCAGCGCTTCATCGCCCAGGTCCGCATCCCCAGGATTCACCCGGAAACACACGATGCCCAGCGAGACGGGTGTCAGCATCTCAAGATGCGGGCTCTCGCGAACGTATTCTTCGGCCCGCCCGGCCAGTTCCATGCCGTTCGAGACGGCCCGCCGGAACGCGGCCATGCCGAAGGTCTGAACCGACATCCACACCTTGAGCGCACGGAACGAGCGGCTCAGCTGCAGGCCGCGATCCGAGAAGTTCGGGTGGTTCGCTCCCCATATCGTGTCCTGTAAAATATCATGCCGAACCGCAAACGCCTTTTCGAGCGTACTCACGTCCTTCACGAGCAGGGCGCCGGCCTCGTAGGGCTGGAAGAACCATTTGTGCGCGTCCATGCCGATCGAATCGGCGCGGTTCATGCCGCCGAGGAGCTTTTTGCCCCGCTCGGTGACGGACGCGAAGCCGCCATAAGCGGCGTCGACGTGCAGCCAGACGCCCTGCGCCTCGCAGAAATCCGCCATCTCCTCGAGCGGGTCGATAGCCCCCGTGCTCACCGCTCCGGCGTTGGCGCA
>CAYTSP010000308.1:0-4898 GCA_964440505.1 uncultured Nitrospinaceae bacterium
TTATGGGGTTTCCCTTTCAAGGGGGTTGCCTCCACCCTCTCAGGGACTTTATCAACAAGCCCTTGTCAGGGGGACTTTTCTTTCACCCCCTTGCCGGGGGCGTCGCTTTTACGCCCCGACAAAGGCTTTTTCAACAGCCCCGAGAAGGAAGGATTCGAACCCCCGGTGCAGTCACCTGCACAACAGATTTCGAGGCGCATAAAGTGGCGAAAGGTGAGACACTGGATCCGGATCAGACCGCGACACGCCGGAGCGTGGCCGTGCGCCAGCTGTTGCCGGTCGAGCGATGATCGAGTCGACACCGATTCAAACGGTATTGAGGCCCCGGGAGGAAAAATGAGCAAAACGTCCATCGGACCCGCCCTTCGTCCCGGCGAGTTCGTTCCCCTCATCGCCCTTCTGATGTCGCTCGTCGCGCTCTCTATCGACGCGATACTGCCGGCGCTGCCCGTAATAGGCCGTGACCTCGGGGCGCCGCGCAGAAACGACGTTCAGTTCATCGTCACGGCCGTGCTCCTGGGGCTCGGCCTCGGGCAGGTTGTTTTCGGCCCTCTCTCCGACAGATTCGGACGCAAGTCCGCTATCCATACCGGCCTCGTCTTGTTCATGTCGGGATGCGTCATGAGCATCTTTGCATTCACTTTCGAGGTGATGATTGCGGGCCGCATACTGCAGGGCGTCGGAATCGCCGGGCCGCGCATCGTGACCGTCGCCCTGGTGCGCGATCAATACGAAGGACGCCAGATGGCCCGTCTCATGTCGTTTGCGATGGCCGTGTTCATTCTCGTTCCCACGGTCGCTCCTGCCCTCGGACTGGGGATACTGTGGCTGAGTGGCTGGCGCGCGATATTCGTCACCTTCTTCATCATCGCCATGGTCACGCTCGCGTGGTTTTCACTTCGCCAGCCCGAAACCCTGCCGCCCGCCCGTCGTCGGCCCCTCTCCCCGCGCGCCATCGGTGGAGCCGTCCTGGAGGCGCTGCGGATCCGGGCCGCGCTTGGATATACCGTGGCCACCGGATGCGTGTTCGCGCCGTTCGTGGCCTACCTGAGTTCCGCCCAGCAAATCTTCCAGGAGGCCTACAGGACAGGCGCGCTGTTCCCGGTCTATTTCGGCGTGCTGGCGCTCGCTTTCGGAGGCGCCTCGCTCGTGAACGGGTGGCTCGTGATGAAGTACGGAATGCGCCGGCTCTCGAGGGCGGCGACGGTGTCCATGACGCTGGTCTCGGCCGTTGCGTGGACGCTTGCCTTCGTCTTCGAGGGGCTTCCGCCGTTGTGGCTGTTCATGACTTACCTGCTCCTCGTCTTTCTCTGCATCGGACTGCTCTTCGGAAATCTCAATGCGCTCGCCATGGAACCCCTCGGCCACATCGCAGGGGTGGGAGCGGGCGTGGTGGCTTCGCTCTCCACATTCATCTCGGTGCCGTTCGGAGCGCTCGTGGGCCATCGTTTCGATGGAACCATGTACGCCCTGATCGCCGCTTTCGTGGTCTTCGGAGCGGGGACCTACGCCGCCATGAGATGGGCCGAGGGTGGTGGAGGCGCAGGGCACAGCCGGGATACCGCCGCTCGATCGTGATCGTCATTCATTTCAATAAGTTATCGGTATTTTGCAGTCGATGAATACAGTACGGCATATCGATATGGCGGAGAGAGAGGGATTCGAACCCTCGAGGCCGGTTTCCCAGCCTACTCGCTTAGCAGGCGAGCGCCTTCAGCCACTCGGCCATCTCTCCGCGAGGGGCCGCCATTCTATATCACAAGACGGGGTGGTGGCTATACTTCCATGTGGGAAATCATCGCCCGGCCGGCGCGATGATTCGAGAAAGATTCGCCGCGCCGCGCAAGGATTCGAACGGGGCGAAACCTCTTCACTTGTGCACCTGATTTTTTCGGCGAATTTCTGGTAGATGACTCCGCTCAGAACGCCCGCCGCCAGCCGGCGAGGAACGTGAGTTGCGCTCCGGCGTCCCCCCGGTGGCCGGGGTTCCGGCTCCAGACGACGCCGAGGCGCAGCCGCCCCTCCGCCAGCGGCCTCTCCCAGGTGGCGGCCAGGTCGATCTGCCGCTCATCGGGCGCGAGGGGCGACGTCATTGACGTATGCACCACCCGCCCGAGTTTGGTTCGCGCCACGGGCAGCGTGAGCGACGCCCGGCCGTCCTCGACGCGCAGGGGCTGCGTCAGGGAGAAGCGCACGGTGTCCTTATCGGTAACGGCGGCGCGCGCGTGAAGCGCGAACGCGCTGGTCGTCATGGGCGAGACCTCCTCGATGAGTCCGCCTCTCGCTTGCGGACGCACGCTTCCCCATTCCGCGCCCCCTCCGAGACGCCACGCGCCGAGTTTTACGTCTCCCTCGAGGCGGATGAAGGCGGTATCCGCGGCCAGGGCTCCGAAAGCGCCTTGCCCTTCGCCTCCGAGGATCGTTTCATCCTCGGTTATCCATCCGACGCGAAGGCCGAGCGGCGAGCCTTCCGGACGCCAGCCCAGCGTCGCGCCCGCCGCGTCGTGTTCCTGGCTCGTTCCGAATACCGAGGCGGAAAGACCGGCCCGGCCTTTGAGGGTCGCCATCATCCCGCCTTCGGCGAGCGAGAGGTGCCCGCCGCCGTTTTCCGTCGAGGTCTTCTGCGCGCTGACCCCCCGCCACTCGGGCGCCTCGCGCGTCCCGCCCGCCAGAAAGCCCCGGACCCTCGCGTCCATCGGCGGGCCGTTCGCCGCGGTCACGAAATCGCCCAGCCTGTACCAGAACGGCGCGCCCAGATCGTCCAGGGCCATGATTTCGTGGTTCGTGACCGAGCGCTCAAGGCTGTTCCCGAACGGCGCCCCGAGGCTCAGGCGCGTGGCGCGCAGGTTGCGCCCGGCCTGGTTGGCGTTCGCGATTTGGGTCGCGGCGACGGGTACTCCCAGAACGCCCACGGGGTGCGTGGCGGCGGCGAGGTCGAGCTTGCCCCTGCCGTAAACGGCCCTGTTCGAGTAGATGCCGGTGATGTCGGCGGTTTCGAAGAGGCGGGCGACCAGTTCCGTGTTCGAGAGCTGATCCCGGAAGAGCTGCTTCATGATCGCGAGCCCGCCGGCCACCATCGGCGCGGCGAGGGACGTTCCGCTGCTCCTCCCGATGCCCCGGGCGGGCGCGGATGTGTCGGGATGGGGTCCGAAATAGGCGACCTTGACGTCTTCTCCGGGCGCCGCGATGCAATAGTCCGCCGCGATGCCGCAGCGATTGGAAAAATCCGCGATCCTCCTATCGCGCCCCAGGGCCACGACGGCGACCGTATGTTCCCGGAGCTCCGCGATGCGCGCGGCGAGGCCCGGGAACACATCGACCGAGACCGCGTCGACGGTGCCGAGAGAGGGGGGATCCACCCCGCCCCCGATGCAGTTGCTCGTCATGACGCTCGGGTCGCACTGCCTTCCGTGGGCGTTGCCGGCCGCCCAGACGAAAATCGCCTTGTCAGCGGCTCCCGCCTGCGCCATCGCGGCGATGGCGTCCGCAAAGCTGGCGCGAAGATCGGTTTCGCTGTAGTCGTCGATGATGCCTTCGTAGCCGATGCTCAGGTTCAGGATGTCCACGCGCTTCCGGCCGTTCCGCCACGCCAGGACCCGGTTGAACCGCGACGCCCACGAGGTGTTTACGCCTGCCGAGTCCGCGAGAGAGACGGGTTCGTAAGTGTCGTCCGGGGTTCCTACGGGAATGGCGAACATGGCGATGTCGGCGTCCCAGGCGACCCCTTGCGGCGCTTCGGAGATATTGTACGTTCGGTTTCCGGCGGCGACGCTCGCGACGGCCGTGCCGTGAGAAAACTTCGTCCCCCTCTCATTCGGGGCGCCTCCCAGGAACACCTCGTTCACCGTTTTTCCCGCGAACATCCCGTGTGTGGTGTCGATGCCTGAGTCGATGAAGCCGATGGTCACGCCGGAGCCCGCGCCGGCGCTTTCGCCCTCGAGCAGGTTGACGTGGGCGTAGGCCCGGTCCGCGCCGATGACTCCCAGGCCCCACTGGTTCCGGAAGGGCGTCTCGAGGCGGTATTCCAAGGCGAGCCGCCCCGCCCGGCTGTTGAAATCGCTGGTGGAGGCGCAGGTCCCGTCGTGGAGCGGAATGCATTCCTGCGGCGGCTGCTGGGGTGGCGGCGGCGGCTGAGGTGGCGGTTCAGGCTCTTGCGGGGGTTGTTGCGGCTGCTCGGTTCCGGGCATCACCGCGGGTATCACCCTCGAACCTCCGCCCCCGCCGCCGCAGTTCGTGAGGACGAGCATCGCGCAAATAAGGATGGCGTAAATCGAGAGCCGGTTCAGCGTGAACGCAGCGCGGGTGCCGCGCCCGCCTTCGATTCGGCCCGGCATCCCGGGCCTGTCCCGTCCCTTGGTCCGTCGCGCAATTACCATGTCGCCTTCCGGTCCATGCGACCGCCCTCATCGGTCGTCGTCTCGATGGACTGCATGCCGTGGCCCTATTTTGCAGGAATGTCCCGGGCAAGTATAGAGTGAAATCCCGATGCCATGCGGCCGGTGTCCCGGCGTAGGCCATGAAAAGGCAGCAGGAAAATTCAATATTCGGCTAGTGCTGTCTGCGTGGAATGGCTACGGGAAAATCAGGTATTTCACCATATCTGCCCGTATGAAGAATGGCGGAGGGAGAGGGATTCGAACCCCCGGAGCTTTCGCTCAGTGGTTTTCAAGACCACCGCCTTCGGCCGCTCGGCCATCCCTCCGCGAATAACGCAGGCCCTCTCTCCCCGGGCGGGGTTGATCCGGCAAGCGGGGAGAACCCTCGCTTCATTTTAGCACGCCTTGGAGCGGGTTTTAAGATCAATCGCGGCCGGGGAGGGGTTGTTGAAAAAGTCCCTGAGAGGGCAAAGGGAAACCACATAAAGGCAACCCCCCCTACCCCCCCTTGACAGGGGGGCA
>CAYTSP010000309.1:0-7250 GCA_964440505.1 uncultured Nitrospinaceae bacterium
TGCGAAACCCGATGCCGCGCGGTGGGTCAATCCCGACCAGCGACCCCTACATATCCCCTCGGCGACCATAGTGACAACCCCTCCTCGGGGTGGTCCCACAGGTCGCGACCTGTCCCTACGGAATGGTGCGGTTTTGTTCGTCATTCCGGCGCATGCCGGAATCCAGGGACTTTGCTTTTTTTTATTTCTTTTGTATTCCCGCCAATGAGTGGGGGATGAAAAACCGGAGCGTCGCCATTCTCCTCGGCTCTGGATTCCGGCATTCGCCGGAATGACGGCGCTGGCCAATTCCGAGCGAGGAGGGCTTTTTCAATAATTCCTTGAGAGGCGGATTGGTTCACCTCAGTTGGGCGTGCCCTCTTCCTGCCTTGGGTCTACGAGTTCCAGCCGCGAATCGCCCTCCAGCATCCCCACCCTATATAGCGTGTGCGCCAGCGACTGCGGAGACTTTAATACTTCGACTCGCCTGGAGGCGCTCAAAAGGAGCCTTATGAGATCCACCATCCGGGCGACGGCGCCGCCGTCCAACAGTTCCAGTTCCTCCAGATCGAGTCTCGTGTTGTCGGCGTACAAGCTCTCGCCTTCCATCGCTTCAAAAACGCGCGCCGCGCCTTCCGCATCGAGGTCACCTGCTAAGGTGAAGCACTCACCGGAAGCGGATTTCCTGAGTTCATATTGAGGATGCGAAAGCAGGATTCTTTCTTCGGAACTCACCGCGAATGGTGGCTCAACCCGCGTTCGTGAGCGGGAAGTCGATCGGCCTGTTCTCTTTCGCGCTATGCTCGATCGCCAGCGTCACCTCGAGCACGGTGCGGGCGTGTTCGGGAAGCGCCAGCGAGACGCTCCGGCCCATCGTCACCCTTTCCAGGAACAGCCTCGTCTCATCGCGCATCGGCCCCCAGAAATCGCCCACCAGCCAGTCGCCCGCCATCATGGATTCGAGGAACACCACGTCCGACGTCATGCCGTCCACATACGGCGAGGGAACGCCCTTGTTCGTCGCCATGACGGCGTTTTTGTGCGAATCGTCTATCGCGATGGCCCCCTCGGTGCCCATGACTTCGAGGTCGATTGAGGTGATGTTCGCCGGCCAGTTGTCGGGCAGTATCCACGAGCAGCCGAAGTTCACGGTGCCGCCGTCCTCGAAGGTGAGGATCGCCCAGGCCCAGTCGCCGCAGCCCATGGGATGATGCGGGAACACCTTGCTGCCCCCCTGGGCGTAGACGCGCCTGGGCTTTCTGCCCTCGAAATACCAGAGGCAGATGTCCACCATATAGGTGAGCGTGTCGGTGACGGGGCCGGCGTGCGCGGCGCGCTTGTATATCTCCGCCCCGTTCGTGGTGACGTTATAGAGCGTGGCGCGCGCGGTCTGCAGATGCCCGAGGCGGCCGCGCTGAATCTGCTCCTTGGCATTCAGGAAGCGGCGCCTCTGCCGCTGCGTGTAGCCGATGAAGAGCTCGGCGTTCGATTTCTCATACGCCGCGAGAATCCTGTCCGCATCCTCCAAAGAGAGGGATATCGGCTTCTCGCACAGCACGGGCTTTCCGAGTTCGAGCGCGCGGCAGACGGCGTCGGCGTGATCGAATTCAGGGGTCGAGACGATCACCGCGTCCACGTCGGGGTGCGCGAGCACCGCCTCGTTGTCGCCGGTGTGGAAATCGGCCTGCGTTTCTTCGGCGATGAGTTTCGCCCGCGCCGGGTCCCTGTCCGAAAGAGCGAGAAATTTCACCTCCGGCGAGCCCGACGCCAGGTGCGCGCGCAGCCTCCCCATGCGTCCCGAACCCACGATACCCAATCCGATTTGCTTCACCTTGTCATCCTTTCAGATACATCAGGCCATTTTCATCGACTATGATAACCTTCTAACATGCGGCGCTGTCTCAGCGCCATGTTCAGCGCCCCGGGCATCGGTTCAGTGCGAAGAGGGAGCCATGAACCACCCTAAGGTCCGGCGCCCGAAGGCGTCAAGCACGCTTGGGTGGTGATATCGACAAGGGCTGCAAATACGCGATGGCGGACGATTTTCATCAGCCGGAGCGGTACGCCGGCGATCTGCGCGGCCGGACCGGGAAACAGGGAGGCAAGGTCGTCGGGGCCTTTGTGTTGACCGGCCATTTCTACACCGATAAACTTCATTCTTCACAGGAGCAGTGATATGAACTCCTGCAATGACATGCCCTGACCGCCGTCTTCGCCCTGGGTTTCATGGCTTTCGCCGCGTCGGGACTGGCGAACAACAGGGCGCCCGGCCGCCTGCTCGGGATACCGATTGTTATCATGCTCGTGGACAATTTTCTGCTTCCGCCGACTCTGCCCACGATTCGCGACCGGAGGGAACTATGATGCACGCTCATCTCGTCCGCACTGCATTACTGCTTCTTGCAATCTGCACATCCGTCCTGGTCCACCCCCAGGCGACGCCGCGCGCCGAGGGCGCGACGCCTGAGGAAAAAGGAATCCAGATCGCGCGCGATACCCGCGAGAAAGCAAGAGGTTTCGATAACTTCACGGCCGAGCAGAGCATGGTGCTTCGCAACAAGCACGGGCAGGAGAGCCGGCGCCAGTTGCGCGTGAAGGTTCTCGAGACGGACGGTGGAGGCAACAAGAGCCTGTTCGTCTTCGACCGTCCGCGCGACGTGAGGGGAACCGCGCTGCTCGTCCACACCCACAAGAAAAAGAACGACGACCAATGGCTCTACCTGCCTGCTCTCAAGCGGGTCAAGCGCATCAGTTCGTCGAACCAGTCGGGCTCGTTCATGGGCAGCGAATTCGCTTACGAGGACATGGGGACGCAGGAGGTGGAGAAATTCCGCTACCGCTACCTGCGCGACGAGCCTTGCGGCAAGCTGACGTGCACGGTCGTGGAGCGCTTCCCGACGAACAAGCGCTCGGGCTACACGCGCCAGATCGTCTGGCAGGACAAGGGCGAGCTTCGCGTCTGGCAAGTCCAGTACTACGACCGCAAGAACGCGCACCTGAAGACGCTGAAGCTTGGGAAATACAAGCTGTATCTGGACAAGTACTGGCAGGCCCGCGAGATGAACATGGTGAACCACCTGACGGGCAAGAGCACCGTGCTGAGCTGGAATAACTACAAGTTCCGCACCAAACTCAAAGCCAGCGAATTCACCCGGACCGGGCTGAAGCGGGTGCGCTGATGCCGCCCCGCGCCGCTTTCCACCGCGCGGCAATTGCCGCTGTCTCGATATGGGCCACGCTCCTGCTTGCCGGGGCGGGCTACGGGGCCGAAAGCATCGAGCACGAGTTTTCCGGCAGCCTGGACGTCGATAGCCGCTGGTATCCCCAAGCGGGCGCCCATCCCGAACAGCGCGCGCACGCGAGCGGTTTCGCCGCTGAGCCGAAACTCCATCTCAAGGGCGCGGGCGACTGGAGTTTCACGGTCACGCCGTTTTTACGCTACGACGGCGCGGACTCGCGCCGCACCCATGCCGACCTGCGCGAAGCCTACCTTCTGGTGTTCGGTGAAGCCGGCGACGGGGAATGGGAGTTGCGCCTCGGCGTGGACCGCGTGTTCTGGGGCGTCACGGAATCGCAACACCTCGTCGACATCATCAACCAGACCGACCTCGTGGAGCATCCGAACAAGGAAAGCAAACTGGGCCAACCCATGGCTCACCTCACCTGGTCCGCGGAGTGGGGCATCCTGGAATTCTTCGCCATGACGTACCACCGCGCGCGCACCTACCCGGGCCGCCACGGCCGCCTGCGCTCCTCGATCATCATAGATGACGAGCACGTCTCATACGAAAGCGCCGCCAGGGAGTGGCGCGTGGACCTCGCCGCCCGCTACAGCCACAGCTTCGGGCCTTTCGACGTCGGCGTCAGCGTATTCGACGGGATCAGCCGGCAACCTTACATCAGTCCGCACTTTGACGACCGAGGCGCGATTAGCCTGCGCCACAATTACGACAATATCCGCCAATTCAGCGTGGACGCCCAATACACCGTGGAGTCCTGGCTGCTCAAACTGGAAGCCATCCAGCGCGAAGGCGCGCGAAACCTCCTGGGCATGAAAGAGGACTTCGCCGCTTTCGTTATCGGTGGAGAATACACCTTCAACTCCATTTTCGGCTCGGCCGCCGACCTCGGCCTGCTCGCCGAATGGAATTACGACGAGCGCAGCGAGCGCTCGAACTCCGAGTTCCAGAACGACCTCTTCTTCGCCGTTCGACTCGGGCTGAACGACGCCCAGAGCACGGAGATCATCGCCGGTGTTCTCGCGGACGCGGATCATACAACGCGCACCCTGAGCATTGAATTGAGACGCCGCATCTCGGATCAGTGGTCCATGAAGCTCGAGGCGATCGTTCTCATGGACGTCGAGGAAGAGGACATCATCTATGACACGAGGCGGGACAGCTTCGTGGCCCTGAACGTGACGTACAATTTCTAGATCGAACTCTTTTCGCCTGCGCGCCCGGTGGCATCGGGGGTGTTGAAAAGGCCCTCGTCGGGACAGCGAAAGCTCCCTCCCCGGGGTGGTTGAAAAAGCCCTCAGGGGGGAGTGATGCCCCAAAGAGCGCCGCCAATGCGGGAAGGTGGTTTTGCTCTTCGCTCTTGCTCGTCATTCCGGCGCATGCCGGAATCCAGAGCCGATCTGGATCAATGCGGTTCGGTTTTTCATGTTCTCACCTCTTGGACGGGGAAAGGCGAAGAGCAAAGTCGAAAAGGCAAAGTCCCTGGATTCCGGCATTCGCCGGAATGACGGTGAACACTCTCGATTGGCGGGGTCAGCAACCCTTTTGGGGAACTTTTTCAACAGCCCTTGTCAGGGGGGCTTTTCTTCCACCCCCTCGTCGGGGTGCATCGCTTCTACCCCCATGACAAGAGGGGACAGGGGATTGGGTTTGTAGGGACAGGCCTCCGTGCCTGTCCCTGCGCTATCCTTCCGGGGAGATCACAAAACCCGCCGCGCCGCCCGTTGCCGGTCAGGAAGTGAGGGCGACCGCCCGGTCGTCGCTTGCCTCCCGGTCATTCGCCGCCCGATCGGATGAGAAGATCGGGCGCTTCGATTTGATTCGGAGCTTGAGGCTCTTGCGGGGGGTGCAGGTCGGGAACGGATTGATTTTGACCGGGTAGCTCGATGGCAGTACTTCAAGCTCGAAGTAGTAGGCGATCATCAAAAGGTTGAGCGTCATCTGATATTCCGCCACTCGCGGGCCGAGGCAGGTGTGCGTACCGAAGCCGAACGCCCCGTAAGCCCCGTGTTTCTTGTGCTCCTCGCGCCCGGGAAGATACCGGTCGATGTCGAACTTCTCCGGATCCGGATAGTTCTCCTCCATGTAATGAACGGCGGTGGACGCCAGCACGACGCGCGCCCCGACGGGCAGTTCATAACCCTCCACGATGCAGCGATTCATGACGGTTCTCAACTGAATGGGGACGCTCGGATAGATCCGGAGGGTTTCGAGAATCAGCCGGTGGGCGGTGTCGATGGCCTCCGGCGTGATGTCCTCCGGCTCGGGGTCTCCGTTCGCGAACAGCGCCTCGGCTTCCCTGCGCACGCGCTGAAAGACGTCCGGATGGGAGACCATTAGATAGAGCCCGAACCCGACGGCGGTGCCCATATACATGGCCGCGACGAACGGTATGATCATCATGAACCTGGTATCGGTATCCGGAAAGTACTGTGGGTCGCTGGTGTGCAGGCTGAGCAGGTCGTCGATCAGGTCGCGGGGCTGGTTTTCGCGCTGCGCCGGGGTGTGCGAATTCCGGATCATGGAATAGACGCGGTCGATGCGCCGCCGGATGGCCTTCATTCGCGGCGTTCGCATGAAGGACTTCGGCAGAATCCCCTGCGCGTAGGTGATCAACATGCGGTTCTTGTACTTGTGGATGTCGTCCACGTATTCCGAAAAGTCCATGCTGAACAGGAGCCGGGACACCTGGCCGGACATCAGAGTGCGGCTTGCGTCCTTGGCGACGATCACGTCGCCTACGTTCCACGAATCAAGCGCCAGCCGAACCTCATCGAGCATATCTCCGAGACGTTCGTTCAGGCGGCTCCGGGAGGAGGCCATCTGGAACGCCTTGCGCATGCGGAAGTGCTCGGCCCCGTCCATGCCCGGCAGGCTTCTCGATGCGCCGAGCACAGTCTCCATGCCCTCCATGGTTTCCTTCGATCGCAAGTGCGTCCGGCCATTCCGGTTGACCCAGATATTGGCGTCGTTCCCGGCCATGACGAAAACCCTCTTCCCGGAGAAGGGAGACTTGATCGCGAAGACCGGGCCGTAGTCGCGGTAAAGGTCGGCCAGCAGTCTGGACGTATTCCCTTGCCAAAGCGAATCTTTGCGGAGCATGTTCCACAGGCTTACGTTGGGAATGGGTTTCGTCGCTATCGCGATGGAGCGGCTGACCGATGTCTCCGCGACGGCGGCGGCGACGGATCGACTGATGCGATCCAGTATGCCCAGCAGTTCGATGCGCTCGCGTGAAGCCTCGTAGTCTACCGGCTGCAGGAGAAACCGGAACGCGTCGCAGGCATCGGCGAGGCCGATGATGATGGCGTCACGGGGATAGGGTATGTCGTCCCCCAGGATCGTCTCGACGATTCGCCGGCGTACTATCGACCGGGACTCGCCGCTGGACATGCCGTTGGCCGCTTTTCGCGAAAGGGACCAGAAGCCGCCGTTCGTATAGTCCAGGATCCCGTTTTTCGACAACCGTTCGAAAGAACGGTGCAGGATATCGTCCGAACCGGCGGCGATTTTCTCGACCCAGTAACTGACGCTGCGTGGTTCCTGGTCGGCGGCGATGGCCGCCAGCACGGGGTCGAGAATGTCGTCTCCCACCGGGGTGGAATCATCCAGCGAAAGCGTCTCTTGAGCGGTGTCGATGCGGGACTCGAGGTCGAGGTCCGCCAGCACGGCGCCGGCGAGAACGCACGAGAGATTCCAGCCCGCCACCTGCTCGAGATAGCCGCTCTCTTCGTTCAGCAACAGGAGTATGATTTCTTCGGGCAGTCTCATCAGTCGAAGTGTCCCAAGTTGTGATGAAAGAGCAATTTGCTCCTCAAGGCTTCCAAAGGACAAGATTGCGTCGCCCTGGCTCCCACGGCAGGAAGCCAGATGGGGCCATTATGGCCCAGTAAAACGATTGATTTCAAGTATTTTGTTCACCAGGGACAGGTCGCGACCTCGGACAGGCACGGGGGTCTGTCCCTACAGACCCCCTCCCTGGTCGGCTCCATACGCCGAATCACGAAATCGGGACTTTTTCAACAGCTCCGG
>CAYTSP010000310.1:0-3211 GCA_964440505.1 uncultured Nitrospinaceae bacterium
CTTCGACTCCCCCTCAAGGGGGGAGTGAATTTCCTCTTTACTTGCTCGGCAATAGCCCGCAAGGAGAGAATGGTTACATCGCTCCCTTTCGAATCCGGAACCCGGAACCCCGTTGCCGAGTGATGTATATAATTCCCAAAACAAAGGGGATGAGCGGCAGTAGCTGAGACGCGCGCCGCTCACCCCCCGGTAATGCTTGGTCCTGTAAACCTATTTCTTCATCGTCATGGCCTTGATGAGCTGCGTGTAGCCGTCGAAGTTCGGCTTTCTGGTTTTTTCATAGTCCGCGCCGCTCACGAAAACCACGTTCTCGCCGATGCTGCGCATGAAGCGCTTGAAGGACTTGTTCTTCGTGAGCTTCTCGAACGCGTCACGGAGCTTCTTCAGCCTGTCGGCGGGCGTCTTGGAGGGCGCCATGAAGATGCGGTCCATCGTGAAGCCCACGCCCTTGTAGCCGAGTTCCGTCGTGGTCGGGACTTCTTTGAAGTCCTTGTCCTTCGAGAGGCGCATATCGCCCGTAAGGGCGAGCACGGTGACCTTTCCGGCCTTCTTGTGGGGGCGAAGCTGGGTCGGGAAGGCGATGCCCACGTCGTCCTGGCCCGAGAGCACGGCGCGCAGCGCGGGGCCGCCGCCCTTATGCGGGATGAAGTTCACCTTGATGCCCGCCGCGCGGACGAACTGCATGGAGGGCACGTGGCCCGCGCCCCATACGCCGCTGTGGCCCCAGTTGACCTTGCCGGGGTTTTTCTTGGCGTAGGCGACGAACTCCTTCATGTTCTTCCACGGCCTGTTCGCGAGCGAGAAGAACACCGGCTGTCCGTGGTTGATCTTGGCGACGGCCGAGAAATCGCGCAGCGTGTTGAATGGCACCTTGCGGGTCTGCGGCACGAGCTGGTCGAAGCCGTTGTGGGTGAAGAGCAGGGTGTAGCCGTCCGGCTTGGCCTTGGCGACGAAGCCGGTGCCCTTCATGCCCGCGCCGCCGGGCACGAGCTTCACGACCATAGGCTGGCCGAGAATGTCGGCGATGATGCTGGTGATGCCGCGCGCGTGGAGGTCGTGGCTGCCGCCTGCGCCCACGGGCAGGACGAGCGTGATGGGACGATCCGGATAGGCCGCCGTGCCCGCGGAGGGCATACCCAGCGCGACGACGAGAGCCAGCGCGGCCAGAATGACGAAGAAGCGTTTTTTCATGATGATCTCCTTTGATGATGTGCCCTCATGAAGCGGCGGGCCCCCTGGCGCGCTGCCACATCGGGCGAAGAATGAGATAAGCGATCCAGACCAGCGCCGCTATGAGAAAAGCGGACGCTATCGGCCTTTGAAAGAACAGATACGATAACGGGGCCCCCTTCGCGTAGAGCATCGACTGGCTCAAACGATACTCTATCGGCTCGGCCAGCACAAAAGCGATGATGAGAGGCGCCAGGTCGAACTTGAACTTCCTTAGAATATAGGCGCATACGCCGATAATGACCATCAGGATCACGTCGGTGTTCGCCCCCGTGGAGAGCGTGCCCACGAAGGCGAGCGCCACGATGACGGGGATGAGGTACGCCTTTTTGAACTGAATGGCGCGGGCGAAGGGTTTCAGGAGAACGTAGCCCAGGAAGAAGAACAGCACGTTCGCCAGCACCATCGTGAGGATGAGGGCGTACATGAGCGCGCCCTGTTCCTGGAATATCTGGGGGCCGGGCCGCATGCCGTGGGCCACGAAAGCGCCCAGCAGGATGGCCGTCACGTTGTCTCCCGGTATGCCCAGCGTCAGCAGGGGGACCAGCGTGGGGCCGTTCACGGCGTTGTTGGCGGCTTCGGGCGCGGCGACGCCGTCGAGCTCCCCCTTGCCGAAGTTCTCCGGGTTTTTGGACGCGCGCTTCGCCGCGCTGTAGCCGATGAAGGCGGCGACGACCTGCCCCACGCCCGGCACCATGCCGATGCCCGTCCCGATGGCGGTCGAACGCAGGATGGAGCGGATAGACGCCTTGAACTCGCGCCAGCGCAGGCGTTCTCCCGCCTTGGCGAGGTCCACGTGCTCGTGGATGAAGCGCACGGTGCGTGATTCGACCGCCTCGAGGATTTCCGGCATCGCGAAGATGCCGATCGCCAGCGGGATGAGGGGGATGCCTCCGCTCAGGGCTTCGAGGCCGAACGTCATGCGCGTGGCGCCAGTGGTGGCGTCGGTGCCGATGAAGCCCAGTCCCATGCCGATGCAGGCGGCGATGGCTCCCTTCAAGCCCGAATCGCTCGATACGCTCGCGATGAGCACCAGGGAAAAGATGATGACGGCGAACACTTCGGGCGGCCCGATGAGCAGGGTGATGATGGCGATGGGGCCGATGAGCGCCAAGGTGAAGATGTCCGAAAGCGTATCGGCGATGGTGGAGGAGAACAGCGCCATCTCGAGCGCCTTTCGGCCCTCTCCCTTGCGGGTGAGCGCCGGGCCGTCGAAGGTCGTGGCGATGGATGCGCCCGTTCCCGGAATGCCGACCAGGATCGCCGGTATGCTGCCCCCGTAGATGCCGCCCTTGTAGATGCCGATCAGGAACGGGATGCCGAGCATGGGTTCGAGCTTGAAGGAAATCGGAAGCAGAACCGACATCGCGAGGATGGTGGTGAGCCCCGGCATCGCGCCCACGAACATGCCGATGGTCAGACCCGCGCAGATGTAGAGATAGGTATCCACGCGCATCAGGAGGGCGAAGGCCTGGAGGAAGGCGTCGAGCAAGGCCGGGTCTCCCTATTTCCCGAGAAAGAGGCCGGAAAGGAACTTCATGATCGCGTCCTCGACGACGGCGATGGCCTCGTAATCGCTCCTCGGCAGCGAGATGAGCAGCAATCTCTCGAAGACGAAGCGCACGACGATGGGCATGAGGATGGCCACGGGCGCGATGATCCATATCTGCCGGATGCCCAGATACCAGATGACCGCCGCCGCCATCAGGAGTGTCGACAGGCCGTAGCCCAGCGCCGACACGAGGAGGGAATATGCGGCGACGATGACGATCATCAGCACCCCGCGCCGGAAGCGCGCCGCCTCGCCCGGATCGGCGTCGGAGCGTATATAGCGCGCCCTTCGCCAGGCGTCCATCAGATATAACGCGCAAAGGGCGGCGAGCACGGAGAAGGCGAGCCTCGGGAAGAAAATGGGCGTGAGGCGGAGGAAATCCTGAGCGGAAGTGATGCCGCCAGACGCGATGAGGTAGGGCATGAAGAC
>CAYTSP010000311.1:0-8583 GCA_964440505.1 uncultured Nitrospinaceae bacterium
ACGCGGGCGATACATGATTCTCGGGAGTCAACTCCTAAAGCGAACCGGCCGAGAACAAATGCGGTTGCTCGCGTCCCGGCATCTCCGGACTTCCCCTCCCGGACGCAAAGTGTCCATGAGCCGAATCACGAACCCGGGCCCTTTTCAACGGCCTCATCTCCTGCCCATGCGGCGCAGCGCCGCCGGCGTGAAATCCCTTTCCGTGAGATTCGGGTCGAAGGTGCCGACGGGAAACTCGTTTTTGAGGCCCAGGGCGAGGTAGCGCCCCGCCTGGAGATCGGTGTGCACCTCGAGCGTCGACGACACCAGGGGTTCCTCGTAAAAGTTGATGACGTGCCCCTCGGATACGCGCCAGAGCTGATCCCGGTTGTCGTAGATGTCGACGAGCAGGATCGTCCACGAATCCTCATCCACGTAGAAGCGGCGTTTCTTGCAGATGTGGCGCGCTCCTTCCCTGAGCGTCGCCTCGTTCGGCTTCTCTGCGCCGCGGGGCGGGGAGACCACGGTGAGCATCAGGCTCGAAGTGAACAGGAGTCATCCCCGGATGACGGTGTTTTCGATGCTGGATTCCACGCCGGACTGGTTCATCGACCTCACCAGCTATTCGCTTCTGAGCGGGGGCGAGTGGCGGGCTTCGCACACCGTGGATATGTACCCCTGCGACTCGGGGACCGAGGAGGGGACGGAGTATTCGCAGTTCAACCCGGCCTCGGACCCCCACGTTCCGATCTTCAGCATCAGGGGAAGGAGGAAGTTCGCGGGCGCGAGCGCGCCGGTGGGAAGGCTCAGGTTCGAGCTCGAGGTGCCGAAGATTCCCATCAACCTCACGGTCAGCGGGGCACGCGCCGCCGAGGGCGGGGCGGCGCTCGATGTCACGGCGACCCTGGGGAGCGCCAACGATTCGGGCTCGGCGCTGATCCGCGTCTGGCCATTCTCGTCCTCGGCGACCACCTTCTCTGCCTCGCGGACACGGCCCAGCCGGTAACCCCGGTACAGCCGGGTCCCCGAGGCGAGCGCGCACTACTGGGACCGCGAGATTGGCAGGCTCGGCCACGAGGTGAAGCTCATGCCACCGGGCTACGTGAAGTTCGAAAAAAGTTTCCAGGCGCAATTCTTGAGCCCCATAGCGATTAGTTTGTGCTTCGGACTGCTTTTCGCCACGGTGATTACGCTCGTTCTAATTCCTGTCATTTCATTGATTGGAAACGACGTCGGGCGGTTTTGGGGGCGCATATGAACGGGCAGATGGCTGACGAGAGAAGAAATGGATGTGCGTTCTCCGCAGAAAGGTGAAACGAACCCCTGGGATTAAGTTCTACCTCGAATATGATGAATGCCAATATGAATGAAATCTGCATGACATCTGTGGAGGCCTCGATAAATATTTGCATTCTTGTTTGACATCAAAATCCGGACCATGCGCGCCATTGCCGCAGAGCCGCCTCAATAACGGTTCATCTGTATACAATGCGTATCGATGAATTCAGAATTCCAGGCGCCAGGAAACAGCGGTGTCAATCGACTCCTTCGTGAAGGGCGTCTTGCTCCTACCCACGTCTCTATGGCCGGGGATGCCGATAGAGCCGGCCGCCCGCGCATACGCAAGGCCGAACGCAACGCTGTGATTGCCTTCCCGATGCACCGACCTCACCCCCGCCCTGAAAACCCTGAGGCGCATTTCATCGTTCGTCCGCCCGTATGAACCCGACAACTCGACGAGCGTATCCCGACGCACGAGAATCGGCTTCCGCACGCCGACCTCCATGAACGATTCCCGGCGTCTGGGGCCGGCCAGGGAGGAAGACGCCGCCAAGGTGTCGTACCCCTGCCCGAATGACAACGAGATGCTCTCGCCGGTGGCGAAGCGTTTGGTCACCCCGGCGCCCAGAATGTCCTCCGCCAGGTAAATTTCGGGAACGACCCGCTGCCGCGCCGAAGAGACAAACGAAAAACGAACCGGCGCTCTCGCCCTGCCCTGCGGCCGGGCGGCGTGGAACGCGAACGGCCCCCTCGCCGTAGAAGCGGGCATCACCGCATCCCGCGCATTCATCAGCGGCGAGCGCACCTTGAGCGAAACGCTCGCCCGCGCGGCGGTTCTTTCCCTGTTCGCCACCTGCGGACAGTCGGCGCTCGCAACGCCCCGGCCGAATTCCCTGTCGATGCCGGGTGCTCCGACGTCGATGGCACATTCGTCAAGAACCCTGCGCACCTCTCTCGCATCGTCCCAGAGCTGGGAAAGATAAAAGAGATAGCTGCCCAGAGCCGGTGACGCGAACGAGGTGCCGACGGCGTATCGCGCCATATCCTCGAAACTCTCGATCTTCCGGCCCCGGTGTTCAGGCGGCAGGATGACCGTAAAGCAGTCGTTCTTCGCTTCGCCGCAATTCACCGCAAAAGGATAGGGCGCGACTTCGCCGTCTTTGATGTCTCCCCAGGTCGCATACAGGGCCTTTCCCTGCGCCTCCTTGAGGTTCCTGTAGATGCGGGCGAGTTGCGCGTCGTTCAGGAGATCGCAATAGACGTTGCCGCTACCAGTGAGTCGTTCCACCGATTCCCGGTCGCTGCACCAGCCGGGCGTGTACCAGTCTCGCACGAAGCTATTCTTATCGAACGGCCGGCTCTCATCGGCGATGACGTTTCCGATCGATGCGACGAACAGGATGTTGCGCCTTGCTATCAGGGAACCGTCTCCCGGCCGGTTGAATACCGGACCGAACGGCATGACGACTATTTTCGTGCGTTCCCTGTGCGCCTCCCACGTTCCCCGGGTCAGGAAAATCCCCGGAGCCCGCCCCAGTTGTTTCAACTCCTCGAATATGGCCTTCACGCCACCGGACGCGATGAGTTCCTCGAGCGCGTCGGGATGCGTTAGCACGGATTCATAATCGGCTTCGCCGAAGCGCCCCTTTTCCGTGTGGAGTATGTTTCCCCGGGGCGTTCCGAACGCCGCGGCGGTTTCCGTGACCGCGGCGCAGTGGGAACCCGCAACCCCGCACTCCGTATCGATGATCGTCAGGGCGCCATTCAGAGGACC
Organism: uncultured Nitrospinaceae bacterium; assembly: GCA_964440505.1. Lineage (GTDB taxonomy): Bacteria > UBA8248 > UBA8248 > UBA8248 > UBA8248 > Bin107. The sequence continues at coordinate 3,035 of CAYTSP010000311.1, forward strand.
CCCGGCTTCGACTTTTTCCATCAGGACTCTTTGACCGTGGAACAATTCCCCCGCAGGCGGGACGCCGCGGCCATGTCTCGTTGCGCCGCTGCAGCCGGACATGATTGCGATCAAGACAACGAGCCCGACAATCTTGGAGATGAAAACGGACATCATGCGAGACCTCCCGAGGGGGTTTGTCCTGAAATCGGGGCAATCCCAGGGAACAACGGCAAACTGCCCCTTCACGGCGCTCCGGTCAACAGGTCGCGCCCTGGACCTCCGCGTTACAGAAAGGCAGCTTCGCTACCGTCTCGGCCGCATGTGGTTTTTCGGTTGTGCGGTGAGATGGTCACCGATGCCGGAGGCGTTTGCTCATCTATGCGGGGTAGCCGGTTTCGCCCCATGCCGGCCGGCCTCCATCACACAAAGGTGAATGTTATATCGCTTACGTTCTCTCCGCCCCGCGCCGGCGAGAGGCGGAGTCTGGCCGTCAGGGGGCGGCGGCGGGGCGTCCGGGAGAGGGCGTTCCCGGCCGCCATCATCCACCCACCCAAGGAGGCGCGCGATGCGGAAACCGAAACGAGAAGCGAACACCTTCCTCACCCATCTCCGGGAAAAAGGCCTGGCGGACGAGCGATACGAGGTGCGGCGCTATAAACCCTCAGGCGGGGGTGAGCTCAAGCCCCTGCCCGCGGCGGAGGAAGGCGGGCGCAAGAGCAGGCGCGTGACAGCTTCGCGCCGTGCGGTCCGCGAGATGCGGCCCGCACGGGATGAACTCATCGTCTGCACGGGGCTTCGCATCCCCGGGAGTGGGCTGCAACTGTGGGGTGAGCACCTCGTCTGGGGGCGGATGATCAGCCGGGGATGAAGTCCCCCCTGGGGAGGACTTCCGCCCGCAAGACGTCTTGCCGTCCCGCTGCCGTCCGGACGCTTTTACCGACACCCGGAGGAAACCATGCCACGTAAAGATCTGGAGACCCGACGCGTTTACGAGCGCGAACGCCACAGGCGACGGACGGCTGAACGCCTAGATTACGTTTCATACTACACCTCTACTATTCCGATCGAGGCAGGGCCGGGATATCGATTGTCGTTGCGAGAACAACCGCCCCGGTTGTTTTGTCGGCGGCTGGTCGGGAATCTCGTACAAGTATTGTGGTTTGTCGTTGCAGATATGTCCGTGCACAAGTCCCTCCCTGTGCCATTTCCAGACTGTGGAGTTCGAGACCCCGAGCCGGTCGGCGATCTCGTCGCGTCGCAACAGCCCGCGCTCGCGCAGCCGCTCGTAGCGCGACTTGAGGCCGTAGTTCCTGCGAACCGTGAATACCAGCTTCCGGGTAAAGGCGTGGCCGTATCCGCTCCGGTATCCCCGCTCGTTGAGGATTCCGGCAATCTCGCCGTCGGTGTGGTCGTTCAACAGCCTGTCGATCTCGGCGACGACCTCCTCCCTGGTCTTGTAAACCTCGTATCCGAGTGGATCCGGCGTCCAGGTGATCTCCCGGGTCGCACCACCGCGCAGACGCACGCCCAAGCTCCTTGTCGCCCTGGTTATCGTCACGTCCTCGATCAGGAGCCGCGCCATCCGCTTGCGCTCGCGGTGCGGCGTCGCCGGGTCGTTCCACAGGCGGGGGAAGTCGCCGGCCAGCGCGAGGATTCACCTGCGCTGCCCTTCGTCCAGCCCCTGGCCCGGCGCAGCGCGGCGGCGCTCGAGTTCGCGCCGGGCCTCGCCCAGCGCCCGGAGCTTCGCGTTCCATTCCGCCTCCAGCACATCGGCGACCATGCGGTTGTCGGGATGGGCCTGCACGAACCTCCGTCGCGCCAGGTCCGCTTCCTCACGCGCGCGCTGCACGCGCTGAGCGCGCCACCGATCGGCCTCCCCGGCGCGCGCGGCGAGTTCGTCGGCCACCTGCAACGCGACTTCCAGCGTGAGCGGCGTCATGAGAGCCACCAGCAGTTCGCCGACCGCCCGGTCGATGGCGGCGCCGGAGATGCTCTGACACCAGGGACTCGCCGTCTGGTTGCCTTCATGGCTGCACAGGTAGTGGGGCACTTGACCCGCTTTACGGGTGCGGTAGCGCACCGCCATGCGCCGACCGCATACGCCACAGACGGCCAGGCCCTGCAGAAGCGCCGGCCCCTCGCGCGGCGGCCCGCGGCGCTCCGCGCCGTAGGGCTGCGCGTTGTCCCGGAGCCGGCGTTCGTTCTCCTCGAACCGCTCCCAGGTGATGTAGCCGGGGTGCGCGTCGCGCAGCAGCACCGTCCATTCCTCACGCGGAACGCTCCTGGACTCGACGCCGCCGCCGGGGCGCCGCCGGCTGCTTGTGCGCCCGTACGCGAACGCGCCCGCGTACCGGGGGTTGTGCAGCACCCGGAGCGCCCGCGCGAACCTCAGTGGCTTCCAGAGCAGTTCGCCCTTGTGCGGCCCGCTTCGGGGACGATGCGGGAACAGCAGATTCTCCTCATTAAAATGCCTGACCGTGGTGCGAGCCGAGCCGGTCCGGGTGAAGGTGTCGAACAGCAGTTGCAGGCTGCGCCGCACCTGTGCGTCGGGGTCCAGCACGACCCGGCCGAGCGGGTCGTAGACCAGCCCCACCGGCAGGTGAATCCGCAACTCCCCGCGCCTTGCCGCGTTCAGCGTCCCGCCGCGAAGACGGGCGCGCATCATGTGCAACTCCGCCTCCGACATGGTTCCCTTGAGGCCGAGCAGGAGCCTGTCGTTGAAGTCGCCCGGATCGTAGACCCCGTCCTCGTCGAGGATCAGCGTCCCGCTCAGGGCGCAGATCTCGAGCAGCCGGTGCCAGTCGGTGGAATTGCGCGCGAGCCTCGACACCTCGAGCCCGAGCACGATCCCCGCCCGTCCCATGCCGACCTCTGCGACCAGCCGCCCGAAGCCCTCGCGGTCGGAGTCGGCGCCCGAGAGGCCGAGGTCGGAATCGATCACGACGACGCGTTCGGCCGGCCAGCCCAGGGCCACCGCCCGCTCGCGCAGCGCGTACTGGCGGCGCGTGCTCTCGGCATGCTCGAACACCTGGCGCAGGCTGGACTGGCGCACGTACAGGTAGGCGTCGCGGCTCAGGTGGCTCGCGCTCACCTTCTGGTGGGCGCTCATGCCGGTACCCCTTCCATATGGCTCTCGAGCATCGCGACCACGATGTCGAGCACCGCTCTCCCGGCACCGGCCGGAAGCGTCTCCGGAGCGGCGCTCCCGCAGGCGGCAGCCGGCGGGGCAGGCAGTTCGGCAAAAGCGTGCAGCCAGGCCGCCACGCCGCGCAGCGCCACCACGGCGAGCCCGTGGCGGTCGTGGCCGGCGCCGGGCTCGACGGCATGGCGGCGCATCCGCTCGTAGCCGTCTCCGTAGGCCGAATGCCCCGCCGGGAGCGCGGCATTCGGCGCAGCGGACGTCATCATCGTTTTTTTCCCCGCGCGAGGGCGCGGTCGATGCTGCGGCGATGGACCGAGATGCCGAAGCGCTCGCGCACGAGTTCGACCAGCTCGGCGGCGCTCGTCTCCGGCCGTTCGATCTTCGCCGCCTCCAGAGCCTCGACCACCTCGCCGGTGAGCTTGTGCGGCCGGCGCGGTCCCGGCCGCTCCGGCAGCAGGCCCGGTAGTCCGCCCGCCTCGAAGGCGCGATGCGCCTGGTACCAGGTGGGCCGCGAGACCCCGAAGGCGGCAGCGGCGCGGCTCACCGGCGCGCCGTCCTCGCGCACCCGGCGCAGCATCTCGTAGCGGACCTGGAGAAGGTCGCGCGGGTCGAAGAACGCATTCGAGGCGAACAACTCGTCGCACACCCTCCCGGCGTGCGGGTTCAGGCAGCCGTGCTCCCTGAGGGAACGGGTTTTTGCGTCGGTGGGGCGTTTGGGCATCATGCGGCCTCCGTCGGCGGATATTTGTAAATATATTTACGCACATACCCGGCACTGCGTCAACTCCCTTCCTCCCTTCCGCAACCAAAAACAGGCTGTAATAAAATGATTTATAGACAAATACTGCCGTTCCTTCAGTCTCTGCGATATCCGGCATTCTCCAATGGAGGACAAAAACATTGTTACAAATGCGGCATAATCTCCTTGACAGTATCCACCCCGCCGCCGGCCTCACCTCCGGCGCAATCGTCCCTGTCCAGCAATGCCGCCAGCGCGAGCAGATCCGACACGCGGAACGCCGAGCGGCCCGCCGCCAACCGAACGAACGGATCCACCGCCGCAACGTTGGTAAACGCCTGAGGAATGGTGCGCAGCGTCCCCTCTTCACCCGCCTAGTAGACCAGCCCCTCTCCCAGGGTGGACGTAATCTCGATCAGTTCGAATTCACGTCCGCGAAGAGGATGAAACGGGTGCGTCACCCGAATGCGCCGTTTCTCCATGCATTGATGAGGTGCAGTTGAAAGCCCGCTCCCTCGCAAAAAAGCTGTGTCCAAAATGCGGTCGGCATTCTCCTGCGCCCGGGCGCACCCTGTGCGAAGCCTGCCTCGGAAAAGCCCGCGCCGCCGAGCACGCCCGATACCTCAAGCGAAAATCCGAGGGAGCCGCATACGGCGGGAGAGACCCCGAGAGCCGCCGCCGCATGGCGCGCGAGAGGGCGAGAAAACGCAGGCGCGAGCGGTTGGAAGCTGGACTCTGCACGGCTTGCGGCGAACGAAAACCCGCCGGGGGCAACGCCGTCTGCGAGATGTGCCGCGAAGAACGCCGGGCGGCGGAACGGAAACTCTACGCCGAAAGGCGCGCCGGGGGGCGATGCGGCAGATGCGGGGCGGAAGTCATCGGCAAGGCTTCGACGTGCGCCTCGTGCGCCGCCCTGATGCCCCGAGCGGGCAAGGCACCGGCATGCGAGCGCAAGCGGCAGGCCGAACGGAACGGCCGGCAGCAACTCCAGGACGGCGAACGGCGTATTCATACCCTCCGTGGAGCCCGTACGCAGGACCTCGACGGCAATCATCCCCCCGGCAGCCACAGCAGCGCAGCCATCCGGAACACGAGTCTTGCGATGCGTTTTTTCCATCTCCCCTCGGCCATGCCTCATTCGACACAGATCCGGCGTCCGGCGCAAGTCCCGGCGCGGTAGGCGAGTGGTTCCCGCCGGGTGAGGACCTCCTCCCAAGAGTGAGAGCGAAGCGGGGAGCCGGGCAAAGGCCCGGCAGAGGAGAGGGAGACGGTCTCCCGGTCCCGCCGCCGGCGACAACCCGAGAGGAGGCCTGGCCATGTACGAGAACGACTTCGACGTCGACGTTCCCACCGCGGACGAACTGCTCGCGGAACTCAGACTCGACGCCTACACGATCCGCAAACTGCGCGCCGAGGCGCAAGGCGAGGCGGAGGATTTGATTGGCGCCTAGGGCGAACCGGGGGCGGGGAGAGAGGCTCTCGCTCCCCTCCTCATCTTCCACACCACAACCTGAAGGAGTATGAAAATGGCATTCGGACTCAACAGAGCGGAACTGATCGGGCGTCTCGGCGCCGACGTCACCATCAACCATCTCACGAGCGGCGGGCGCGTCGCCAACCTCTCCATCGCCACCGACGAGGGTTACGTCGACAAGCAGTCCGGCGACCGGGTGGAGAAGACCGAGT
>CAYTSP010000312.1:0-11716 GCA_964440505.1 uncultured Nitrospinaceae bacterium
CCCTTGACAGGGGGGTATAAAAAGGCGATGGCCCCCCGCCGGGCAGAGGGGCTTTGCTTTTTCTTGCCCCCCTGTCAAGGGGGGGTAGGGGGGGTTGGTTTTCAGGGCGGTGGAATGATGAACGAGGCGGGTTTTTCAACAGCTCCGACATGGGGGTTGGGGGGTTCGTAGGGACAGGTCGCGACCTGTCCCTACAGCCATACAGCGCCGTCATTCCGGTGTCAGACCCGACCAAGGCGGGAGGGTTTGCCGGAATGACGGCAGTGGCCAATTGCGACCGAAGTAGTTTTTTTCAACAATCTCCAAAATAGGGCTATTTCCCGCCCGAAGCGGCGAAATTTAATTATTTGTATTATCCTTGACAGTTTCACGCTTGGTTCCTATATTGTTTCCTGATAATGGGATTATTGCGCAATCTGTGCGTTCGATGTTTATAAGCAGTTGAATTTCAAAAAGATACGGGATGGCATGGGTCATCCCCTCATTTTATTCATGAACGCTGCGTTCTTCGGCCCGTTTTGAGGAACGATCGGCGAAAAGGACCCTGATTACCACTTCGCCCCATCGGCATTTTCTCACTGGTTCCGCGGAGTCATGCCGTAGTAGAACCGCCTGATTTTCAATCGAGATTTCCTGAATACGCCGTTTTGTCCCGATATCGGGCGAAGCGCATGATTCATCGTTGAATCAATTATCCATGGATGATGGTTGATGGATGATCGCACACTGCAAGGTATTGAATTCGCGAGTGTTCTGAAGCTGCTGGCGGTTCGCTGCGCTTCCGCGTCCGGCGCGGCTGCGGCCGCGGCGCTCCTCCCGGCCACCTCGTCTTTCGAGGTCGATACCCTGCTCGATGAGACCGATGAAGCGGTGGCTCTCCTCGGCGCCGGTGAATACATGCCGCTGGCCGCGTTCGATGACCCCGAAGAATGGCTCGAGGACATCAGGCGCAGGGGAGGGAACCTCGAAGGCGAAAAATTCCTCTCGATTCTCTCGTTGCTGAACCTCGCCTCCGACGTTCGCCGCTTCGTGGAAGAGCGCGCCGAGAGGCTGCCCAGGCTCAGGATGCGCATTCACGGCGCGGACATGCAATATCCCCTGGCCGCGCGAATCAGGCGCATTCTCGATGAGCGCGGCGAGGTGCGCGACGACGCGAGCCTGGAACTGAAGGAATCGAGAACGAAACAGCGCGCGCTCAGGGCCGAGATACGCCGCCTGCTCGACAGGATGATGACCGCGCACCCGAATGCGATTCAGGAAAACCTGATCGTTCAGCGGCGCGAGCGGTATCTGATTCCCGCCAAAACGACTTTCAAGCGCTCCTTCGAGGGCGTCATACAGGATCGCTCCGCGAGCGGGGAGACGCTGTTCGTCGAGCCGCTTTCGGCGGTGCCCGTCAACAACGCCATCGCCGAGGAACGCGAGGCCGAACGCGGGGAGGTGGAGAGGATCCTGCGTGATCTGACGGCGGAGGTGATGGCGGCGCGCGAGGCCATCGTATATCTGGTGCAGTGTCTGGCCGGGTTCGATCTCATCTGGGCGAAGGCGCGCCTGGGGGTCGATTGGCGCGGGTCGCGTGCGCAAGCGAGCGCGGACGGAAGCATCCGGCTCAGAGCCGCGCGTCATCCCCTTCTCACGGCGGGCGTCGGCGCGGTGCCGAAAGAAGAGGTGGTGCCCATCGATCTCGAGGTGGGAAGCCAGGGGGTGCGCCAGCTCCTCATCACCGGCCCCAACACGGGCGGCAAGACGGTGGCGCTCAAGACGGTGGGCCTTTGCGTGGCGCTTCACCAGTGCGGCGTGCCCATACCGGCTGCGCCCGAGAGCGCGCTCCCCGTCGTGAAGACGCTCGTCGCAGACATCGGGGACGAGCAGGACATTCAGCAGAACCTGAGCACCTTCTCGGGCCACATGGCGCGCGTCTCGGGCGCGGTGCGCGAGGCGGGAGAGGGCGTGCTCGTGCTCCTGGACGAGCTGGGCTCCGGCACCGATCCGGCGGAGGGTTCGGCCATCGGCGTCTCCGTGCTCGAGCACCTGGCGGCGAGCGGCGCGCTCTGCATCGTGACGACGCACCACGACGCCCTCAAGCATTACGCCTATCAGGCCGCGCACGCCGAGAACGCGTCGGTGGAGTTCGACGCTGGGGATCTCTCGCCCACCTACCGGATCCGCATGGGCGCGGCGGGGCCGAGCAACGCCATGTCGGTGGCGCAGATGATGGGCTTGCCCGAATCCGTGCTGGCGCGCGCGGAAGCGCTCCTCATGAAAGGCCCCGTCCAGGTGGATCGCCTGATGGCGAACCTCTCCGATCAGGAGCGCGAGATGGAAGAAAAAGAGGCCGGCCTCTCGGCCCGCCGGGTGTTGCTCGAAGAGCGCGAGCGGGAGCTCGAGCGCCAATTGGGCGAGGAAGCGCGCAGGAGGGGTGACGACGCGGCCCGGTTCCTGAAGGACTTGAGGCGCGAGGCCGACGGCCTTTTGAACGAGATGCGCGGGGCGCTCGAAATGGAGGAAGCCAAGCGTATCGCCCGCGATCGCATCCGCGAGATGAGCGCCAGAATCGAGGAAGCGCTGCCCCGGAGGGAAGAGGCGGCGGCGCGCGCGCCGGTATCGTGCCGCGTGGGAGACAGGGTGCGCATCCCGCTCATGAATTGCGCGGGCGAGGTGGCCGCCCTGCACGGAGAGGATGAGCTGACGGTGACGGTGAACGGCAAATCCCTGCGCCTGTCCTTGAGTGTGGTGGAAGTTCTCGACGATGCGCCGGGCGCGCCCGCGCGCAAGAGCACGGTGACGCACGACGTCGAATCGAGGGGAGGTGATTTCTCGCCCGAGCTTCAGCTGCGCGGCGTGCGGGCCGAACGCGCCGTCGAAATGGTGGATAAATATCTCGATGACGCAGCACTCGTGGGAATCGCGTCGGTTCGCATCGTTCACGGCAAGGGGGAGGGAGTGCTCTCCAAGGTGGTCGCCGAGCGCCTGCAGGAACATGCGCTCGTGTCGAAATTCGGCCCCGCCCGGCCCGAAGAGGGCGGCTGGGGCGTTACGAACGTGGAGTTGGCCCTGCGCTGATGCTCCGCTTTTCAGGATGAGGATGCAGGAATGGGACGAGTGCCTGAAGAGGTGGTCGATCAGATAAGGGACGGCGCCCCGATAGAAGACGTCGTCGGCGAGTTCGTGCGCCTCAAGAAAGCGGGGACGAACTACAAGGGCCTTTGTCCGTTCCATGACGAGAAGACGCCTTCGTTCAACGTGAACCCGCGCATGGGCATCTACAAGTGCTTCGGCTGCGGGGCGGGGGGCAACGTATTCCAGTTCCTGATGCAGCACGAGGGCATGACTTTCCCCGAGGCGCTCTCGCGCCTGGCGAAACGCCAGGGGGTCGACCTCACCCGCTACGAGGAACCCTCGGGGCGAAGCCCGCAAAAGCCCGACGCGCGCGGCAAGATACTGGCCGCGAATCGCCTGGCGGCAGATTTCTTCCGGGCGGCGCTCGAGAGCAATCCGGGCGAGAGGGGCCGCCGGTATCTGGAGGAGCGCGGCGTTACGGATGACGCCCTCGACAGGTTCCGGGTCGGGTTCGCTCCCCCGCGCTGGGACGCCCTCATCAAGGCGGCGGGCAAGAGGGGGGTGTCTCCCGGTGACCTCGCGGAGGCGGGCCTCGCGGTGCGGCGCGAGGACGGGAGCGGGTTTTACGACCGCTTCAGAGACCGCATCATGTTCCCCATCCGCAACCACGAGGGCGAGATAGTGGGCTTCGGCGGGCGTTCGCTGCCCGACAGCGATTCCCGCCACGCCACCGCGAAATACGTGAATTCACCGGATACGGCGCTCTTCAGGAAGGGCAGGACGCTGTATGGCTTTTATGAGGGCAGGGAGGCGATTCGCGAGAAAAAGCGCGTCCTGGTGACGGAGGGGTATTTCGACGTCATATCGCTTTGGCGGCACGGGTTCCGGGAGGCCGTGGCGCCTCTCGGCACGGCTCTGACCGCCGAGCACATCAGGAGCCTGCGGGCGCACGCCGAGGAACTTGTGTTCGTCTTTGATCCCGATGCCGCGGGTCTCGCGGCTTCCGAGCGCGCGGGTTCGGTGGCGGGACGGATGCTCGGTCTCGCGGGCGCGCCCGATCTGCTCGTGGCCGGCGACGTGCTTCGCAAGAATTTCATCGACCGCGACGGTGCGGGCGCCGTGCGCCTCAGGGTGGTGAACCTGCCCGAAGGGCGCGACGTCGATACGTTTTTGGGGGAAAACGGAACGGAGGACTTCGCCCGGCTCCTCTCCTCCGCGGAGGGCATTTTGGAGAACACCGTCCGGACCGCGATGGCCGGAATTGCCGCGGGCGCGAGCCAGGCCGAGAAAATCGAGGCCATCCAGCGGCTTTTGCCCATACTCGGGGCTTGCCACCGCAGCGTTCAGGACCAATATTTGGCATTGGTGGAAGATCAGCTCGGGATTCCCTATCCCACGCTGACCGCCATGGTGAGGAGGTTGCTGGCGGAAAACGCCCGGGAAAGTTCGCCCCGGAGAGAGGAAAAAAAGGTCGATCTGCTGGGGGAGAACCTCGAGCGTCCAAAATTCGAGACGGACGCCTTGCAGCTCTTGCTCATGAAGCCGGAGTTGGCGTCCGAGGTGCCCGATGGCCTGATGACCGACGAGGCGGTGGGCGAGGTGCTCTCCCTCATGAAATCCCAGGATGCGGCCTCGCTCACGGCGGCCTCCATTGCGGACAGGCTGGAGAGTTCCGCCGCGCGCGCCCTGGTGGTGGAGTTGGCCGTCGTGGAGGTGGAGCCCGAAGAAGTCGAGGCGGAGCTTTTCGATTGCATCGAGAGGCTCAAGGAGCGCCGCCGCCGGAAGACGGAAGAGGATTTGATGAAGCGCATCGAGCAGACGCGCAAGGAAGAGGGGGAGGATTCCCCCGAAGTGTGGAAACTCCTGGAGCGGAAAAACGCGCTTTTGCGCGAGCGGCAGCGAGCGGCCTCTCCGCGTTGAAGCGTTTTGAGGGTATTCGCGTTTTTATAAATTCGCAGCGGCCGGGTTGTCTGGCCGGATGAAAAGGAGAGTGACATTGGCGCAAGCGACGCAGGCGAAAAAAGAGAAGAAAGTAGATGACGTCAAGAATCTCATCGACCTCGGTAAGGAGAAGGGTTTTCTCACCTACGAAGAGGTCAACGACGTTTTACCGCCCGACGTGACCTCGCCCGAGGTCATCGATGACATCATGGTGCTCTTCAGCGACATGGACATCGAGATTCTCGACAACGAATCGGCGGAGAAGCGCGCCGCCAAGAAAAAGAGCGAATCGGTGAGTCCGGCGAAAGAAGGGTCGGAGACGATCAGTTCGTTCGATGATTCCACATACGGGAAAACCGACGACCCCATGCGCATGTACCTGCGCGAGATGGGGCAGATCCCCCTGCTGAGCCGGGAGGGCGAAATCGCGATCGCCAAGCGGATCGAAGAGGGCCAGATCGAAGTATGCCAGGCGACGGTGAGCACCCAGGTGGCGATTGACGCCGTTCTGGAACTGGCCGAACAGCTCAAGAAAGGCGAGCTCGGCGTGACCGAACTCGTCGTCGTCACGAACGAGGCGGCCTCGGATGATGAGGAGAGGGAAAAGCCCACCTATGAAGAGGACAAGCGGCGCATCCTCAAACTCGTGACCAGGCTGAAAACGCAACTCCGCACCCTGGAGAAGAGGAAAACGGAGAAAGACAAGCCCGTTAATTTGCAGAGAGCGCGTGACAGGGTGGCGGCCTGCATCCGCGAGATGAACCTGCGGCCCGAGCGCGTCGACAGCATCGCCGAGCGGGTGAAGTCCTATGTCGAGACGATGCGCAAATATCAAGAGGAGATCGAGGGATACCTCCGGCAGGTGGAGATGGAGGAATCCGAGCTCCGGGCCGTGATCCGCGAGGTCACCAGGTCAAAGGGCAAGAATGGTCAGCCGATTCGGACCGTCGGGGAGAAGCGCATTCCCGTCAGCATTCTCGCTGAATATGATCGCCGCATCAAAAACGTGCGCCGCAGAATCCGCACGACGGAAAAAGCGGCGGGCGCCTCGCGCGAGGATCTGGAGAATTCCCTGAAGATGATCCGCCGCGGCCGGCGCAAGGATCGCCGGGCGAAAAAAGAGCTCGCCGAGGCGAATCTGCGCCTCGTCGTGAGCATCGCCAAGAAATACACGAACCGGGGGCTTCAGTTCCTGGACCTGATTCAGGAGGGCAACATCGGCCTGATGAAGGCGGTGGATAAGTTCGAGTACAAGCGCGGCTACAAGTTCAGCACCTACGCTACCTGGTGGATCCGCCAGGCCATCACCCGGGCGATTGCCGACCAGGCGCGGACGATTCGCATCCCCGTACACATGATCGAGACCATCAACAAGCTCATCCGCACCTCGAGGCAGCTCATTCAGGAACTCGGTCGCGAGCCGCTGCCCGAGGAAATCGCCGTGAAGATGGATATGCCCGTCGACAAGGTGAGAAAGGTGCTCAAGATCGCCAAGGAGCCCATCAGCCTCGAAACGCCCATCGGCGAGGAGGAAGACAGCCAGTTGGGAGACTTCATCGAGGACAAGAAGGCCGAGGTGCCGCAGGACTCCGTCATCAAGATCAACCTCAAGGAACAGACGCAGAAAGTGCTCCAGACCCTCAGCCCGCGCGAGGAGAAGGTATTGCGCAAGCGTTTCGGCATCGGCGCGGAGAATGAGCACACGCTCGAAGAGGTGGGGCAGGATTTCGACGTCACCCGCGAGCGCATCCGCCAGATTGAGGCGAAAGCGCTCCGGAAACTCCGCCATCCTTCGCGGAGCAAGAAGCTCAAGAGTTTCATCGAAGAGGAAGTTTAAGCCGAAAACCTCGCGCGATTGACATTGAACGCGCGCGGGGCCATATATGCACAGCGAACGGGCGGCGCCCGAGGCGGAGGACGCACCGATCTCCCGATGCGCCCCTCTTGACGGTCGCGTTGCTATCGGGCCCATAGCTCAGCGGTAGAGCCGCCGGCTCATAACCGGCTGGTCCTTGGTTCGAATCCAGGTGGGCCCACCACGCGATTTCTGGTTGATATCCTGACGATGCGAGGAGCATGACGTAGTGCACCCGGAACTGGCGGCCTTGATGGAGCTTCAGGCGATAGACGTCCAGATGGATCAATGCCGTGATGCGATTTCCAGAATTCCCGCATCCATCGAGAAGGAAGAGCGGTATTTGACGGGCTTCGAGTCGTCCGTTGCGGAACTCGAGGGGGAAGTGGAGGCCGCCGGCAAAAAACTGCGCGAAGCGGAGGGCGAAATTCAATCCTTCGACCAGAAGCTCAGAGACACGCGCGGCAAGCAGACGCTCGTCAAGACGAACGAGGAATACCGCGCCCTGGGCGCGGAGATCGAGGGGTATCAGAACCGGATCAGCGCTCTCGAGGATACCGTTCTCGAGATCATGGAGAGCATGCCGGCGCACGAGGAGAAGCTGGCGGAAGCACGCGGGGAGCTTGAGACGGCCCGGGGCAGGGTGCAGGGCGAGGTGAGGAAGTATGAAAAACACCGGGCGGATTTCGAGCGTGAGTTGAGCGAACTCCTCGAAAAGTCGAAAGCCCTCGCAGGCGGCGTGAGCGAGGAGTGGATGACGCGCTACAAGGGCTTGCGGAAGGCCCGGATGGGGGTGGCCGTTTGCGCCGTCTTGAATCGGACCTGCCAGGGCTGCCGCACGGCGGAGACCATCAAGCGATTCTTGGAGATCAGGGATTCGGAGGACAGGATTTACACTTGCTCGAATTGCAAGCGCATCCTGTTCTACCAGGAGGGCGAGAACATGGATTTAAGCCTTTCGGTTGACAGGGACCTCAAATGGGATTTGGAGCGCTTTCTAAGTATGCCTGAGCATGTCGCTCACATGGAAGGAGTTACGAAAGAGAATCGTCCAGCTGTCGATGGGCTTGGGAAACCGCTACTTGAACGATTCGGAGAAGTAGTTCGCCCTGATAGAATCAAGCAAATTATTGGAGAAATTGTTCGCGATATTATGCAGGGTAGAGGATACGTTAAGTTACCTAATGAGAAGATCACGAGCGGCGACCCGTTGTTTTCCACGGGTGCACGGTACGGGCAGAGAGATGACAGGCTTGCAAGTTGAGCCTGCCGGCGGTGGACGAGGAATGAAGGCGGGCCACCTGCGGATTCACACAGACGGCGCCGCGCGGGGAAATCCGGGTCCGGCGGGCGCCGCCGCCCTGTTGTATGACGATGCGGGCAATTGCGTGGCGGAGGAAACCAGGTATCTGGGCACGGCGACGAACAACGTGGCGGAATACCAGGCGTTTTTGCTGGGCTTGGAGCGCGCCGTGAAGCTCGGCGCCGAGAGCGTGGAAGTCGTGACGGACTCCGAACTCATGGCTCGTCAGTGGAGCGGTGAGTACCGGGTCAGGAACAAGGCCCTCAAGCCCTTGTATGAGCGGGCGAGGGAAGCGGCCAGAAAATTCGGCTCTATCGAGGTGCGCCACGTGCGCCGCGGGGAAAACACGGCGGCCGATGCCGCCGCCAATCGCGCCATCGACGACGGGATGGATTGAGGAAGCGCAGTCGCGCCGCGCCGCTTGCCGGCCGCCGGTTGTGCAGGCAATGGCGCTGGCGTATGAAATATCTACCGGAGTGGGCTGCGCGGCCGCGCGCAGCAAAAGTCTGCGGGAGGAAAGTCCGGGCTCCACAGGGCAGGGTGGTGGATAACGTCCACCAGGGGTGACCCTCGGGAAAGTGCCACAGAAAACAAACCGCCCCGCTGAGTCGGGGTAAGGGTGAAACGGTGCGGTAAGAGCGCACCAGCAGCCCGGGTGACCGGGCTGGCTCGGTAAACCCCACCCGGAGCAAGGCCAAATAAGGGGATGTTCGAGGGCGGCCCGTCCGAGTCCCCGGGTAGGCCGCTTGAGGCGGTGGGCAACCATCGTCCCAGATAGATGGCCGCGGACCCGCCACCGGCGGGTGACAGAACCCGGCTTACAGGCCCGCTCCGGTCGATATGTCATCAAGCGTGCGCTCCGCAGGCCGCGAAAACGCCCGCCTCGCGTCCCCTGTTCTGCGGATGGGGGGTGGCCGTTCGAGGGGCGAGCGTCGGGGCGGCAAGGGGCGCTTTTTTCGGCTCGAACAGAACAAGGGAAAACACTTGCGCATGGAATCCCAGGTATCACAAAAAGCACTGGAACCAACGCTCATCGCCGCCGAGGCGGCTCGGGCGGCGGAGGCGATGTCTCCTCATTTGAGGCCGACCCCCGCGCGCCTCAGCGAGAATTTCTCCGAGCAGTTGGGGGTCGAGGTATTTCTCAAGCCGGAAAATTTCCAGCGGACGGGTTCGTTCAAGGTGCGCGGCGCCCTGTATGCGCTGCAAAAACTGGAACCCGCGCAGCTCCAGTGGGGCGTCGTCACCGCGAGCGCGGGGAACCACGCCCAGGGCGTGGCCTTCGCGGCCAAGCAGTTGGGCGTCAGGGCCCTGGTGGTGATGCCCGAAGCGACTCCCAACACCAAGCTCGACGCCGTGCGGGCCCTGGGCGCCGAGACGGAGCTGTTCGGCGCATCCTTCGATGACGCCTATGCGCGCGCGCGCTCCTACGAGGAAGACCGCGGCTTGACGATGATACCGCCTTTCGATCACCCCGACGTCATCGCGGGCCAGGGCACGCTGGGCATCGAGATACTCGAAGATGTGCCCGACGCAGGCACCATCCTCGTCCCCGTCGGAGGGGGCGGCCTCATCTCGGGCCTCGCAGCGGTGGTGAAAACCCGAAAACCCGACGTGCGCATCATCGGCGTGGTGGCGGAGGGCGCTGCGGCGCTCATGCGCTCGCTCGATGCGGGGAGAATCGTCGAGTCGAAGACGGTACAGACGATTGCGGACGGCATCGCCGTCAAGAGAAACGGGGAACTTTGTTTTCCCCTGATTCAGGACCTGGTGGATCAGGTGGTCTCGGTCTCGGACGATGCGATGGCCAACGCCATTCTGGGACTCCTGGAGCGCGAACGGATGCTGAGCGAGGCGGCGGGCGCCTCCTCCCTCGCGGCGCTCATCGAGAGGAAAACCAGGGTGAGCGGCAAGGTGGTCGCGCTGATCAGCGGCGGGAATCTGGACGTCAACCTGCTCTCGCGCATTATCGGGAAGGGGCTGGCCCTCGCAAACCGCTACGCGCGGATTCAGGTGCCGCTGCACGATGCGCCCGGCGCGCTCATGCGTCTTTCGAAAATCGTGGCCGATTGCCGGGTGAACATCATCCACATCGAACACGACAGGCTTTCGACGGAAGTACCCATCAACCATACCCTCTCGACCCTGCACATGGAGGTGCGCGGGCGCGAGCATCTCGAGCAACTGATACAGCTTCTGCTGCAGGAAGGATACGAAGTGCGCCGGGAGGAAGCGTAACCCATGGGCGAGAAGCGCCGCGCCGTCATCAGCGTGAGCGACAAGAGAGGCGCCGTGGATCTCGGCGCAGCCCTGGCCGACGCGGGCTGGGAGGTGCTCTCCACCGGCGGTACGGCCAGATCGCTGCGCGATGCGGGCGTCCCCGTGCGGGAGGTTTCCGATTATACGGGGCAGCCCGAAATCATGGGCGGACGCGTCAAGACGCTTCATCCCAAGGTGCTGGGCGGCATCCTGGCGCTCCTGCCCGAGCAGGAAGAGGAGATGCGGGCGAACGACATCGCGCCCATCGACCTGGTGGCGGTGAACCTCTATCCCTTCCGGGAGACCGTCGCCAGGCCCGGCGTCACGCGGGAGGAGGCGATCGAGCAAATCGACATCGGCGGCCCCACCATGGTGCGCGCGGCTTCCAAGAACCATGGCCGCGTGGCCGTGCTCGTCGATCCGGACGATTACCCGGACGCCATCGCCCACGTCCGGAACGGCGGTCATTTCCCGCCCGATTGGCTGGCCGGCCTGGCCTTGAAGGCGTTTCGCCACACCGCGGGCTATGACGCCGCTATCTCCGGCTATCTGGGCGGCGGCGAGGGAGACTTGCTGCCAGAGCGGATCGAGATGAATCTCGACCGCGTCCAGACGCTTCGCTACGGGGAGAACCCCCACCAGAAGGGAGCGCTCTACCGCCTGGGTGGCCAGGGCGGGTTTTCTCTTTGCGATGCCGAGATTCTGGGCGGCAAGGAACTCTCCTTCAATAATTTGCTCGACGCCGCCGCCGCCGCCGAACTCGCGCATGACCTGGAGGGCGTGGGCTGCGCCATCATCAAGCACACCAATCCGTGCGGCGTGGGTCTGGGCGATACCCAGTCGGCCGCCTATGAGCGCGCGCTCGCATGCGACCCGGTTTCGGCCTTCGGCAGCGTGATCGGCTATAACCGCAAAGTCGATGCAGGTACGGCCGAAGCCATGAGACAACTCTTCGTCGAGGCCGTGGTCGCGCCCGGTTTCGACGATGAAGCGCTCGCCATCATGCGGAAGAAGAAAAATCTGAGAATCCTGCGCCTTGAGGGCCTGGGAGGCGGCTGCGCGCCTGCGGGCATGGACATGCGCTCGATACCCGGAGGGGTGCTCCTGCAGGAGCGCGACCGCCTGTCGGACGAGGAGTTCCGCTGGGAGGTCGTCACCCCCCGCGCGCCCTCGGCGGATGAAGAGAAGGCGCTCAGAATCGCCTGGCGCGTGGCGCGCCACGTGAAGAGCAACGCCATCGTCATGGCCGATAAGGACGGCACGGTGGGCGTGGGCGCGGGCCAGATGAGCCGGGTGGACTC
>CAYTSP010000313.1:0-17188 GCA_964440505.1 uncultured Nitrospinaceae bacterium
TCCACAACCCTGTCGGCGACCATGCCCGTCACCGGGTTTGAGATGACGCCGCTGGTCGTATCCGAGCCTCCGCATTCGGTCCCGATGGTGAGTTCTCCCAACTCGCAGCGAACGCGCTTGGCGGATGCAAGATGGGCGGAAAGTTTCGTGGCGAGTTCCACGACATGCGAAGTGGTGCTGAGCGTGCCTCCAATCTCCTGAATGTTCACGGCTTCTATGGGCATCCAGGGGGATGTTCTCGCGGCTACTTCC
The DNA here is from genome assembly GCA_964440505.1 of uncultured Nitrospinaceae bacterium. GTDB lineage: Bacteria > UBA8248 > UBA8248 > UBA8248 > UBA8248 > Bin107. The sequence continues at coordinate 253 of CAYTSP010000313.1, forward strand.
GCGATGGCGTTGGCGCTCTTGGGTTCGAGGCTCACGATGATGGCGGCCCCTACGTTCGGATGGGCGGCGGTATGGCCCATCACCCGCCAATGCTGCGCCTCGTCCTCACCCATCAGGGCGCGTCCGAACGAGGTGTTGACGGGAGTGGCGTCTCGCACCAGCGAGCCGATTCTACGGACGATAGGGTTGGAATTGTCCATTCCGCTGACGATGGCGAGGTGATTCCGCCCGCCTGGAGGACCCGCTGGCCTACTGTAGCCCCAGAAAGTAGGCGTGGCCTTTCTCCGGGCCATGTCTAGCCTCTGGTGCTCTTGATGTTATGGACGTGAACGTGACTGCCGACGGGTATTTCTTTTGTAGCGGTGCCGATGACCTCGCCGTATTTCAGCACTTTCGCGTTCGAGCGGATCTTGCGCAGAGCGATTTTATGGCCGAAAGGAATTGCTTCCGTCGCGGTAATCGTCGAAGTTTTCTCGTTGCCTTCGATTTCCAAATTCTGCTCGGGTGCGATGTCCTCCAGCACGGTGGCCACATTGTCTTTCGAGTGCATCATCAGCGCTCTGCTCATCGGGTGCTCTCCTTGGCGAGTCTAGTCGTCGCTTCCGACATTCCCGGGCAGCCTCAAGCGGAGTCTCTCGACGGGACGGCCGTTTTTCAGGTGTTCCTCGATGAGTTCCGGAACGTCCTCCACCTTTACGCCCGTGTACCAGACGCCCTCCGGATAGACGACCAAGGTGGGGCCCATCGTGCACGGACCCAGACAGGTGGCACCCGCCATGGCCGTATCCGCAGCGAGTTCATCGTTCGAGCCAATCGCTTCCGTGATCGCTTGCGCCACTTCGATGCTGCCCTTGCTCTGACAACAGCCCATCGGGTGAGTCGGCGGGCGTTGATTGATGCAGACGAAAACGTGTCTTTTGATGTGTTCCACGGTTATCCTCTTTTCAAATGATGGGTGATCTCTTGTGGAATTTTCCCGAGCGAGGTTTCAAAGTCTATCGGCTTCTACTCTGAATGACTTTGCCAGAAGGGGATGATACGCTCCGTTCACTAGAAGTCAAGGGATTCGCCGTTTTGGATTCAGGGTAGGCGGATCGGTCGCCATGGCCTGAGGTGAGCCTGTCTCTATAATGTTCAAGAAATTTCCAAACGACGTGAGCGAAGCGTTCTTAGAAGATCAAAAACCTATCGCTTACCGGATGAAGGGTGGCCCCACCTGTCTTTTCCTGCCGGACTTCAACGCTCCCGCCGTGAGCGTGCAGGCATGGTTTCGTGTCGGCAGCCTCACTGAAACGGACCGGCTCGCGGGCATCTCCCATTTCCTCGAGCACATGATATTCAAGGGTTCGAAAAATCTGGAAGTAGGAGAACTCGCCTCTCTGGCCGAGTCTTCCGGCGGGGATATCAACGCCTATACGACGAACGAATCCACCCATTACGATCTGATATCGATGCCGGATAAATTTGAAGGATGCCTGGAAGCGCTCCTCGATGCGCTTTGGTGGCCGCGATTCGATGAAAGCGAGGTCCACCAGGAGAGACAGGTCATTCTCTCGGAATTCAATCGCACCTATGAACAACCGGCTCAGTTGCTTCAATATCATCTCTATCGGGAGGCATATGGCCCTCGACATCCATACGGCCGCGCCATTCTGGGTACGCGGCAGACGCTCAAGAGCATTGGCGGGGCAGAATTGAAGAAATACCACAAGAAATTCTATACGCCCTCATCTGCAGTGCTGGTGTTTGCCGGAGCCTTTGATGTTTCGCGGATAAAATCTATTTTGAGAAAGAGGCGAAAAATATTCCGTGTAAAATGGTCAAAACCCGGACGTAGAAAGATGCCGAAAGCTCCCCGGCCGACTCCCCTGAAAGCAGGTCCGCGCGTCGTCGTCCGGCGCGGCCGCTCGGGAACGGCGCACGTGGAACTCGCTTTTGAAATTCCTCCGCTTACGCACCGGGACGCTCCCGTGCTCGAGGTGCTCGGCATCGTTCTCGGAGCGGGTGAAAGCTCCCGCCTGTATGAACATCTTTGTATGAACACGTCGCTGATGTTTGACGTTTCTGCCGATGTCTATCTGTCCGGCGGGCAGGGGCTATTTTTCTTGGGTGGGTACACGGCTCCGGAAAACGCCGAGAAGGCCATTGAGCAAATCCTTCAGGTGGCGAAACAAATTATTGAGGACAGGCCGCTCACCCCGGATGAGTTGGATAAAGTGCAGATGAATTATCTGACGGGTCTGGAATTCAGGCAAGAGAGAATGACGGGCCGCGCTCGCGTGGCGGGCTATTCCGAACTGATTACAGGAGACCCGAATTATCATTTGAAGTACATGAAAATGGTGATGGAAGTAGACGCAAATGACGTCTCGGATGTGGCGAGACGCTATCTCTCGCCATCACGATTGACTGCGGGCGTTTTCTTCCCCAAGGGGGAGGCGCCGCGAGTCGGCGTGCGAAGAATTCGCAAGGCGATATGGAAGGGATTCGAATCCAATCTGGAACAAAAACGAAACGACATGCATCGAAACCAGGGCGTGACGGAAAGATCAACCTTATCCGGGCATGCCCGATCCGTTTCACAAAAAAGAAGCCACGTTAATACTCGAGGGCGCACGAAGGCGAAGAGCAAACCTATAGAGACAAAACTTCCGGGTGGGGGACGGCTGGTTATGCTTCCTGATGGCGGCCCGCGCGTTTTCTCTTTACGAGCTGTATTCCTGGGGGGACAAAGAAATGAATCCGCCCGCCAGTCCGGACTACATGCCCTGATGATGTCCGTAGTCCCCATGGCGACCATGAGATGCCCATCGTTTGTTCATACCAGGGAAGTAGAGGGTCTGGGTGCGAGTATCGATGGGTTTTCGGGGAGGAATTCGTTCGGACTGACGGCTTCCGGTCTCAGCGCGGTATTGCCCGAAGTCATGGAAAGATTCGTGGAAGTCATGTCGGAGCCCGCTTTCGATGAGAATGATGTCGAGTTCGTCAGAGAAGAACTAAAAGCGGAGCGTGAAAGTGAGTTGGATGATTTGGGCCGATACTGCCGATTCAAGGGTCAGCAGCTTTTATATGGAAAGCATCCAATGGGGCGCCATCCACTTGGAACTCACAAGACGATGTCCGCCCTCAGCCAGAGGATATTGAGGCGGGAATGGCGCAGAAGGACATCGCCTGCGGATTTGGTTGTCGCGGCGGCCGGCAATTTCGATGCGCCTCATCTGGAAGAGCGTCTATCGAAAATGCTAAAATCTTGGGCCAGGTCCGCTCCTCGGCAAACACCAGTTCGCCAGCATCCTCCTCCAATAAACCTCTCAAGGAGGCGGTTTCGATCATATGAACTCGATGGAGCGTCGCAAAGCCATATTCATATGTTGTTTTTGGGAGCGACTTTTCATGATCCGGCCAGACATGCGCTTGCGATTGTCGCGGCGGCATTGGGTAGTCAGGGCGGAGGACTCTTCTTGGAACTGAGAGAAAAGCGCGGCCTTGCCTACGATTTGAGCGTTTCCTCTTACGAATCTCTGGACCCGGGCCCCATTTCAATTTATGTGGCTACGCCTTTAGGTAAGGAAAAACTGGTCATCGAATTAATACGGCAAGAAATTGTGCGTGTAAGCTCAAATGGACTTGGTGAGGAGGAATTCCAACGAGCCAAGTCTTATCTCATTGGAGGATTGTCTCGCGCTCATCAACGTGCCTTTGCGAGAGCGGCCGACCTGGCGGGCAGATTCGTTCATGGTTTGGGATGGGAAACACTTGAAGAAACAAAGCGGCAAATTGAAGAGGTGGACATGGATTCCGTCACAGAGGCCGCGCGTCATTTTATGAAGCCGAGCAAAGAATGCTTGGTGACTGTATCAGGCAAGACGTTGAAATAACTCGACTATCTAGCGATTGGGTTGTTGAATCTCGCTCAAATCTTCTTGTAGTTTTCTCAATCGACGACGCAATTGCGTCATTTCCTCGATGATGTTTTCTTCTTTTTGGTACGTGAGCAGCATCCGCTCCAATTCCCTCAGTTCAGCAGCCAGACTGCGCCTTTCAGCAGGATTTCTTGAGCGAATTCGCTCTCGTTCGATGTCTCGAATGCGTTGTCGTAATTCTTCGAGAGTCATCGTCGTACGCGGCGTCAAAGGGATTTCTTTCGAGGATTTATCTCGCGTGATTGCTTTGGATGTTTGCCGGGTATGGCCGGGCCTCAGATTTTCCTCTACTTCAGCAGGGGTTCTGGATGGGAAGCGATCATGCATGCGGGGTGTTTCGGCAGAGGGGGTCGCAGGAATTCTATTGCTTTTATCGTTTGTGGTTTTTGTTTCTCCGGTGTCTTTTCGCCCGTATGCGTGGTCTCGCTGATATTTCCCGATGGAGATCAGAGTATTCGTAACGACTTTCTGGGTCTTGACGTATGCGGACTGCACGGTGGATTTCGTTTTCTCCCAAACGTTTTTTGACGAAAAGTTGCTTCCAGTACAACCCCCAGCCAGAATGCTGAACAACATGGCGGATAAAAGAAGAAGTTTTTTGTCAGAATAGAAATTAGTTTGCGATTTGCTCGTATTCTTGCGTCTCATCCTGTCTATCCATGCTCATTAGGCTGTGGGCGGCTTCTTCCACGAGAGGAATAAGGCTTTCGTGGTCTATGCCGCTTACGGCGATGCCGTTGAAGCGGCGGCACAGATTGGCCAGACGGATATCGTCCGTCTGGTCCATTTTGTTGAAAACTCGAATCAGGGGCGTGTTTTTCAACCCGATTTCATCCAGAATCTTCTCCACGGAAAAAAGGTTTTCCTCGCAATGCGGGGATGAGGCGTCAATCACATGAAGGAGAAGGTCCGCTTCACTCAATTCTTCCAGCGTGGAGCGGAATGCCCCTATCAACTCCTGGGGGAGGTCGTGAATGAAGCCGACAGTATCCGTAATGATGACTTCCTGCTCGCGCGGGAGCCTGAGTCTCCGGCTCGATGTGTCCAGGGTGGCGAAAAGTCGATCCTCGGCCATCACCTCGCTGTTCGTTAAAGCGTTCAATAGTGTGGATTTCCCCGCATTGGTGTAGCCCACGAGGGAGAGAACCGGCACTTCACGGCGCTGGCGGAGCCGCCTGCCCTGAGAGCGTTTTTTCTGCAAGTTTCCGAGCTCTTTCTCCACCCTGCGAATGCGCTCGAACGCACGGCGACGGTGAATCTCCAACTTCGTTTCACCCGGTCCCCTGCCGCCGATGCCGCCGGCAAGTCTGCTCAAGGCCGTGTGATGGGAGGAGATGCGGGGCAGCGTATATCGCAGGAGTGCCAGTTCCACCTGAAGCTTCCCCACGCGGCTCTTGGCCCTTTGAGCGAAAATATCGAGTATGATTTGCGTCCGGTCGAGGATTTTCAGATCGGTGAATTCGGATAAATTCTTGATTTGCGAGGGTGTCAGCTCATTGGAGAAGAACAGGGCTTCGGCTCCCACCTGCATCGAATTCATCAGGACATCTGCCAGACGGCCCTTACCGATGACGAAACGAGGATCCGGCTTTTTGCGGCGTTGTAGAATCTGTCCGCAGGGGATGAAACCAGCCTCGCGCGTGAGGAGAGACAATTCCTCGAACTCGGTCTCGGGGGAGCGGTTCGAGTTCTGCCCGGTATCCAGATGCACCAATAAGGCGCGCTCCCCCTCTTCGAGTTGAATGGATGATTTTTGCAGGCGGACGAACTCACTCTCGAGAGAATTGATGAGCGTCTCGATATCGACCCGGTTCGATTCGAGATTAGGGTACGACTGGATTTCCCAAGGAGATCGATTCTCCACGAGCGTCGAGTGGCCGTTGGCTTGCCCACTCTTGTCAGGAGGCCTGGGCTTGATGTGGGCGAAGTGGAAGCGGCCCGCGCTCCCGTCTCCCAATACCTGGATGACCCCCATGGCGTCAAGGCGCAAGAGAGCCATGTCCGTCAGGTCTTCCTGGGATAGCGGAGAAGCGTTCAAGTGGGTGTGCACGCACCGGAGACCTCTGAGTCTCGCCATCCCGGCGCGTGAGCGGCCGAGCTCCGGTATTTCGATCCCCCGCGCATCACCGATGATCACGTAGCGCACTATGCCGAGTCGATCGATGAGCAGCCCGATCTGGCGTGAAATTTCATGAGATAGAAATGCCAGTTCGCGACCAAGTTCCAAATGAATGAATTGACTGGGTGGAATTTTACGGCGGTAAAGCCTTTCCAAAACTTTCATTTGCTTAGGCTTCAGCCCGGTGAGGCGACCATGAAGTCTAGCGATGGTAAGGCACTCCCCAAAACAAACGGACGCAAAATAACGAAGGCTGCGCCAATGGATTTCTCCGCAGCGTGAACAACAGTCTGCATTCAAGATATGCTAAGTTTGCCCGTAACACAAGATGATTGACACTACCCATGGTGTTCAATAGACTCTACGCCCTTTGGACACCGTGTTTACATGCTTGATGATTTGGGGATCAGCCATGGTGAACGAGCGTGATCCGAGACTACTTCGGGTAGAAGACATGGTTCGTCGGCTTTTGAGGCATAAAGCCGACGCCAATCTTTCCAATGCGCTGGAGAAAATGCACGCGGCCGAAGTGGCGCAGATTTTTCAGCATTTCCTGCCCGAAGAACGCCAAGAAGCGTTCTCCCTCGTACGAAACCGTGAGCACCGCGCCTCCATTCTGACGGAATCGGACTCCCACATCGTTCGGGAACTCCTCGAACCGGTGCCGAATGAGGACGTCGTTCCACTGATCAAGGAATTGGACAGCGACGACGCGAGATATATTCTCGAAACCCTGCCCGATGAACGTTCCCAGGAAATTGTTGCACTCCTCGATGCGCCGGAAACCGAGGCGATACAGGATATGATGGCGTATTTGCCGGAAACAGCAGGCGCCATCATGACGGATTCTTATGTGGCCCTTCCCGAGGAACTCACGGTGAATGAAGCCATCTCCCAGGTGCGAAAAGCCAGCGAGGTGGACTACATTTTCTATGTGTACGTCATAGACTCCAATGGTTGCCTGAGAGGGGTGATTACCCTGCGGCAACTCTTGCTGGCGGACCCATCCAAGACTTTGTCTGAAATCATGACCACCAATGTCTGGAGCGAAAACGTACATGCCGACCAGGAGCACGTCGCACGTGTCGTCTCGCGCTACAACATTTTGTCCATTCCAGTTGTGGATGACGACAACATTTTGGTCGGGATCATCACTGTGGATGACGTGCTCGATGTCATCAGGGAGGAAGCGACGGAAGACATTATGAAAATGGCGGGAACGCACTCCTATCAGGATGAGGTGACGTCGCTATCCGCAAGGCGCCTTGCGTGGATACGTTTGCCCTGGCTGTTTTTCAGTTGGTTGGGGGGTATTCTCGCCGCTCAACTGATTCATCAGTACTCGGATCAATTGAGCAAAATTGTGGCTCTCGCCGCCTTCATGCCGGTAATTATTGGTATGGCGGGCAACGTGGGCACACAGAGCGCGACCATCGTGGTGCGTGGCTTGGCGACAGGACGCATTGATCCCAAGTCATGGATTCGCGTCATCTCGAAAGAGGTGGCCGTCGGAACGCTTCTGGGCATTTGCTATGGCCTGTTGTTGGGATTGTTGGCGACGTACCAGTTCGCCTCAGTCGCCTGGTTGGGTTTCGTTGTGGGACTTGCCATATGTGTGGTGATGATGTTCTCTGCCCTTCTGGCATCGTTTTTGCCGTTGCTGCTTCATCGTTTTCGGGTGGATCCCGCCGTGGCGACGGGGCCTTTTGTCACGACCGGGGTCGATGTCCTGGGGCTTTTGATTTACTTTAACATCGCTCGGTTGTTTCTTTTTTCATAACCGCTCATAGGTTTATCCGGCTTGGCTCTGTCCATTGATTTCCGTGTAAGGTATGCCGAAACTGACCAAATGGGTGTAGTGCACCACTCGGTCTATTATGTATGGTTCGAGCAGCTCAGAACGGAGTATTTTCGTAATATCGGATTTCCCTACGGGCAACTCGAAGAAAAGGGCATCTTCTTTCCCGTCGTAGAGAGTCATTGCGAGTACAAAGAAGGTGCGCGCTATGACGGTGAAGTGAGGGTCACCGGCTGGTTCAGGGAGCCCAAAGGTGTCCGGGTCCGGATCGATTATCTGGTGGAACAAGAGGAGCGTGTTCTGGTGAATGGTTATACGCTTCATGCGAGAACCGATGCGCATGGAAAACCGAAGCGCATTCCGCCTGAAATTCTCAAGAAGATTCGGGAGGAGGCCGCGCCCGTCACGGAAGGCCCGCATCTAACGTAGCGCTAATCATTTGAGGCAGGCGGAGCGCCTGCAGGGTAATTTCAGGAACACATACCGAATAATTGAGGAAATTCATGCTCGGCGAATATACTCCATCAAGTTACGAGGAAAAATGGCAGAATCTCTGGGCGGAGGAGAAGATATTCGAGACCTCCGATCATCCCGGGGATAAGCCTACCTATTATTCCCTGATGATGTTTCCCTACCCATCGGGCGACCTGCACATGGGCCACGCCTGTAACTACACGATGGGCGACGCCATCAGCCGCTACCGGAAGATGCGCGGCTTCGAGGTCTTACACCCGATGGGCTGGGACGCCTTGGGGCTGCCAGCGGAGAACGCGGCCATCAATGCCGGCGCGCATCCCGCTGCATGGACCCAAAAAAACGTCGACAACATGAGACGCCAGCTTCGCATGGCGGGTCTCGCCTATGACTGGCCGCGAGAGATTTCCACCGCGCATCCGGGCTATTACAAATGGACGCAGTGGATTTTCCTCAAAATGCTCGAGAACGGCCTGGCGTATAAGCGAGAAGCCCTCGTCAATTGGGATCCGGTGGATGGCACGGTTCTCGCGAACGAACAGATCCACGACGGCATCGCCTGGCGCAGTGGCGCCAAGGTGGAAAAACGCTGGCTCAGCCAGTGGTTCTTGAAGATTACGGATTATGCGCAGCGCTTGCTTGACGATCTGGATGGCCTCGTCGGATGGCCCGAGCACGTAAAGCAGCAACAAAGAAACTGGCTGGGACGCAGCGAGGGCGCGCGAATCGATTTCAAACTCGAAACGACCGGCGAGACGCTCTCTGTCTTCACCACCAGGCCGGATACGGTCTATGGCGTCACCTTCATGGTCTGCGCGCCCGAGCATCCCCTTATCGATCAGTTGCTGGAGGGGAATCCCCGAGCGGATTCCATCCGCGAGGCCGTGGAAGCCATGCAGGCCCAAAGCGCCGCGGAACGCATGAGCGAGGAGAGTGAGAAGACGGGCATCGACACGGGTCATTTCATCATCAATCCCGTCAATGGAGATCGCGTACCCCTGCTCGTGGCCGATTACGCGCTGATGGAATACGGCACAGGCATCGTCATGGGTGTTCCTGCGCACGATCAGCGCGATTTTCTTTTCGCGAGAAAGTACGGCATCCCCGTCAAGGTGGTCATCCAGCATCCCGAGGGCGGGCTCGATGGCGGCACGATGGAGGAGGCATACATCGAAGACGGTGTCATGGAGAACTCCGGCCCATTCGATGGGCAGCCGAACCGCGAAGCGTATCCCAAGATGATCGATTATTTCGCCGAAAAGGGTTTTGGGGACAAAACCATCAACTGGCGGCTGAGAGACTGGCTCATTTCGCGTCAGCGCTATTGGGGAGTGCCTATTCCCGTCATTTACGAAGAAGACGGCAGCATTACTCCGGTGCCGGACGATCACCTGCCCGTCATGCACCCGCGCGATGTCGAGTTCACGGGTCGGGGGGGGAATCCCCTGGACCAGAGCGAGGATTTCGTGAACGTCATCAGCCCGAAAACCGGTAGGCCCGCCCGCCGTGAGACGGACACGATGGATACTTTTGTGGACTCATCCTGGTATTACCTGCGCTACGTCAGCCCCCGTGATGATGATGCCGTATTCCAGTCGGAAAACGTGAATCGATGGCTGCCGGTGACGCAGTACATCGGGGGTGCGGAACACGCCGTCATGCACCTGCTGTACTCGCGGTTTTTCACAAAAGTACTTTATGACCTGGGCCTCGTCTCTTTCGAGGAGCCCTTTGAGAATCTGTTCACCCAGGGAATGGTATGCAGGATGGCCTACTATGTGGCCGATGCGCGTGGCCGCGTCTGGGTGCCTTATCAGGATGTGGACGAGGAATCTCTGGTCGTTACGGCGGACGGCCCGAGCGGCAGCGGCTACGAAGCCGGGCAGAAGGTGCTTCCCGAGATGGCCTCAATGAGTAAATCCAAGATGAACGGGGTCTCGATTGAAGAATGCACCGGAAAATACGGGGCGGATGCGGGCAGGCTCTATACGCTGTTCATCGGCCCTCCCGAGCGCTCGAAGGAATGGCGCGACGACGGTCTTATCGGCGTGCACCGCTTCCTGCAAAGGCTTTGGATCACGTTCTCCGAGCGGCTCGAGAGCTGGCGGGAATCGGAAGCCAATTCCGGAAATGGGAGCGGGTTGTCCGCTTCGGGAAGAAAACTCAGGCGCGACGCGCACGCTACATTGAAAGCGGTGACGGAAGTTTATGAGCAGTCGTTTTCCTTCAACACGGCGGTGGCGCGCATCATGGAGCTGGCCACATCGCTTCGTGCAGAGGCCGATGCCGAAAATGCGGTGCAGCGCGAGGCGGCCGAGATTCTCCTATGTTGCATGGCGCCCATGGCGCCCCACGTGACGGAGGAACTCTGGCAGGCTCTCCGCGGAGGTGGAGGAGAGGTGAGCATATTCCGGGAGGCTTGGCCGGAGGTGGACGAGGCGGCCATAGCAGCCGAGGAGAAGGAATTCGCCGTTCAGGTGAACGGAAAAACGAGGCGCACGTTCATGGCGCTGCCGGATGCGCCCGAGGAGGAACTGAGGGAAAAAGCGGAAGCCGTAACGGCCAGTTATATAGGCGATAAGGAAATTGTGAAGCACATCGTCGTGCCCGGTCGTCTGGTGAACATCATTGTGAAGGGGTAGATGACTCCGGTATCATTTTTGGAGTGATATAACGGGAATGATTCATAATGTCATGACTTCTGGAGAGGAGATGGAAAATGGCCCAGCGCCCGACAGAAATGGATGAATTCTTACAAGAACCACACATGGCGAGAATCGCCACTACGAATGCGGATGGTTCCCCGCACGTAATTCCGCTGTTGTATCTGTTCAATCCCGAGGATGCGAGTTTCTTCATCAGCACGGGTGAAGATTCGGTCTCGGCAAGAAATTTGAAGAGAAATCCGGCCTTTGCCATTTGCATCGATGATGAGCAAGCTCCTTTCCGCGCCGTTGTCGTGGAGGGAGAGGCGCAGGTTTCCGAGGTCATGGGAACGGACCACGAGGGGCTCAAAAGCGTGGTGGATCATTTCTTCGGCCCAGATATGTGGGCGAATTACGTCAACACGCCCATCGCGCAGAAAATACGCGTGCGCATCACCATGGTGCCGAGGAAGTGGAAATGGTGGGATTACCGCAGAATGTTGATGGGCTCGGTAACGGTAGACTAGGTTAGCTGCCGATAGGAAAGCCCCGGAGAACTTTCTCCGGGGCTGGTTTTTTTTGTTTATTTCTTTCTCGCCTGCTGAATCATACGGGCAAGCTGGGCCGGGTTGAGCGCTCCCGGGAAGAGTTGATCCCCGATGACGAAGGCGGGCGTGCCGCGTATGCCCAGCGAGCGCGCCAAGGCGCGGATTTTGGTTATCTGCGCCTGAATGCCTGGCGCTTGCATGTCTTTCTTGAGGCGGGCCGTGTCGATGCCCACCGATGTGGCGATTTTCATGATGCTCGCTTCATCATAAGATATTTTGGCGTACATGAGAGCCTTGTGAAAAACCAGATATTTGCCCTGTGCGCGCGAGGCGAGTGCCGCCCGGGCCGCCAATACGGAATTTGGACCCAGGACGGGGAATTCCTTGTAGACGAGGCGGATTTTCTTGTCTTTTGCGAGCGCTTTCTCCACGACGGGGGCCACCCGCTTGCAATACCCGCATCGGTAATCGAAAAACTCCACAATCGTCACGTCCCCGTTGAGGTTACCCCCCACGGGGTCTTCGGGGTCCGCGTAAATTTGTTTCCGGTTTTTCCGAATAGAGGCCCGGACCGCTGTCTGGCGTCTTGCTTCCCGCTTTGCCTGCAGGGCTCGTATGGCTTCTTCAAGCACTTCGGGGTTGTTGATGAGGTATTCTCTGATGATTTTCTCTACACGCTCTTTGTCGAGGTTCTGCGCCACGAGGGTGGGAGCGGGCACCGCTTTCGGCTTTGCTTCCTTGGAGGCGAGCACCGTTGTAGAAAGTTTATCTTTTTGGCCATTCGCGGAAGGAAGCAGGAAAACACCGGAGAAGAGCATGGTGCCGGCAAGTAATAGGGCGGTAAAACCCGTTTTTTTCGGCATTCGAATGTCCTTTCATTCAGGTCAAGCGGCTGAAGTACAAACATGGACTCGCGTGCGCCTACCGGGCTCGTGCATGTTATGATGGCGTTCCATTTAAGGCAAACGGAGTTTTTCCGCACTATATTCGCTCTTGGAGGGATAAGGAATGAGTTGTAATGTCGCGCGGCTTGGTCACATGGGAATCCATGTGAGTGACGTGGAGCGCTCCATCAAGTTCTATCGTGAGGTTGTGGGGCTGAAACTGACGGGCAAGTGGGGTCCGCCGGATTTCTTTCGTCCGATCTGTTTTATGCGCTGCGCGGAGAAACACCACACCCTGGTCCTTTTCGAGCTGCCCGAAGACGCCGTGAAAGCGGGCGTGACGACGACCGACTCTGAGCATCGAACGGACGTGGGACTCCACCATATCGCTTTTGAGGTGGATGACCGTGAAAACTGGCTTCTCGCCCAGGAACACGTGAAATCCTGTGGCGTCGAGTTCGTCTCAGGGCCATACGTTCACGCGCACGAGGGCTTGGATGAGAATGGTTTCATCGGTGGAAGCGGAAGCCATGCATTCTACTTTCTCGACCCAGACGGCAACCGGATAGAAATCTATTGCTGGATGATGCGCGTTACCAAGCCGAGTGTTTCCGCGCCCAGTCCCGATCTGTAAGAAAGGTTTTCCCGCACATGAGTCAAAATGAAGAGCGTATCGTCAACGCGGACGCCCTGCGCGATTTGATGGAGCGCATCTTGGCGGCTGTGGGGTGTTCGCACGAACAATCGATGGCGACGGCCGACGTATTGATAGAAGCCGACCTCAGGGGGTATTCCACCCACGGCCTCATACGCCTGCCCAATATGATCAGGAGAATCCAGAGCGGGATGATCAATGCGCGGGCCAAACCCCACGTCGTACACGAGCGGGAGGGGACCGCGCTCGTGGAGGGCGACCGCGCCATGGGACCCGTGGGCGCGACTTATGGCGCAAGCCTCGCGGCCAGAAAGGCGGAAAGGGCCGGCTCCTGCGCCGTGGGAGTCGTGAACAGTGATCATATCTGCATGACGGGCTATTACGCCGAGCGTATCGCCCGGGCCGGCTGTGTGGGAATCGTCGCAGGCGTCACGCAACCCCTTGTGCATCCATTCGGGGGCGTGGAGCGCTTAATGGGCACGAACCCTTTTTCGATCGCCGTTCCAAGGAGTGGGGATGAACCCGTACTCCTCGATTTCGCGACGAGCGCGATTCCTTATGGGATGATCTTGAAGGCGAGCGTAACGGGAGAGCCGATTCCAGAAGGCGTGGCGGTGGGTCCGGATGGCGAGCCGACGACGGACGCCAAAACTGCCGCCGCGGGCGCGGTTGCGCCTTTCGGGGGGCACAAAGGGTACGGTCTTTGCCTGTTGATCGGTCTTCTGGCGGGGCCTTTGCTCGGGGCCAAGGTCGGCAAGCCGCTCAGCCAGTCGGTGCATGAGGGCCATTACGACAAGGGGGATTTATTCATCGCCATCGATCCGGCCGCCTTCGGGGATCCGAAAGTGTTCAGGGAGATGGTCGATTTGCACGTTGCCGAGGTAAAGAACACGCGCAGGGCGCCCGGCGTAGAGGAGATTCGCGTGCCGGGGGAACGCAGCTTCAGAGAAAAGGAGAGAAGGCTGCGTGAAGGAATCCCGGTGGGCGATGGCGTGTGGAAGCAGGTGGCGGACATCTCGGCTGAGCTTAAGGTGGGGATGCCCGTCTGATTCCGATGCAAACTTCCTGCTCCTCAAGGCTCGGCTCAGGAATACTTCTTATTTAGAAGACTGGTGTCTCACAAAGATATTTTTTACCGCTCGCGCTTTTGCGTGGAGGCTTGAAGTCTCACATCATCAGGCATAAGGGCGGATTTTCATGATGGCTGATTTTTTTGCGCGTGCTGTATCGTGGGTGGAAAAGGAAAACCACAGGTTCATCGGGATCTTGCGAGGCTTGAGCGGGCAGGAGTGGCGCGCATCGACTTTTTGTCCGGGTTGGTGTGTGGCCGACGTGGTGGCGCACATGACACTGGGCGCGCGCTTTTATGCGCACGTGATCCCCGCAGGCGCCGCGGGGTGTCTGGAGATGCCTTTCGGTGCGGAAAATTTGGAATCGTTCTGGACGTATCGTAAGGAAGTCGGAGACGAACTCGTCGCGCTTCCTGACGATGAGCGGATAGATGCCTTCGCCGAAGCCGTCTGGCGGCTGCAGGAAGTCTTTGGGGGAGTTCGGCCCGATGATTTGGATAAAAAAGCCTGGCACTGGCTTACCCCCTGTCCGATCCGCACGTTTCCGGGACAAAGGCTCTATGAACTGATCCTCCACGATTGGGATATCAAAAATCGGCCCGACGGTAATTTATATCCTCAAGCGCTTCCTATGGCCGTGGATTGTCTGCCCGAGCGTTTTCCCATCTTCTTCGCTGCGCGGGGAGACAGGGATTTCAGCGGAACCATCTGCTTCGAGACGAAAGAACCTGAACGGAAATGGACGCTGCGCATCCAGGAGGGGAATTCTGAAATCTTGTTTTCCGATCAGGAGGATTGCGACGCGCGCGTCGTATGCGGCGGGAGCGACCTGGTTTTACTCACCACGGGCCGGGGGAACCTGAATGATAAGGAAAGAATGGGCCGCCTGCGCATCGAGGGCGATAGAGCGAAGGCCGCCTTGGTGTTGGATGTCTTGGGTCGGCCATTTTGAAGCTCGCTACGCTCAAGGAGTCCCTTTCGGCGCTTCATAGACGAACAAGCTCATGAAGATGCAGCACACCAGGCCGAAAGCTACTCCGACGAAGGGAATCATGTAGCTCCCCGTATAGTCGAAAATAAAACCCGCCAGCGGTGGGCCGATGAACCCCCCGAGGCCGAAGAAGATTTCGAGCAAACCGATAGTGGCTCCGAATGATGGGCCTCTGAACGCATCCGCGGACATGGAGGAGTAGCATACGCTCATTCCGCCGAGGCCCATTCCATACACGATTATGAATACCCAACCCATCAGAATTTTCGACGACACATGAGGGATGGACAGCAAAATAGCGATTCCGCAAACAGTAACGAACGAAGAGAGCGCCTGGGCGCGTTGCCTGCCGATGAAATCGCTCAGCCAGCCCATGGAAAACGTGGCGAGCATCCGGATCGCGCCCAGCATCCCGAAGAAAAAAGCCGCCAGAGCCGTGCTGTACTCGGCGTCGACCAGATAGAGCTGGAGTTGGCTCAATATCGAGTTGTTGTTCAGCCCCATGAAGAAAACGATGATGAGGAGCGTCCAGAAATTCTTCTCCCGGTAGACTTGGTGAAACACTGCAAGCAAAGGAGGGCTGGGTGATTTTTCGCTTGCTTTGAATGTTGGATGAGCGGGAGGCTTGTCTTCCCCGTCGATGTGCTGCCCCACATCTTCGGGGCCTCTACGGAGTAAAAGCGCCGTGAGAGGGACGACGATGAATAGTACGGCTAGACCAAAAATCAGATAGGTCAGGCGCCAGCCTTGGGTGGAGATGAGCCATTCGATGAGAGGGATGAAAAGCAGAATACCTGTTCCGCTGCCCGAGAGAGCCAGTCCCGTGGCGAGCCCCCGTTTTTTCTGGAACCACTGGGGCATGAGGGCGCTGTGCATCGCAAAACCGCTCAGCGCCATTCCGATTCCCACGAACAAGCAGGGAACGAGGTAGACGTGCCAGAGTTCGCTGATGAAATAGGCCAGCGTGAAGCCGACACCGACGAGAACCGACCCCCAAGGCATGACGGCGCGCGCGCCTTTTTTGTCGAACAGGTTACCCATGATGGGACTGAACACCGCGTAGCTGCCCAGCATCAGGGCGTAGGCCCCGCCCAGGGCGCCGCGCCCCCAGCCGAATTCCTGGATAAGGGGAACTTGAAAGATGGAAAATGAAAAACGCGCTGTTTGATGAAACGCCATGGCGGTGAAAGACGTGCCGACGATTACCCACCCGTAATAAATCCAGGGGCGGGTGGTTTTCCTTTCCATCATGGCAGCCTAATGCTCGGTGCTGTAGACGAATTGACAGACGAGAAGTGCAAGCACCTGGAAAATGACCACGATGCAGAAGGGCAGAACATAGCTTCCGGTGTAGTCGAACATGAAGCCCGCCATGGGGGGGCCGATGAACCCCCCGAGACCGAAACAGATTTCCAGTATCCCGATGATGACGCCGAACGAGCGTCCGCCGTAGGCGTCTGCGCACATGGCCGCGTATGAGGTCGACATGCCGCCGACGCCGAAACCGTAGAAGGCGGCGAACAAAAAGGCGAGGACGACGCCATTGCCGAAATGTGGCACGGAAAGCAGGATGAGGACGCCGAGTCCGGACAGAAAAAGGGCGATGCCCTGGGCCCTTTTGTGAGAAATGTGATCGCCTGCCCAACCCATGACCACGCTGCCCAGAATCCGGATGGCGCCCGTTAGCCCGAAAACGAAAGCGCCGAACGCGGTGCTGAAATTCGCATCGACGAAGAATATCTGAAGCTGGCTCCAGATGGAGTTGTTGTTGAGGCCGATGACGAAAACGAGGATCATCAATGCCCAGAAATTCTTCTCCCGCATTACAT
>CAYTSP010000314.1:0-6066 GCA_964440505.1 uncultured Nitrospinaceae bacterium
CGCACTGGGACCACCTGGGCGCGGCCTCGCAGTGGGAGAGCGTGGGCGTCCACCCCGTCGGCAAGGACTTGCTCGCCAACGATTTCTCAAAGCTGGAGCAGGCCTTCGTGAACATGTGGAAGAACAACGGAAACACCTTCCCCGACTGGTTCGACGAGGAGGCCTACGGCATCAAGCCCGCCACGTTCGGCTGGACTTTGGAGGAGGGCGACACGTTCGACCTGGGGAACAGGAAGCTCCACGTCTACTATACGCCCGGCCATTCGCCGTGCAGCATCTCGCTCTATGACGAGCGCGAGAAGATTCTCGTCTCGGGCGACCTGATCCGCTGCGAGGAGTACCTCTTCCTCCAGGTGCCCACGGCGGTGCTCTCGCTTTACGCGCCCTCGCTGCGCAAGCTCGAGAAAGTCGCCGCGGAGAACGAGGTGCGCTGGATCACCTCGGGCCACACCGACCCCTACCCGGACCCCTCCATCATCGGCGAGATGGCGCAGAACATGGAGGACCTCGAAGCGGGCAAGTACGACCCGCCCGCCAAGGTGGACGGCGGCGCGTGGGGCGAGGTGGACGAGTACGTGTTTCCCCGCGTGAAGGTCTGGATTCAGGACCACGCGAGAAAGTAACTCCGGGAAAAAGACGCCATGGACACGCAAGGGTGGTACGAAGTCATCGAGTTCGCACCGGACACCTATCAGATTTCAGAGGCCGGGCGGTGGAACATGTTCCTGCTCGTGGGCGGGGAGAAGGCCCTCTCGCTCGACGGCGGCATCGGCGTGGGCAGCGTCCGCAGGCTCTGCGAGTCGATTACCGATCTTCCGGTGGAGCACGTCCTGACCCACACGCACTGGGACCACGTGGGCGCGGTCCATGAATGGGAGGCGGTGGGCGTTCACCCGAACGGAAAGGAGGAGCTCGCGAACGACTACACGGCGGGCTGCCGGGATTTCGTGCAGACTTGGGATGAAAAACCCTTCCCCGAGGGGTTCGACCCGGACACCTTCACCATACCGCCCGGAAAGTTCGGCCGGGCGGTTTCCGAAGGCGACGTCATCGACCTGGGCGGCAGGAAAATCCACGTCTACGACACGCCGGGGCACTCGCCGTGCAGCATCTCCCTATACGATGAAAAAGAGCGCGCCCTCATCACGGGCGACTTGGTGAAGCCCGGCCAGCCGCTCTTCATACAGGTGCCGACGGCCGCCCTGTCCCAATACGGGCCTTCGATGCGCAGGCTCCAGCGAATCGCGGAAGAAAACGACGCCCGGTTCGTCTGCTCGGGCCATACCGACCCGTGCGAGGATATCTCCATTATCGGGCGGATGGCGCAGTTCGTGGAAGAAGTGGCCGCGGGCGCGCACGAGCCGCCCGCCAAGGTCGAGGCGGGAAAATGGGGCGTGGTGGACGAATACGTTTCCGGCGACATGACAATCTGGACGAACGATAACGCCAGAAAATAGCGGAGGATAAATGCAAGTGAACGCTTCGGACATCATTTGGCGGCCGGACGAGGATTTCCTGACGAACAGCCACGTCGCCAAGCTGATGAAAAAGCTCGGCATCACCGATTACCGCGAGTTCTTGAGCTGGTCGATCGAGGACATCCGCCGCTTCTGGGAGGTCGTGCTCGAAGACATGGGGCTCGAATGGTACAGGCCTTATGATGAGCTTCTGGACCTGAGCGGCGGCTTTCCCTGGGCGAAGTGGTTCATCGGCGGGGAGACGAACATCGTCCTGAACTGCATCGACCGCCACGTGGCGGGCGGGCGCAAGGATCAGACAGCGCTCGTCTGGGAGAGCGACGGGGGAGAAACGCGGGCGTTCACCTACGCCGAGTTTTCGGCGGAAGTGTCACGCCTCGCGAACGCCATGCGCGACATGGGCCTGAAGCCGGGCGACGTGGCGGGCGTGTTCCTCCCCATGGTGCCAGAAGCCGCCATCGTCATGTACGCGTGCTTCAAGACGGGCGTGGCCGTGCTGCCCGTCTTCTCGGGCTTCGGCCCCGAGGGCCTGGCCGAGCGCCTCATACACGCCGAAGCGCGCATCCTCTTCACGGTGGACGGCGCCGTGCGCCGGGGCAAGAAGGTTCCCCTGAAAGGCACGGTGGACGCCGCGCTCGAACGCGGCACGAAGGTCGAAAAAGTGGTCGTCCTCACGCGCTCGGGCGACGCCGTTCCCATGCAGGAGGGGCGCGACGTCACCTGGGATGATTTCGTGGCGGGGCAATCGACCGAAGCCGAAACCGAGCGGCTCCCCGCCGACGCCGTCTCGATGATCATGTACACCTCGGGCACGACGGGCAAGCCCAAGGGCACCGTCTACACCCACGCAGGCCTCATGAGCGGCCCGGGGCGCGAACTCAGGTATTGCCTCGACATGCGCGACGGCGACACGATCTTCTGGGTGACGGACTTCGGCTGGGTGATGGCGCCCTATGAACTCGTGGGCTCCCACTTCAGCGGCCACTCCTGCCTGCTCTATGAGAGCGTGCCGAACCACCCCACGCCCGACCGCCTATGGCAGATCGTCGCGAGACACGGGGTCACCCACCTGGGCCTGTCGCCCACGGCGGTGCGCGTGCTGATCAGCGCGGGCGATGAATGGGTGGAAAAACACGATCTCTCATCCCTGCGCGTGCTGGCCTCCACGGGCGAGCCCTGGGACCCGGAATCCTACATGTGGTATTTCGAAAAGGTGGGCGGCGGGCGCTGCCCCGTCATGAACATATCGGGCGGCACGGAGATCGGCGCCTGCCTCTTACAACCCCTGCCCGTCATGGACCTCTCCCCCTGCACGCTGGGCGCGCCGGCCATGGGCACGGACGCCGACGTATACGGCGAGGACGCAAAACCGGTTCGCGGCGAGGTGGGCCACCTCGTGCTCAAGCAACCCATCCCCTCGCTCACAAACGGCTTCTGGAAGGAGCCGGACCGCTACATCGAGACCTATTTCTCGCGCTGGGAGGGCGTCTGGTACCACGGCGACTGGGCCAAGGTGGACGAACAGGGGCTCTGGTACCTCTACGGGCGGTCTGACGACACCATCAAGGTATCGGGCAAGCGCGTGGGGCCGAACGAGATCGAATCCGAACTCATCAAGCACCCCGGCGTCATCGAGGCCGCCGTCGTGGGAACGCCGCACCCGGTGAAGGGAGAGGGCCTCACCTGCTTCGTCGTCATGCACGATTCCTTTGAGCCGAGCGACGCCCTGCGCGAGGAGTTGAAAGACCAGGCGGTGGAATATCTCGGCAAGAGCCTGCGGCCCGATGAGGTGCGCTTCGTCAAGGCCCTGCCCAAGACGCGCTCGGCCAAAATCGTGCGAAACGCCATCAAGAAGGTCTATCTGGGGCAGCCCGTGGACCACATGGACCTGAACTCGCTCGAAAACCCCGCGCACCTCGACGCCATCAGGGAAGCGGTGTAGCGATGCCCGAAGACATCATCTGGCGGCCCAACCAGGATTTTCTCGAGAACTCGAACGTCGCCCGCTTCATGAAGAAACAGGGGCTGACGAGCTACGAGGCGCTGATCGATTTCTTCCGTGAAGACATCGGCCGCTTCTGGTCGGCGATCGAGAAGGACATGGGCGTCTCCTGGTACAGGCCGTATGACCAGATAATGGACGCATCCGGCGGCCTGCCCTGGACGAAGTGGTTCCTTGGGGGTGAGCTCAACATCGTCCACAACTGCATCGACAGGCATCTCTCGACCCCCAAGCGCGACAAGACGGCCCTCATCTGGGAGGGGGACGGCGGCGAGGTGCGCCGGTACACCTATGCCGAGATGAACGCCCAGGTCTGCCGCCTCGCGAACGCCATGCGAGCGATGGGCATGCGCCCCGGCGACAGCGCGGGCATCTTCATGCCCATGCTGCCGGAGACGGTGTTCGCCATGTTCGCGTGCCTGAAAACAGGCGTCGTGGCGATTCCCATCTTCTCGGGCTTCGGCCCCGAGGCCGTCGCCGAGCGACTGGAGCACGCAGAGGCCCGACTCGTCTTTACGTCTAACGGCGGGATGCGCCGGGGCAAGGAACTCGGCGTGAAGGCCCTGATGGACAAGGCCCTGAGCCTGGGAACCCGGGTCGAGAAGGTGGTGGTCTTCCAAAGAACGGAAACGAAAGTCCCCATGCAGGCGGGGCGCGACGTCGACTGGGATGATTTCGTAGGCGGGCAGTCCGATACGGCCGAAACCGAACGCCTGCCCGCCGAGGCCCACTCCCTCATCATCTACACCTCGGGCACGACGGGAAAACCCAAAGGCTCGGTGCACACCCACGCGGGCTGCATGCTCAACGTGTCCAAGGAGATCCGCTACTGCATGGACCTGCGCGATACGGACGTGCTTTTCTGGGTGACGGACATCGGCTGGATGATGGGCCCCTGGAAGATGATAGGCGTCCAGTTCGGGGGCGGCACCTATCTGATTTACGAGGGCGCGCCCAACTGGCCAGAACCCGACAGGCTCTGGAAGCTCGCGAGCGATCACAAGGTGAGCATCTTCGGCGTCTCGCCCACCGCCGTCAGGCTCTTGATCAGCATGGGCGATGAATGGGTGGATAAACACGACCTCTCCTCCTTGCGCGTGCTGGGCTCGACCGGCGAGCCCTGGGACCCGGAATCCTACATGTGGTACTTCGAAAAAGTGGGCGGCGGGCGGTGCCCCGTCATGAACATATCGGGCGGCACCGAGCTTTGCGGCTGCATCTTACAGCCCTACCCCATCGTTCCGCTCACGCCGTGCTCCCTGGGCGGCCCGGCCCTGGGTTCGGACGCCGACGTGTTCGACGAGGAAGGCCGGCCCGTGCGCGGCGAAATCGGCCATCTCGTGCTCAAGCAGCCCGTCCCCTCGATGACCAAGGGGTTCCTGAAAGACGATGCGCGCTTCCTCGAGACGTATTTCTCGCGCTGGCCGGACGTCTGGTACCACGGCGACTGGGCGCGCCTGGACCCGGACGGGCAGTGGTATCTCTTCGGGCGTTCGGACGACACCATCAACGTCGCGGGCAAGCGCGTGGGACCCGCCGAGGTGGAATCCGCGCTCATCCGGCATCCCGCCGTGGTGGAGGCCGCCGTCATCGGCGCGCCGCACCCCATCAAGGGCGAGGGGCTGTGCTGTTTCGTGGTGCTTGTCGGAGGCCATGAGCCGAGCGACGCGCTCCGTGAGGAACTGAAAGAAGAGACCGTCAAATATCTCGGCAAGAGCCTGCGCCCCGATGAGGTCAAGTTCGTCGAGGCGCTGCCCAAGACGCGCTCGGCCAAGATCGTGCGCGCCGCCATCAAGAAGGTCTATATGGGCGAGGACCCGGAGAACATCGACACCTCATCCATCGAGGTTCCCGAATTCTTACGCGCGATAAAAGAGGCGCGGTGAGATGTCGCTCCTGAACTGCCCCGAATGCGGGGGGCTCCTGAGCACCGAAGCCAGAACCTGCCCGCACTGCGGCTATCCCTTGAGAAAAGGCGGGATCGGAAGCGTCTTTTCCGCCATCGCCCAGATACCGTGTTTCATCGCGGGCCTGATCCTCATCTTCATCGCGCTCTTCTTCGGCCTGGTGTTCCTGGACGTCTACTACTTCCACGGCCTGCTCCCCAGACTGTTCGGCGTCGAAGGCGGCATCACCACCTACTAGGCGCCGTCGCGCGGGGTTGCGTTTTTGTAGCCCCGTGCCTGTCCTGGCGGGGGACAACCACAGGGGGGTTGTCCCTACGGGTGAATGCTGTTCTGCTCGTCATTCCGGCGACAGCCGGAATCCAGAGCCGATGAGGATCAAGGCGACCCGGTATTTCATGTTCTCACCGATCGGATGGGAAAAGGCGAAGAGCAAAGTCGAAAAGGCAAAGTCCCTGGATTCCGGCTTTCGCCGGAATGACAGTGTGTAATCTCGATTGTAGTGGGCCGTTCGAGAACGGCCCTTGTCCGAGAAAGCGGGCGGTTCGCGAACCGTGGGACAACCCCGAGGAGGGGTTGTAACTACACAAACCTTGGGGAGAAATCATTGCTCCTTTAAGGGGCTTGTTGAAAGAGCCCCCTTTTTAGGGGGTAGAGAGGACACCCCTCTCGACTATAAAAC
>CAYTSP010000315.1:0-2972 GCA_964440505.1 uncultured Nitrospinaceae bacterium
GAAGAAGACGGTCTTCTTGCTCTCCAGCCAGATTCGCTGGAGCTCCAGGTTCATCTGCTCGCGCGTCATGGCGTCGAGCGCGCCGAAGGGCTCGTCCATCAGAAGCACGTTCGGGTCGTGGATGAGGGCGCGGATGATGGCGTTTCGCTGGCGCATGCCGCCCGATAGTTCATGGGGGTATTTGTCCTCGAAGCCGTCCAGGCCCACGAGGCGGATGAGGTCGTGCGCGCGGGGAAGCGTTTTCTTGGTGTCGAGCCCCAGAATCTCGGCCGGCAGCATGGTGTTTTGGAGCACGTTCCGCCACAGGAGCAGAACCGGGTCCTGAAAGACGATGCCGACGTCGTTTCGCGGGCCGTCGATGGGCGTGTTCTTGAGCGAGCATTCGCCGGACGTCTTGGCGAGCAGGCCGCCCAGGATTTTGAGCAGCGTGCTCTTGCCGCAGCCGCTCGGCCCGACGACGGAGACGAACTCGCCCTCCGCGATCTCGAAGTTGATCTCCGTCAGGGCGTGCACGATCTCGCGGCTCGCGGTGACGTATTCCTTCTCCAGGTTCTCTACCGAAATGTATCCGTTCATCTTTCTCCGAAACCCCCGGCGAAGCGAAGTGTTTCGCCGGGGGTCGTTTCCTTGAAATTTTTCGCCTCTAGGCGCCCATCGTCTTGTCCGTCTCGGGCGCCCAGAAGAGCACTTTTTTCTTCACGAAGCGCACCACTTGGTGCATTCCCAGCCCCATGCACGAGAGGATCACCAGGATGGCGAACGTGCCCGTCGTGTCGCTGCTGAAGCTCATCTGCATGAGCAGGATGCCCAGTCCGCACTGGCCGCGGCCGCCCCACATGCACTGGCCCGCGCCGACGAACTCGCCGAGTATCGCGCCGAGCAGGCTGAACACCACCGCGATCTCGAAGCCCGCGAAGATGAAGGGCAGGGCGTTGGGGAACTGCATCTTCCAGAACATCTGCCAGCGCGAGGCGGAGAGCGAGCGCATGAGGTCTATCTGGTCAGACGCCGCGGACTTGAGCCCCACCATCGTGTTCACCAGAAGCGGGAAGAACGCCACGAGCCCGGCCAGGAAGATCTTCGACTTCACCTCGTAGCCGAACCAGATGATGAACAGGGGAGCGATGGCGAGCTTGGGCAGGGTCTGGAACGCCACCACGTAGGGCATGATGATCGCCTCGACCCATTTCGACTGCATGAATACGAGCCCCAGGCCCAGCCCGATGATGCTGCCCATGAAAAAGCCCATGACGGCCTCGAACAGCGTGTGGCTGATGTGGTTGTAGAAGCTCGTCTTCATCAGCCCCATGAAGTCCGCAGCGCCGCCCACGTCCCCGCCCACATCGTAGAAGAACAGTCCGCGCAGAAGCGCCATCGCCACGCCCGAGGGCGCCGGGAAGATGAAGTCGTCCACCTCGAAGTAGTTCACCGTCCATTCCCAGACGATCAGCAGCACCACGAAGGAGACGGCGAACAGCAGGTACGGCCTTTGCAGCAGCGTCTCCGAAAGCGAGGGGCCGCCCGCGCTTTTTAATGTTTCGCTTCCTTGGTTGTCGTTACTCATCTCGATTCCCGAATTATTTCTGCATCTTCATCATCGCCTTGAATTTCTTCAATTCCTTGGCGAAGTCGAAGTTCTTGGCGCGGTTGATGACCTCGCCCCGGTCGAAGTTGTTGACCTCGTCGATCAGCTCGTTCGTGTACAGCGATTTCACCTGCGCGTCGGAGAGCTTCTTGTCCAACCCCACGAACTTCACGTATTCGGCCCACTCGCCGTCATGATGCGCACCGAACTTGTCGATCTTCTCGTCATCGAGCTTCAACTTGGGCGCGCGCGCCTTCAGCACCTTGATCATCAGGGCGGTGGCCTTCTCGTCGCTCATGCCCTTGGGCTTCGATTCGGGGTAGAGCACCCAGTGAATCTTGAGGGCGGCTTCGGGGTTCGTGTAGAAGAAGAGGCTCCCCTTGGCCAGACCGCGCAGGAAGCCCACCACGGTGTCGCGGTTGTCCGCCAGGAACTTCTTGTTGATCCACACGACGTTGCCGAAGAGGTTCTGCGTCCAGTCCTTCTGGTAGGGGATCATGTCGAACTTGAATCCGCGCGCCGCCGCCAGGGTGTACTGGATGTCCACGTTCGCCCAGGCGTCCACGCGGCCGAGCTTCATCGCCGTGGCGGCCTTCGAGACCGGCCCGACGGGGAGATAGGTCACTTCCTGCTTGGCGGCGGGGATGCCGCAGGTCTCGAGCGCCTTTCGCACGAAGATGGGGCCCGAGTCGCGCTGGCTCATCACGCCGACTTTCTTGCCTTGTAAGTCGCAGACGGACTTGATGCTGCTGCCCGGGGGCACGGCCACGCCGTCGGCGTAGATGGCGTCTCTGTTCAGGATGTAGACGCCCTTGACGGGGGGCATCTTCTTGCCGCGCGCGGCGCGGAAGAGGATCGGGATAGGCCTCGGCAGGCCGACGTGCGTGCGGCCCGAGAGCACCCAGCCCATCGCCTGCGCGCCGCCCTGTGCGGCGACGAACTGCGCGTCCACGCCGTTTTCCTGGTAGTAGCCGAGGAAATTCCCGATCCACAGAAACGATATGCCCGGGTTGAACAGCGGGTTCGCCATCGTCACCTTGATGTTCTTGAGCTTCATGGCGTCTGACGGGGCCGGCGCCGCAACGATGAGCGCGAACAGGGCCGCGACGGCGATTACGAGTCGAAACTTTTTCATGCGAGTTCTCCTCCTTGGGAAATATGAGTCAGAAAAATCCTCGTTCTAATCCTCTGCAATCGCGACCGGGCGCACCCACGCGCCGCTCGCGTTCTATCAGGCTACATTCATCTGGCCGGTGGTTCCATTGCACCGGCCTTTTATTTCTGCATCTTCATCATCGCCTTGAATTTCTTCAGTTCCCTGGCGAAGTCGAAGTTCTTGGCGCGGTTGATGACTTCGTTGCGATCGAAGTTGTTGACCTCGTCAATC
>CAYTSP010000316.1:0-16442 GCA_964440505.1 uncultured Nitrospinaceae bacterium
CCTCCGATATACGGGAACCCTGATGAAAGGCAAAAAGCGTAAAAATGGATTCCGGCTTTCGCCGGAATGACGGTGAACACTCCCGATCAGTGGGGGTCAGCAACCCTTTTTGGGGAACTTTATCAACGATCCCCACCCGGCAGGATGACGTAGAGGTCCTCCCCGTCGACTTCCACGGGAAAGCGCTGGACTCTCCGCCTGCGGTTGGCGAGGCATTCCCCCGTCCTGATCTCGAACTCCCAGCCGTGCATGGGGCACGCGACCACGTCCGCCTCATCGCGCGCGTAGTGCTCGCGCACCCTGCCGTCATCGCCGACGTAAGCCGTGATCTCGCGGAAGAGGTTCCCCGAGCAGACGGGGCCCTGCTGGTGCGGGCATTTGTCTTCCAGCGCGAAAAAACCGTCGCTCAGCCGGAATATGCCGAGATTCAGGCCGCCGAGTTCCAGGCGAATCCGCTCGCCGGGGCCTATCTCGGACGCGCGCGCCGCCCAGAGCCGCCTCGCCATCTAGGCGCTCGCCTCCAGGTTCACCGTCTTCTCCGTGAAGCGGAAGACGCCCAGCGCGTTCTCGCCCATGATCTTGCGGCGGCCCGCCTCGCTCAGGAACGGGAGGTCGGCGACGGCCGAGGGTTCGTCGTAATCGAAATGGGGCCAGTCGCTCGCGTAGATGAAGTTGTTCTCCCCGTCGAGCAGGTCGAAGAACATCTTCAAGTGCTTTCTCGGCATATCCTCCATCGGCTGGGTGCCGAAGTAGAAATCCCTGATGTATTCGCTCGGCAGCTTCCTGAGCAGGGGCGCCTCGGCGCGGCGGCGCATGTATTCGGTGTCCAGGCGGTACATGAGGCCCGCCACCCAGGTGATGCCGCTCTCCTGAAAGACGATCTTGAGGTCCGGGAAACGCTCGGGCACGCCCTCCATCACCATGCTCACGAGCTGCACCTGGTTGCACCAGGTCATGTCCAGCGCGTGGCTCTCGACGAAGGTGGGAAACTTGGCGAAGCTCGAAAGGTCCGGCCCCAGAAAATTCGCGTGCAGGACGACGGGAAGGCCGTGGTGCTGGGCCGCCTCGTAGATGGGGTTGTACGCCTCGGATCCTAAGGGAAGCTCGGCGCTTCCGAGCATCTCCACCCCGCAGACCGCCGGATGGCCCGCCACGCGGTCTATCATCTTCGCCGCGCGTCCGGGGTCGCGGCCTGCGGCCACCACCAGCGTGTAGATTCCCTCCTCGGGCGCGCATACGCCGTCCAGCATGTAGTCGATGTAGCCGTTGCAGATGTCCATGGCGTGGTTCGCGTTTCGCACGAACTCGACCATGAGCATGTAGGTGGGAATCATGACGATGGTATCGATGCCGAAGCGCTCCATCACGACGGGGATGTCGGCGGGGCTCGACATGCCGAGCATCTCGTCCTGATCGCCCTTGCCCGCCTCAGCGCCCCGCACGGTGCGGCCGTGGAGCATGACGTCGTACTGATCCCCCACCAGGGCCGGCATGTGGTACTGCCCGCTCCAGTCGGCGAAGCGCTCGACGGAGGGGCCTTTGAGATACTTGGCGAAATCGCGGATTTCCTCGAGATAGTGCGCGTCGGCGTCCACGACGTGCATCCCCCGGTAGCCCATCTCTTTCTCCCCGTAAAGTCTTCGGTTGATTCCAAAAGGATTCGCCGGATGATAGCATTCTCCCCGTTTCCTGAACACGCAGGCGAAGGCTTTCTCGTGAGGACAACCCGTGAACGATGAACAAACCGCGCGCATGCCCCTGGCGGGCGTGCGTGTCGTGGATATGTCGAACTATCTGGCGGGGCCGCTCTGCACCATGTATCTCGCCGACTACGGCGCGGATGTCGTCAAGATCGAAAATCCCAGGGGCGGTGACCCCATGCGCCTTTGGGGCCACAACAAGAACGGCGTGGGCCTCTACTACAAGATGATCAACCGCAACAAGAAGAGCGTGACGCTCGACTTGAGAACCCCCTTCGGCGTCGAGGCGGTGAAAAAACTCGTGGCCGGGGCCGACGTGGTGGTGGAGAACTACCGGACCGGCGTGCTGGAGAAATGGGGGCTCGACTACGAGAACCTGAAAGAGGTGAACCCCGCCGTCATCATGCTCTCCATCACGGGGTTCGGCAGAACGGGGCCTTACAAAAACCGCCCCGGTTTCGGCTCCCTGGCGGAGGCCTTCGCGGGTTTCAGCCACATCAACGGCTACCCGGACGGCCCGCCCCTGAGCCCCTCCTGGGGGCTGGGGGATTGCTCCACGGGCATCGGCGCGGCGTTTCTGGTGATGACCGCGCTCTTTGAGCGCGAGCGAAGGGGCGGCGCGGGCCAGCAGATAGACCTGGCGATTTACGAGCAGTTGCTCACCATGCTGGGTCCCCAGGTGATCTATTACGACCAGCTTGGCTTCATCCAGGGCAGGAGCGGCTCGCGCCTCGAATTCGCGGTGCCGAGGAACAACTTCGAGACCAAAGACGGCCATTGGGTGCTCATCGCGGGCTCGAACCAGTCCATCTTCGAGAACATCTGCAAGGGCCTCGGGCGCGAGGATTTGATCGCAGACCCGAGGTTCGCCGACAACCGCGAGCGCATGAAGAACGCCGACGCCATCGAGGCAGAACTCCAGAAGACTTTAATCACCTTGACCCTTGATGAGGTAATGGAGAGGCTTACCGCGTTCGAGGGCGCGGCCACGCCCATCAACAACGTGGAGATGGTGGTGGAGAACGAACAGGTCGTCGCGCGCGGGAACATCACCGAGGTGGAGGATGAGGAGCTGGGCGGCCCGGTGCGGATGCAGGAGGCCTTCGGCAAGCTGTCGCGCACGCCCGGCAAGGTGCGCCACGCGGGCGAACCTCTGGGGAGCAGCAACCGCGAGGTCCTGGTGGAGCGCCTCGGCTACACGGAAGAAAAACTTGAAGCCGAGGGAATCGATTTGGGGTGATGGGAGGATAAGCGTGTAGTTTTTATCGACTCTGTAGGGACAGGTCACGACCTGTGGGACGGCCCCGAGGAGGGGCTGTCCCTACTTTTTGGCTCGGAAATAATGCCTTGGGGTGATTGGGCGAAACCCCGCCCTCCGCTCGTTTCCTAGAACCGCACGGCCAGCTCATCCACTGCCTGGGTGGTGCGGGCGTCCTCATCCACCAGGAGCCACTCGGGCGTGGGCGTCTTCCTGAAGCTCTTGCCCGCCTTGAGCACCGTGCCGTGTAAGGGCGCTTCCATCGCGTCGGCCAGCTTTTCCGCCAGGCGGATCAGGGCGTCCACGTCCACCCCCGTTTCCACCTCCATGAGCCAGAGCATGTGGGCCAGGTCCTCAGTCGATATGTTGCCCGAGGCGTTGGGCGCGAAGGGGCAGCCCCCGATGCCGCCCAGAGAGCCGTCCAGCACGGTGGCGCCCGCCTGCATCGAGGCCAGGGCGTTGGCGAGGCCCATGCCGCGCGTGTTGTGCAGGTGGACGACGAGACCCTTCTCCGGCCAGCGCCTCTTGAGTTCGCTCACCATCCGGGCCATCCGCGCGGGGTCGCCCATGCCCATCGAATCGCACAGGAAAAACTCGTCCACGCCCAGCCCGTCGTATTTTTCGGCGATGTCGTAGACCACATCTTCCGCCACGCGCCCGGTGTAGGGACACCCAGTCGAAAGGCTGATGGCCCCGCTGAAGGGAACCCCCGCGCCCTTCACGATCTTGGATATCCTGGCCATTTCCTCCAGGCTCTGCTTCACGGATCGGTTCACGTTCGCGCGGTTGTGGACGTCCGTGATGGAGATGACCTGCTGCACCCCGTCGCTCCCTGCGTCCACCGCCCGGCGCGCGCCGCGCTCGTTGGCTACGAGGCACTCGTAGGTGACACCCGGTTTTCGGTTGATGCGGCGCATCACCTCGTCCGCGTCCGCCGTAGCGGGCACCGCCTTTGGGTTCATGAAGCTCGTGGCCTCGATGCGGCGAATGCCTGCGTCCGCCAGGCCCTCGATGATCTCGATTTTGAGTTCGGTAGGCAGCACCTGTTTCAGGTTCTGGATGCCGTCGCGCATGACGACGTCGCGCACCAGAACGCTCGGGGGAAGTTCGGGGTTCGACATGGAGAGATTCCTCCCGCGGAGGGCGCTAATCGGCCAGGCGCTTCATTCTCGGGTCGAGCACGTCGCGCAGCCAGTCGCCCAGAAGGTTCACGCTCAAGACCGTGAGCATGAGGATGAGGCCCGGGAAGAGCGCTATCCACCAGGCCGTGTCGAGAAAGCTCCTGCCGTCGGCGAGCATTCCGCCCCACGTCGGCGTGGGAGGCGGCACGCCCAGCCCGAGGAAGGAGAGTGCCGATTCGATGATGATCATCCGGCCCAGGTACAGGGTGGCGATGACGATGGTCGTGGAAGCCACGTTCGGGAAGAGATAGATGAACAGGATCCGCAGCGTGCCGCAGCCGGTCGCCTTCGCTCCGGTGACGAACTCGTTCTCCTTGATGGAGAGGACCTCGGCGCGCACCACCCGCGCGTAGACGAGCCAGGTCCTGAGCGCGATGACCAGGACGATGTTCTGCAGGCTCGGCCCCAGTATCGCCACCAGGCTGATGGCCAGCAGTATGAAGGGAACGGCCAGGGCCGTATCGATGATGCGGCTGATGATGGTGTCCACCCAGCCGCCGAAATAACCCGCGAAAATGCCGACCGTGATGCCGATAAGTCCGCTCACGATGACGGCGGCGATGCCGACGATGAGCGAGATGCGCGACCCCCAGATGATGCGGCTCAGAATGTCGCGGCCCTGCTGGTCGGTGCCGAGCCAGTAGGTGTCGCCCGCCTTGTCCACGTAGCCGGGCGCCTTGAGATAGCGGCCCAGGTCCTGGGAGAGCGGGTCCAGCGGGGAGAATATCTCGGGCACGAGGGCGAAGATGATGACGAGGGCGACGAAGATCGCGCCGAATATCGCCGGTGGCCTGCGCTTGAGTTCCTGCATGGCGAGTTGAAAATCGCTCGGCCCGCGTTCCATGTCCTCATCGATTTCAATGTCGAGCGTCGCCGCCCTGTCGTCGACAACCATCGTGCGTCCCTACCCCTTAGCTATAGGAAATTCTCGGGTCGAGCCATGCGTACAGAATGTCGACCACGAGATTCACGAAAACGAACACGAACGCCAGAAGGGCCACCGCCGCCTGAACGATGGGGTAGTCCTGGTTGTTGATGGCGTCCACCACCAGAAAGCCCACGCCCGGCCAAGCGAAGACGGCTTCCGTCACCACCGTGCCGCCGAGCAGAATGCCCAGTTCGAAACCCACCAGGGTGACGACGGGGATGGATGCGTTCTTGAGCGCGTGGCGCACCACCACGAGCCACTCCACGATGCCCTTCGAGCGCGCCGTGCGAACGTAGTCCATCCCCAGCACGTCGAGCATCTGGGAGCGCACGAGGCGCGTGATGCGCGCGGTGGCGTACAGACCCGCCGTGATCGCCGGCAGGATAATGTAATACCAGGCGTCGTAACCCGACGTGGGCAGCCAGCCGAGATACACGGCGAAGAATATGATGAGCAAC
Organism: uncultured Nitrospinaceae bacterium; assembly: GCA_964440505.1. GTDB lineage: Bacteria > UBA8248 > UBA8248 > UBA8248 > UBA8248 > Bin107. The sequence goes on from CAYTSP010000316.1 coordinate 5,526, forward strand.
AGCCCGAGCCAGAAGTTCGGCATCGACTGGCCGAACATCGCCCCCACCGAACTGGTGTAGTCGATCCACGTATTGCGGAAGGTGGCCGACAGGACCCCGGCGGGTATGGAGATCACCACGGCTATCAGGACCGCCACCAGGGCGAGGAGAACCGTGTTCGGGAAATGCTCGAGTACGAGGCCCATCGCCGGAATCTCGTGGCGGTAGGAAAAACCGAAATCCCCTCGAATCACGCCCTTCGTCCTCACGATCTTGGGCGCATCGGGGTCGCGTTCGAGTTCATCGACCTTTTCTTTCTCTCGTTCGGCGCCGAGCAGGTCGTCCACGAGGTCCGAGCCCAGCATGAACTTGGCGAACTGGATCGGTATGGGCTGGTCGAAGCCCATCTCCTTGCTGAAGGCCTGGATGTCCTCTTCGGTGGAATCGAGCGGCATGAGAACCGCCGCGGGGTTCCCTGTAATCTGAAGCATCGAGAACACGATGATCAGGATCGCCCCGAACACGATGAAGCTCTGCAGACAGCGTCTGATGATATAAGTGCGCATGGTGAAACCCTTGCCGAAAAACGATTGAAAACAAATACGCCGCATGTACGTGAGAGGTTATTTATCCCCTTCTTTCGGCCTCTCGTCAAGAGCTACGACACTCGCGCACAACCAAATTCTCTTTAATCCGGGGTCGTTGAAAAACCCGACATTTGCTCAAACGCGTTCTCCTCGCCTTGCGTGCCGCCGTATCTGCCTCGCCCTGAATAGCCGCCGAAGGTCAAACGCGACTGAGAAAGGAGCGTTTGTATCGAAGGGGCGCGGCGCTCCCTCGATACGGCGCGCAAGCGCGCCTACTCGGGATGAGGAAGGTATTACACGCAATGGCGGCATATACGCCGCAGGCATGTTCCCTGGAAGGATTTTTCAACAACCACCAATCTCCATGCGCCGGGCGGCTCCCGGCTTCATGGACAAGGCGCGCTTTCGTTCTGTAGGATGCGGAAATTCGATGCGCGTCCCTCCAGCATGCGCGATTATTCGTCTTTCATCACCGAAAGGAGACGTCCATGAAACTCGCCACCTACCGGAACCTCTCGCCCGGCGCCACCGGAGACCGCCTCGGAGCCGTCCTGAAAGACGGGAGGATGCTCGACCTGCGCCTCGCCTACGCGAGCTATCTCGTGGAAAAGGAGGGCGAAGGACGCCCCTACGCCATGGCGAACGCGCGGATTCCCCGGGACATGCGCGAATTTCTCTGCGGCGGAGAACCGGCCATGGCGGCGGCGGGCGCGGCGATAGGCCATGCGGAGGCCATCATCGAATCGGGCGGAGAGCCTGCGGGGCCGGACGGAGAGTTCGCCGCCTTGAAAGACAGGCACGTTCGCCTGAGAGCGCCGATCCCCCACCCCGGCAAGTTCTTCCACACAGGCCTCAACTCGAACAAGCACGTCGCGAACACGGGCCATTCGGTTCCCGAAAACGTGCCCGGCGCGCCGCGCTTCGACTCCTCGCTCGTCGGCCACGAGGAACCGGTGCTCTATCCCAGGCAGACCAAAATGCTGGATTACGAGGTGGAGGTCGGCTTCATCATCGGTAAATCCTGCAAGGACGTAAAGCCCGAGAACGCCTTCGACGTCATCATGGGCTACACGGTCTACAACGACATCACGGCGCGCGAGGTGCAGCGCTCCGCCGCTCTGGGCGGCGTGTTCCTGGGCAAGAACTTCGACACCACCAACCCCATCGGCCCCTACATCGTTACGGCGGACGAGGTGCCGAACCCCGAATCCCTGCGCGTGCAATGCCGGGTGAACGGCGAGACGCGCCAGGACGAGCTTCTGACCGACATGATCTTCAAGATCCCCGAGCTCATCGCCTTCTACAGCCAGATGTCGCTGGAGCCGGGAGACATTATCTCATCGGGCACGTTCTGCGGCGTGGCGCTGGAGCAGGAAGACCCCGAACCCTTCCTCCTGAAGCCCGGAGACGTGGTGGAATGCGAGGTCGAGCACGTGGGAGTTCTGAGAAACCCCATCGTCGCTCAGGACTGAGGATCAGGCGGAGTCGCCCAGGGTCTTGCGGATCGCCGCGATGACTTTCTCCGTGCTCGGGAGCACGAATTTCTCGAGTTTCGTCTGAACGGGAATCGGCGCCATGAGCGCGGCCACGCGGCCGATGGGCGCGTCCAGATACTCGAAGACCGCTTCCTGTATGGCGGCGGAAATCTCCGCCCCCACGCCGCTCCTCAGGTGGCCCTCTTCCACGATGACGCAGCGGCTCGTCTTGCGCACGGAGGCCGTGATGGTCTCCACGTCGAGGGGCGAGAGCGAGAGCGGGTCGATGACCTCGCACTCGATTCCCTCTCCCGCCAGAACCTCGGCGGCTTCCAAGCAATGGCCCATCTGATAACCGATTCCCACGACGGTGGCGTCCGCGCCCGCTCGCTTCACGTCGGCCACCCCGATGGGCGTGGTGTGATCGCCCTCGGGAACGGCCTGTTTCGTCTTTTGCGCGTAGAGCAGCCTGTGCTCGATGAACATGACCGGGTTGTCGTCGCGAACGGCGGCCTTGAGCAGCCCCTTGGCGTCGGGTGGACAGCTCGGGTAGAGGACCTTCAATCCAGGCACCTGCATGAACCACGCTTCGAGCGACTGCCCGTGCGTCGCGCCGTACTGAAGGCCCGCGCCGCTGGGTATCCGCGCCACCATGGGAACCGAAAGCTGTCCGCCCAGCATGTAGCGGAGCTTCGCCGCCTGGTTCACGATGGGGTCGAGCGCGTAGGTGGTGAAATCCATGAAGCGCAAATCCACGATGGGCCGAAAGCCCGCCATCGCCGCTCCCACGCCTGCGCCCGTGAACCCCAGTTCGCAGATGGGCGTGTCGCGCACCCTGTCGCGGCCGAAGCGGTCGGCCAGCCCCGAGCACACGCCGAAATAATCGAACGCCACGTCCTCGCCCATGAGGAATACCTTCTCATCACGCGCCATCTCTTCATGGAGCGCCTCGTTCAGGGCTTCGACGTATGTGAGTTCAGGCATCCCGGGTTTCCTCAGGCGAAGATGTCCTCGAGCGCCACGCTTTCCTCGGGCTCGGGGCTGCTCTCCGCAAATTCGACGGCTTCTCGAATCTCCGCCTCCACCGCGTCGGCATGCGCCTTCTTTTGCCTTGCCGTCATCTTCAGCATCTTCTCGCACACGATGAGCGGGTCTCTTTCCTTCCAGCCCTCCCATTCCTCTTTCGTCCGGTACATGCCGTAGTGCGGGTCGCCGCGCGAGTGGCCGAAAAACCGGTAGGTCTTCGCCTCGACGAGGCTCGGCCCCATGCCGCGCCGCGCGTGCGACACGGCCTCGCGGCTCGCCTCGTACACCGCCGCCACGTCCATGCCGTCCACCGTCAGGCCGGGGGCGTCGTAACCCTTCGAGCGCACGCTGATGTCGTCCACCGAGGTGGAATACTCCGCCGGCACGCTGACGGCGTACTGGTTATTCTCGCAGAAAAAAACGACCGGCAGCTTCCAGATGGCGCACAGGTTCATCGCCTCGTGAAACGCGCCGTTGTTCGAAGCCCCGTCGCCGAAGAAGACGACAGCCACCTGACCCTTCCCCTCGAGTTGATACGCGAGGCCGATGCCCGCCGCCATCGGCATGTTCGCACCCACGATGGAATGAGCGCCATAGTGGCCCTTCGAAACGTCTGCGATGTGCATCGAGCCGCCCTTGGAGCGGCAAAGGCCGGTCACTTTCCCCATCAGTTCGGCCAGCATTTCGGGCAGGCGCGTTCCCTTGGCGATGGAGTGGCCGTGCCCGCGGTGGGTGGTGAGTACGGCGTCATCCTCCCGCAAGGCCGCGCACACGCCGGCGGAACACGCCTCCTGACCGATGCTCACGTGCACGCCGCCCACCACCTTGCCCGCCATATAGAGATCGTCCGCCGTTTCCTCGAAGCGGCGGATCCTGAGCATGGTGCGATACATCTCGCCCAGACGTTTTCGGGACAACCCGGAATTCGACTTCGCCAAGACAAGTCCTCTATGAAAGCAGCTTTTTCGCCGCCGATACGATCTTCTCCGTGCTGGGGAGGACGATGGCTTCGAGTTTCGTGTGAACGGGAACGGGCACGTCGAGCGCCGCCACGCGGACGATGGGAGTCTTGAGCGCGCCGAAGGCGGCCTCCTGGATCGACGCGGCGATTTCAGCGCCCACGCCGCCGCTTTTGTGTCCCTCCTCCGCGACGACGCAATTGCCCGTTTTCCGGGCAGAAGCCGCAAGTCCCTCCACGTCCAGAGGATTGATGGTCCTGGGATCCACCACCTCTGCGTCGATTCCCTCTTGCGCGAGCAAATCTGCCGCTTCGAGACAACTGCGCGCCTGGCTCCCGATGCCGATCAGCGTAATGTCCGTCCCCTCTCTCTTGACCGCCGCTCTTCCGATGGGCTCGGTATGATCGCCCTCAGGAACAGGGCCTTCCAGGGAGTAGAGAGCGCGGTACTCCACGAAGAGCACGGGATTGTCCTCCCTGATGGCGGACTTCAAAAGCCCCTTCGCGTCGGCGGGGTCGCTCGGCACGATGACGCGCAGACCGGGCACCTGGATGAACCAGGCCTCGAGACACTGGCTGTGCGTGGGGCCGTTCTGGGAGCCGCCGCCCTCGGGCGCCCTGATCACCAGCGGGATGCTCACCTGGCCGCCGAGCATGTAGCGCAGCTTGGCCGCCTGGTTCGCGATGGGGTCGATGGCCAGCATCATGAAATCAATGCGCCGCATGTCGAGCACGGGCCGATAGCCCGCCATCGCAGCGCCTACGGCCGCTCCGGTGAAGCCCAGCTCGCTGATGGGCGTGTTGCGCACGCGCTCATGACCAAACCTGTCCCCCAGGCCCGCCGTGGCGGGCGAGATGGCGGAGAGCGCGACGTCCTCACCCATCAGGAAGACTTTTTCATCGCGCTCCATTTCCTCATGGAGCGCCTCGTTAATCGCCGTCGAATATGAAATAGTGCGCATCTTCACCTCAGGCATATAAATCCTCATACACATCGTCTGGTTCGGGTTCGGGACTTTGCCGCGCGAAGGCGAGCGCATCTTGCAGCTCACTCTCCACAGCCTCTGCGTGCGTTTTTTTCTGCGCCTCGGTTACGCCGAGAATTTCCTCCGCCACGAGCAGGGGGTCTTTCGCCTTCCACTCGTTCCACTCATCTTCCGTCCGGTACGGCCCGAACTGCGGGTCTTTTCTCGAATGGCCGAAATACCGGTAGGTTTTCGCCTCGATCAGGCTGGGACCCAGGCCCCTCCTCGCGCGGTCCACGGCCTCGACCATCACCTCATGGACCGCCAGCACGTCCATGCCGTCCACCGTCACGCCGGGGATGTCGTATCCTCCCGCCCGCGCGCTGATGTCCGCCACCGAAGTGGCGTACTGCACCCGCGTGCTCGAGGCGAAATGGTTGTTCTCGCAAAAGAAGATGACGGGGAGTTTCCAGATCGACGCCAGATTCACCGACTCGTGAAAGCTGCCCTCGTTCGCGGCGCCGTCGCCGAAGAAGACGACCGTCACCTGGCCCTTGCCCTCGAAATGAAAGGCGAGGCCGATGCCCACCGCCATGGGCATGTTCGAACCCACGATGGAATGAGCGCCATAGTGGCCCTTCGACACGTCGGCGATGTGCATGGAGCCGCCCTTGGCGTGGCAAAGCCCCGTCGCCTTGCCCAGAAGCTCCGCCATCATCTCGGGCAGGCGCGTCCCCTTGGCGATGGAGTGGCCGTGGCCCCGGTGGGTGGTGAGAATCGCATCGTCTTCCCGGAGCGTGCTGCACGCACCGACCGAGCATCCCTCCTGGCCGATGCTCACGTGGATGCCGCCCACGACCTCGCCTTGTTCGAATAACTCGAACGCCGTCTCCTCGAACCTTCGTATGCGCAGCATGTCGCGGTACATCGCCTGCATGCGCTCATCGCTCAAAGGCGCTCTTTCTTCAGCCAAAAGGTATTCTCCTTCACGCGGGAAGATGAATTTTTTCGTCCGGAGGCTACAAGATTCTCACAATTCACCGCCGCAGGCCAACGCTCAGCCGGATTTCGCCTTTTCCTCCTCGGCCTGCTCGTCGGCGATGCGCTTGAGCGCATAGAGTCCCTCCATCAGCACGGGCGCGCCGCCTCCGATGCTCGCCACCTCGAACGCCTCGAGCGCCTCTTCCATCGTCGCGCCCAGGCGCAGCGCCTTTTTCGTGTGGGTGTAGACCTCGTGTTTCATGCCCTTGAAGGCGAGCAAGCCGATTTCGATGAGTTCGCGCGTCTTGGGGTCGAGATGGCGTGGTTCCTCCTTGAAAAACCCCCAGTGCATCTGCGAGTAGATCTCGAAATAATCCGGGTCCAGTTGCGCGCCGAAGCCGAGCACGTCGTAGACGAAGCCCCTGTCGCCATGAATCTTCTCCGTAATGCGCCTTACCTTCTCTTCTCTGGTTTCTTCCGCCATTTTCTTCTCCTTATGGGAACAAGAGTAAAGGCGGAGGTCCCCGAGTCAGGAAACCCCCGCCTGAAAAAGCAAGACTACGCCGTACCGAACCTGTCCATCCACCAGTCCGCAATCCACTCCCCGCACATCGGCAGGTTGTCGAACACGCAGTGCTGGCTGCCGCCGTCCTCTACAGTGAAAATTTTAAGTTCCTTTTCCTCCGATCCGCACGCCTCATAGAGCCTGTGGGCCATCTCGACCGGCACGATGTTGTCGTCCTGCCCGTGGGTGATGCAGATGGGCATGCGTATCTTCTCGGCGACGCCCGCCAGGGTATAGTTCTTGCATTTTTCCATCGCGGAATCCATGTCCGGCGCGCCCAGCACCCAGGGCAGCTGCCAGATGGCGGATGAGGAGATGGTGCCGCCGCTCTCGAGCACTCGTCTCCTGTGCACCCAGACCTCGTGGTAATCGAAATGCGCCCCCCAGGTGAGGCACGCCGCGTAGCGGTGCTCGAAGGCGGCGATGCGCGGCGCGTAATAGCCCCCCATGCTCATGGCCATCAGGCCGACCCGATCAGAATCCACCTCGGTGCGCGCATCCAGAAAATCGAACGCCGCCGTTCCCGCCACCTCGTAATCGAAACGGCTCGGTATCTTGCGCAGCCTGAGGGTCTCGCCCTGTCCCGGCCCGTCCACGCAGAGCACCCCGACGCCGCGCTCGATCAAAGCAAGCGCGCCCCAAAGGACGGTGATCTCCTTGGAGCCATCCAGCCCGTCGAAAAAGGCGACGTAAGGATCATTGCCCGTCGGGTTTTTGGGCGGAAGGAGGTACGCCGCCAGGGGGCCTTCCTCGTAGGGAACGTCCACGCGCTCGAACCCGGGCACGCGGTACTTCATCCCCTTCTCGTAGTGGGGCAGGAGTTTGCTGTAGGATTCGGATTTCCTCGGGTCGTCCGGGTGGACAAAACGCTCGCTCGCGTAGCGGTAAATCGCGCTTCGCACGAAGGCCGCCATCGCGGTGCGCGTGTGGCCCCTTCGCTCCTCATCCTCCGCGCGGGCCAGCGTCTTGTCCGACATCCAGGACCAGGCGTCGTGCCAGGCTTCGGCGTCGCCGGCCCGCCCGCTCAACCGCTTTCCGATCTGATCGAGTTCGTGGAAGTTCGACCCGCCCATCGGGGCGATGTTGATTTGGCCGCTCATCAACTGCGACCAGAGATAGTGCTCCGGGAAATACCGAAACCACGAGCCGATGATGTTCTCCGCCGCCATGAAAAGCCTCCTCGATTTCTGTGAATTCATGAATTCCGCGATGCGAAGAACATACATGCAAGGCTTGTGTGTTCACAAGGAAACCACAGGTGAAACACTCGCTCCAGGCTTTGACGCTTGATTCGCATCCATGATAAATATCGTCATACGGTTATGCAAAAATCAAAGGGATTTACATCTTCACAGAAGTGAGGTTTTCGGACCTGTACTTTTCCTAAAGGAGGAAGAACCATGCGCAAGTTTCTCGTAATCCTGGCCGTCTTCGCCATACTGGCGATGGGCGCGCCCGTGACGGCTGACGCGAAAAGCACCGTCACCATCGCCCTCTCGGGCGAACCCCCGACGATGGACCCGCACCGCGTTTCGAACTTCGTCGGCGCGATGGTCTGGCGTTGGAGCTACGACACCCTTCTTCACGCCGAGACCGGAACGGGCGCGAAAAAGCCCTGGCTCGCCACGAAGTGGGTGCAACTCTCTCCCCTGAAATGGAAGTTCGAGTTGAGAAAGGGCGTCAAGTTCTCGGACGGCTCGCCTTTCACGGCGGAGAGCTTCAAGTACACCATCAGCCGCATCATGAAGTCCGCGCGGCAGAGACAGTACTTCAAGAACATCGATAAGATCGAAGTCATCGACGACAACACCTTCATCTATCACAACAGAGAACCCGACGGCGGCATGTGGAACCGCCTGACCCGCTGGGCCGGCCCCATCAGCCTGAAGACCAAAGGCATGGAACTCGCCCACATCTCGCGCAACACCTACGGCACGGGTCCCTACGTTCTGAAATCGTGGACCAAGGGCCAGAAGATGGTATTCGACGCGAACCCGAACTGGTGGAACAACAAGAACTTCCCGAAGCGGCCGCAGCGCATCGTCCTCCGCCGAATCCGCGAGAGCGCCACGCGCGCCAAGGCGCTTCAGGCGGGCGAGATCGGCGTGGCCTGGGGCATCATGCCGCAGTTCATCCCCCAGCTCGAGAAAAACCCGAAGACGAAAGTCGCCATCGTCCCCGCCGTGCGCATCATGCACATGGGATTCTTCACAAAACATGGCGGCCCGATGGCCAACGTGAAGGTGCGTAAAGCGATCAACTACGCCATCGACGCAGAAGCCATTCGCACGACCATCCTGGGCGGACGCGCCGACCTGTTCGGCCAGATGCTCCACCCCTGGAACTACTCGGGCTACAACCCCAAGAAAAAGTGGTACGGCTACGACCCGGCCAAGGCGAAGGCTCTCTTGAACGAAGCCGGCTACGGCAAGGGCTTCAAGATGGAACTCATCGCCACGAACGGTCGCTACCCGGGCGACAAGGCCACGTGTGAGGCCATCGCCGGCATGGTCAAGAAAGTCGGCGTGGACGCCACTTGCAACTCCCAGCGCTTCCCGCTCTTCAAGAAGCTGCACCGCGCCTACAAGGCCGGCAAGAAAAAAGGCGCCGCCGCCTACTACATGGGCTTTGGCAACGGCCAGGGCGACTCCACCTCCGTGCTTCGCGGAACGTCGAGCTGCAAGGGCCCCTGGAGCGGCATGTGCTATCCGGAACTGGACAAGGCGATCGACGCGGCCACGGCTACCGTCGACCCGAAAAAACAGCAGATGGCGTTCGAAGGCGTGACCGATTTGATGAAAGAACTGGTCACGCACAAGATCGTCGTGAAGATCCACGACGTGCTCGGCCATGGCTCGAACCTGAAATGGACCCCGCGCCACGACGAGACGCTTCTCCCCTGGGAGATCGAAGTGCTCGGCATGAACTAAGCGGGTATTTTCGCTGCACCACGCCGCGGGGGGTGGCTCGACGCCCCCCGCGGTTTTTTTTGCACCTTCACGACCCGGCATGCACAACGAAGCACCCCACGTTCACCAGGAATCCAGGCGGCGACAGGTCGTTTTCCTGCTTTGACGCTTCGTTCGTATCCATGATAAATTCAGGTACACATCTATAGAAAATAGAACATCGCCGGCAGTTTCGGTGATTGATGAAAGGAAGATGGGTAACTCATCTTCGAAACAGTAACGTTTTGGAACGGTACATTTCTTTTTCAGGAGGAAGAACCATGCGGAAGTTTCTCGTAATCCTGGCCGTCTTCGCCATACTGGCGATGGGCGCACCCGTGACGGCTGACGCGAAAAGCACCGTCACCATCGCCCTGACGGGCGAACCGCCGACGATGGACCCGCACCGCGTCTCGAACTTCATCGGCGCGATGGTCTGGCGTTGGAGCTACGACACCCTTATTCACGCCGAGACCGGAACGGGTGCGAAAAAGCCCTGGCTCGCCACGAAGTGGGTGAAGGTATCCCCCAAGAGCGCAAAGTTTCATCTGAGAAAAGGCGTGAAATTCTCGGACGGCACGCGCCTGACGGCGGAAAACTTCAAGTACACGATGACCCGTGTCTTGAAATCCGCGCGCCAGAGAACATACTTCAAGAACTTCGATAAAATCGAAATTCTCGACGACAACACCTTCATCTACCACAACAAGCAGCCCGACAGCGGCATGTGGAACCGCCTGACCCGCTGGGCCGGCTCCATCAGCCTGAAAACCAAGGGCATGGAACTCGCCCACATCTCGCGCAACACCTACGGCACGGGTCCCTACGTTCTGAAATCGTGGACCAAAGGCCAGAAGATGGTGTTCGACGCGAACCCGAACTGGTGGAACAACAAGAACTTCCCGAAGCGGCCGCAGCGCATCGTCCTCCGCCGAATCCGCGAGAGCGCCACGCGCGCCAAGGCGCTTCAGGCGGGCGAGATCGACGTGGCCTGGGGCATCATGCCGCAGTTCATCCCCCAGCTCGAGAAAAACCCGAAGACGAAAGTCGCCGTCGTCCCCGCCGTGCGCATCATGCACATGGGCTTCTTCACAGGACACGGCGGCCCGATGGCCAACGTGAAGGTGCGCCAGGCAATCAACTACGCCATCGACGCAGAAGCCATTCGCACGACCATCCTGGGCGGGCGCGCGGACCTCTTCGGCCAGATGCTCCACCCCTGGAACTACTCGGGCTACAACCCCAAGAAAAAATGGTACGGCTACGGCCCGGCCAAGGCGAAGGCTCTCCTCAAGGAAGCCGGCTACGGCAAGGGCTTCAAGATGGAACTCGTCGCCACGAACGGCCGCTACCCGGGCGACAAACCCACATGTGAAGCCATCGCCGGCATGGTCAAGATAGTCGGCGTGGACGCCACTTGCAACTCCCAGCGC
>CAYTSP010000317.1:0-21862 GCA_964440505.1 uncultured Nitrospinaceae bacterium
CTCGAGCACCACGCGCCCCCCGCGCCGGGCCATGTCCACCGCCTGGCGCATCACTTCGGGCGGGCCGGCGCATTCGATGACGAGGTCCACACCGCGGCCGTTCGTCTCGCTCATCACGACCTCGACGGGGTCTTCCTTCGTGATGTCGATGGTGCGGTCGGCGCCCAGTTCCTCCGCGATTCCCAGCCGGTAGCCGCGCCCGGTGATGAAGGTCTTGGACGCCCCCATCATCTTCACGAGCTGGAGTACGGCGAGGCCCAGCAGGCCGGGGCCCAGGATCGCCACGGTGTCGGCCGGCTCGATGCCCCCGCGCTCCAGGGCATGGAGCGCGATGACGACCTGGTTCACGATCACCGCGTCCTCCCATCGCATGGATTCGGGCATCTTGTGGAGATTGTTCGGCGGCGCCAGTCCGTATTCGCTGAACGCGCCGTTCGCCGTGTGGCCGAGGAGCTTGTAGCCGCCGCCTGGCTTCGCGAAGTTCTCGCAGATGTGATAGTGGCCCCGGATGCAGGTGGCGCAGGCACCGCAACCCACGGTCGGCTCCATGATGACGCGATCGCCAATCTGCAAATCAGTCCGCGCGCCGCTGCCGATAGCTGCCACCTCGCCGGCCCATTCATGCCCCTGGACGAAGGGATAAAACGGCGGCCACATGGGGCGCATGTGCCCCTCGTAGATATGGATGTCCGTGCCGCAGATGCCGCAGGCGGCGACCTTCACCAGCACCTGGCCGGGTTCGTAGTCGGGTACGGGAATCTGCTCGATGCGCACCTCGTGCGCGCCGTGCGTGACGGCGGCCTTCATGGTTTCCGGTATATCGCTCATCTCACTCCCCTCCTTCGCTTAAGAGGATATCGATCATGACGATCAGCCCTTGGGGCTGAACTGCGTCGCCTTCCTGTCGGGCCGCTGCATGTCGAACACGTCGTGCGAGCGGCAGTATCCGTTGCCCGCCAGCCGGCCCACGGGCCGGAGCAGGACGGGGTCGATGTATTTCCCCTCCTCGATCATCACGTCCTCGCGCACGTGCCATCGCACCACCTCGCCGATAATGACGTTCGTCAGGTGCTCGCGCCCGTTCGTGATGAGGTGGCGGAACTGGCACTCCATGGCCACGGGGGCTTCGGCGATGCGCGGGGCCTTCACGAGATCGGAATCAATCGGTGTCAAGCCCGCTTCCTCGAACTCGCTCACTTCGAAGGGGAAGTCGTCCGCGCAGATGTTCATCTGCTCCTCGAGGCCGTCCACCACCGTGTGGATGACGTAGCCCTGCGTCTCCATGATGTTGCGCGCCGTGTCCTTGTAGGAACTCTCGCGCACGCCCACCGAAATCGAGAGCAGGGGCGGGTCGTGGCCCACGCAGGTGAAGAAGCTGAAGGGCGCCAGGTTCGCGTATCCGTCCGCACTGATGCTGCTCACCCAGGCGATGGGCCTCGGCACGACGGAGCCGACGAGCAGGCGGTAGTTCTGCCGCCAGTGGTTGTCGGCGGGGTCGATGGTTTTATATTTCATGCGTTTTCATACTCCTGTCGAAATAAGCCGCCGAGCGCGCCCTCGTGCGCAGTGATGGCGCGCATTTCGCGGCTATCAGAATCAATCGCCCGGACCCGCCGGCGCCATCGCCGATTCCATCGCCGTGAAGCACGCCCCCTGCGGGTCCATGATACCCCCGATCCTCCCCACCTCGGGAATATCCATCGGGGGGAACGTGCCCTGCCCGCCCAGGCTGATTGCCTTATCGAGCGCGGCGTCGAAGTTCGCCACCTGAAAATACACCCCCCAGTGCGGCGGCATGCCGCCCATCTCGGGCGTGAGTTCGAGCATGCCCGCGCGCGGCTCCTCCCCGCTCATGAACACCGTGTAATCCCCGCCTGCGGGGTTGGGCGTCACAGTGCTCGCCCAGCCGAACAGTTCGGCGTAAAAAGAACCGGCGCGTTCTACGTCCTTCGTGAGCAGTTCATTCCAGTTGAGCGCGCCCGGCTCGTTCATCAGGTCGGCCCCCTTGTGCGCCCTGGGCTGCCAGAGACACAGAAACGCCTCCCCCGGGTCGCGGATCATCGCCATGCGGCCCACGTCGAGCACGTCGCACGGCTCCTGGGCGGCCTGGCCGCCGAGTTCCACCGCTCTTTTCACGCTCTCATCCGCGCTCTCGACCGACACGTAGCTCTGCCAGAAAGAGGGGTGGCCGCTCTCGAGCATACCCGGAAACATCTCGAACATGGCGCAAACCTGTTTTCCGTCTTTCGAGAAGATGGTGTAGACGGCTTCCTCCATCACGGGCCGATCCTCGAACGTCCAGCCGAACAGAGACGTGTAGAAATCCTTGGCGACGCCCACTTCCTTGGCCACCAGGTCGGCCCAGCAGAAACTTCCCGGTGCGTATTCCTTCAATTCAGACACGAATTTCATCCCTCCATTGATGACGGCGAATGACAAGAAAATTATTCCTTCATTCAGGATGGCGAATCACGATCCGATGCGGAGCCTTTCGCGAAAGGCTCCCGCACGTAAAAATCTCTACAACTTCATGGAATTCGGCGGGAAATCATAGCGCGAAGGGGCGGCGGCGAACAAGGGGTTGTTGAAAAACCCCTCCTCACTTGAAATTGAGCACCACCGTCATTCCGGCGCATGCCGGAATTCAGGGACTTTGCTTTTGAATTTGTCTTTTCGCTTTATCGTTTTTCATGGTCATCCTGCTATTCGATATCCTGATCTGCTCTGGATTCCGGCATGCGCCGGAATGACGGCAATCTGCGATTACGGGTTTGCAAGGACGGTCCTTTTTCCCGGTCGGGTTTAATTTGCCGAATCACGAAGATCAGGATTTTTTCGATAGCCCCACAAGCGCTCAAACGCCCTCGTCGTACTCATAGCGCAGACCGTCCGGCTCATCGGGATCGGCGAGGCGGGAGGCGGAATCTTCGGCCTCTTCATCTTGCGGCGTCTCCAACGCCTCCTCCTCCAGAAGCCAGCGTTCATACAACTCCTCGGGCAACTCCTCCACGTATCTCGAAAGCCGGGAGAACGCGCCCATCTTCCACGCCTCGCTCTCCAGCATGGGCTGGCACATATAGAGTTCGTCCTTCGCCCGCGTGAGGGCGACGTAGAAAAGACGCCTCTCCTCTTCTTCTCCCCCGGGATCGGCCAGCGATCGTGTTGAGGGGAAGCGCGTGTCTGTGAGCCATATCAGGAACACCACCTTCCACTCCAGGCCCTTCGCCTGGTGAACCGAGGTCAGGACCATCGATTCATCCGGCTCGTCTTGATCGCCAGGCGCCGCGGGGCCGGCTGCCGCGGCCGTTCCCATGAGCGCGAGTTCGGAGAGAAACGCCGTCGCCCCGTCGTACTGCACAGCGTATTCCGCGAGCTGGCGCACGTCTTCCAGGCGTGCTTCGGCATCTTCGAAAGTGTTCTCGACGTAGTCCTGATAGAGGCGATCCAGGACGAGGTTGATCATCTCCGTCGGCGGAAGACCGGATCGCCCGGCCCCGCCGGCGGCGCGGGGCGCACCCGTGAGATCGACAACCAGCTTTCTGAACTTCTCGAAACCCTCGCGCGCATTCCCGGGGATGAAACCCACGCTTCCGCTCGCGAGAAAAGAGAAAGGCTCCTCATATATCCGGACCTGCTCCCACACCCTTTGCGCCGTCACGTCTCCCACGCCGGGCAGGAGCTTGAGTGCTCGCTTCCAGGCCAGTTCGTCCGCCGGGGAACTCACGAGCCTCAGGAACGCCGTCACGTCCTTGATGTGGCGCTGCTCGAAAAAGCGCAGCCCGCTCCTGATCTCGAAGGGAATCCCCCGGCGCGTGAGCTCCATCTGAAGCTCCATCGAGTGGTAGTGCGCCCGGTAGAGCACCGCGATCTGGGAGAGCGGCACGTCATCCTCATCGCGCAGCGCGAGCGTGCGGTCGACCACGAAGTCCGCCTGCTGCATGGCGTCGCGCGCGGCCACGAGGGCGGGCTTCATCCCCTCGCCGCGCGTGGTCTTGAGGTTTTTCTCGAACTGGCGCTTGTTGCGAGCGATGGAGGCGTTGGCCAACGCGAGGATGGAGGCCGTGCTCCTGTAGTTTTCCTCCAGGCGAAACAGCCTGGCGTCGGGGTATCGCTCCGGGAAAGTGATGATGTTCTCGAAATGCGCGCCCCGGAAGCTGTAGATGCTCTGTGCGTCATCCCCCACCACGGTGACGTTTTTCGCCTCTCCCGCCAAAAAGTCCACCAGGTCGGCCTGCACCTTGTTCGTGTCCTGGTATTCATCCACGAGGATGTAGCGAAAACGCGCCTGGAGTTCCCGGCGCACCTCCTCGTTTTCCGCGAGCAGATTCCGCGTGAGCGCGAGCAGGCCCGAGAAATCCACCGCCTGAATCTCTTTCTTACGCTTCTCGTAATGGCCGGCGATTTGCTCGATCTCGCCCACGCGGTCCGCCAGGTATGGATACCGGCCCAGCACCGTCTCCGCGACGCTTTTGTCGGTATCGGCGGCGAGGGCGAATATCGACTCCAGTACGCGGCCTCTCGGGAAATACTTCTCCTTCGGGTCGAACCCCGCGAGGCGGATGCACTCGGTCACGAGATCGGCCGCGTCCTCGCGGTCCAGGATGGTGAAGTTCGGCTCATAACCCATGAGGTTTCCGTAGCGCCTGAGTATCAGATTCCCCACGTGGTGGAACGTGCCGCCCCAGACGCGCCGCGCGTCCGTCTGGATGAGGGAGGCGGCGCGGTGGAGCATCTCGCGCGCGGCCTTGTTCGTGAAGGTGACGAGGAGGATGGATTCGGGCGCGACGCCGTCCTCCACCAGGCGCGCGAGGCGGTAGGTGATGGTGTGCGTCTTGCCGCTGCCCGCACCTGCGATGACGAGAAGCGGGCCGCCGCCCGCCATCACGACTTCGAGTTGCCGGGGGTTGAGCTTATCCTCATACGCCTTGCTTCGCGCGGGTGAAGGCGCGGGGCGCCTGATCGTGTATGTCCTGTGCTCTCTCGCACTCATTTTAATACTCTCTGATCGAGTTCAAGCTTGCAGCCCTCGTCCAGCGACGCGCGGTTAAAGCTCTCCCGTCATTCATATCGGCACCTTAACCCGTCCCGGACAAACGGCCCAACCGTCCGTTCTGTTGACAGGCGAGCGCCCCCGAAGATAAGGTGAGTCCATACACGACATCACAGGCTGGAGCGTTCTGATGGGCGGATACCAGACATTCCTGGACGGCGCGGCCCTGGGCTTTTTCCTGGGATTCATCGCCTTTTATCTGCTGCACCGCTACATGGCGCCTGGGCGGAAGAAACCGAAAACCGAGGTCGACCGCCTCGTCGACGATATTCAGGACTACTACCGGAACGTCTCCGACCCCGAGGGCAAGGACTACGACTGAACTGCGCGCTCACCCCGCAGCGCATCATCAAATATAGGGCTGATACGGATTCCGCTCCGAGACGGGCGCGTCCTGCAAGTGCGCCAGGGAGTTCATCGTCACGACGCTCCAACCCCGCTCGGGCGAATGCTCGATGATGTTCATCGCGGCGTTGTGCTGGCGTATCCGCCTGAACCCGTTGAGATCCACGCCCAGAATCCTGCACAGGATCATGATGATCGCCAGATTGTGGCTCACCGCGGCGATGACCTCGTTTTCATGCGCCGCGAGGAAGCGCTCCATCGCGGCCCAGGCCCTCTCCTGCAACTCCGCGAGCGTCTCGCCGCCCGGCATGCGCGCGCGGGCGGGATGGTTCCACCATACGCGCATGAAATCGGGGTGCGTCTCGGGAAGCCGGCGAAAGGGCTCTCCCTCGAGTTCGCCCTGGTTCAACTCGGCGATGCCCGCCTCCTCGAACAGGGGCGCGTTCACGGCTTGCGCGACGATCTCGGCGGTGCGCCTCGCGCGCCGGAGCGGGCTCGCGTAGACGCGGGCGATGGGCCGCTCGCGCAGCGCGCACGCGAGCGCTTCGGCCTGGCCGACGCCCACCTCGTTGAGCGCGGTGTCGGAGACGCCCTGTATGCGCTGCTCGACGTTCCAGTCCGTCTCGCCGTGTCGCAAGAGATAGAGAAGCAAAGCGGTCAAACTCCGGTGGGGGTGACGCCCGGGCGAGCGTCGCCTTAGTTGTTGTCCTCTTTCAGGAAATCATCGGGCTTGAGGTCCTTGAGCCATTCCTTGATGTCCTCGGGCTCGTCCTCGAGCGGCTTTTCCGACTCGGGAGGGTTGTCTTCCCCGCTGCGCGCTTCCATGCCGGAGACGCCCTCTTTCACTTCCTCTTCGTTGAACTGGATGCTCTTCGCCTCCTCGAGCACTTTCTCCTCGACGAATATCGGGCTGCCCATGCGCAGGGCCACGGCGATGGCGTCGGAGGGTCTCGAATCGACGACGATTTCCGAGGCGTTTACGGACAGGTGAATTTCGGCGAAAAAGGTGTTGTCCCGCAAATCGTTGATGAGGATTTTATCCACCCGGCCCTTCAAGTCGTTAATCATGTTCTTGATCAGATCGTGGGTCATCGGCCGCGGCGTCTCGAAGCTCTCGATCTCGCGCGCGATGGCGTGCGCCTCGAAAATGCCCACCCAGATGGGCAGCGCGCGGTCCCCCTCGGTCTCGCGCAGCACCACTATCGGCACATTGGTGTGCGGATCGAGCGTGAGACCCTTGACTTTCATCTCGATCATCATTCCCCTTCCTCCATCGCCACGGCGCCTGGCGGCGAGACGCCCGCCAGAGAGTGAATGCCGCCCCTCATGATTTTCACTTCGACCACGTCTCCCGGCTCGGGCGTATAACCCTCCGCGTATAATTGTACCCTGTGATTGCCCCGGCTGCGACCCGCAAACCAGTTCGAATCCGATTCATCCGCAAAATCCGGGCAGCCCGCGCATCCGGCGGGCGCGCTCCGGGGCTTCACCGCGCTTTCTACCATCACCTCCTGAACGCCGCCGACGAGTTCCGCGTGCAGGTTCTCCGTCATCTCGCGCTGCACCCGGCTCGCCTCCTCGAAGCGCTCCGTGAGCACTTCCTCGGGAAGGGTGTCCTCAATGTCGAACGCGGGCGTACCGGGCCGGGGGGAGTACTTGAACATATAGATGTTGTCGTAGCGCGCCTCGCGCAAGACACGGAGCGTTCTCTCGAAATCCTCATCCCGCTCGCCGGGGAAGCCGATGATCACGTCGGAAGTCAACACCCCGTCCTTCACGCGCTCCCTGAAGAGAGAAACCTTTTCGAGATACTCATCCGCCGTGTATCCGCGCTCCATGCGCGCGAGCACCACATCCGCCCCCGATTGAACCGGCAGGTGGAGATGCTCGCACACTTTGGGAGACTCCCCCATCGCGTCGACCATGTCCTCATCGCAATCCTTGGGGTGCGACGTCATGAAGCGGATGCGCTCGAGCCCGCTCACATCATTGAGGCGCCTCAGCAGCCCGCCGAAGGTAAGCTCACCCGGAGATTTACGGCCGTAGGAGTTCACGTTCTGGCCCAGGAGCGTGACCTCGCGAAAGCCCTCCTCCACCGCGCGTTCGACTTCGTCCACGATGAGTTCGCTCGGCTTGCTCCACTCGGGTCCGCGCGTGTAGGGCACGACGCAGAAGGTGCAGAAATTATCGCACCCGCGCGCGATGCTCACGAAGGCGTTCAGGCCGCCGCCGCGCACCATCGGAGCGAGTTCGGTGAAATCGGGCGCGACAGGCTCTGTATCGACTACCCGGCGCTCCTCCATCTCCTCAAGCAGCATCGGGAGCTTGGCGATGTTCTGGGTGCCGAAGACGAGGTCGACCGCTTTGCCGCGTTTCGCTATCGCTTCCCCGTCGCGCGTGGCGAAACAGCCGCACACGCCGACCTTGAGAGCGGGGTTTGTTTTCTTGAGCTTGTCGAGGCGCCCGATCTGGCTATAAACCTTCTGCTCCGCCTTGTCGCGTATCGAGCAGGTGTTCAGCAGGATGAGGTCGGCCGACTCGTTCGATTCGGTCTCCTCATACCCTTCAGCCTCCAGATACCCGGTAATCGTCTCCGTATCGTAGCGGTTCATCTGGCAGCCGTATGTGAATATCTTGAACTTCTTGCTCAAGGTACGCTCTCCATTGTCAGCCCAACCTCTCGCGAGGCGAGGCTTTATTGCGATGCAGGTTTCCGGGAAATACCTGTGGCCATATTGCGAGGGCGCGTTTTCGATGTCAACTTGAAAGATGGAAAAGAGGCGCTGAATTTGATAAGCCTGTCGAGGGTTTACGCTTTTTTCTTCTTCAGCACGGGAAAATCTCATGCGCGTTGTTTGTTTTCACGGAAGACGCGAAATCGGCGGGGAGGCACTTTTTCTGAGCGCTGCTCGCATCTTCGTCGGCGCGGCCAACCATGCCGGGTTCTCGGCCCAGGTGCGGACGCCTGGTTTCCCCTCTCCCCCGGGCTCGCCCGACAGGGCGGTGGTGAAAATTTCACGAGATCAACTCACCGACCTCGCCATCCCGGCGGAGTATGATCTTGAAATCGTCTGCGACCCCCTCCTCGCCGTCGTGCCCCCGATGGGGGGCGCCCTCAAGCCAGGCGGCATCCTCGTCTTGAACACGCAAAGCGCGATAGAAAGCCGCGAGATCCATATCGCTTCGGTGAACCTGGACGCCATCGCCTCAATGCGTGCCGCGGCGCCCGTGGCGGCGCATCTGGGCGCGGCGCTGGCTGGCTGGGAGGCGCTGGAAGGAAGGATATCGACTCAAAACGTCATCGAGGCGTACCGCGAAATCAGAGGCGAGACCATGCGCGAGGCGGAAGAGGCGGCGCTGGCCGAAGCAGCCTCGGCGACGAAAAGTGCATTAAGCGCCGAGTAGCGCAAATGCGGCCCGGACAAGAGAAGGTGTTTTTCGTGCAGCGTTCATTCTTTTCTCCCCGAATCCTCGGTTTTTCCGTTGACCGCCCCTCGGCGCAAAGTGTAGTTTGAGCGCATAAACTCCCGCCCCACGGAAAAACCGGATGAAGCGACTCCCGCGCATAGGCGCGCTCTGCATCTTCGTTTTCGTATTACTGATGTCCGGGTGTTCTTTCCTTCCCCAGAATTTTCTCGCACGCATCTTCGCGCGCAAATCCTTCGAAATCGGCCTTTGGGTGCAGGCGGAAGGCGCGAACAGAACCCTCGACAGCACGGAGAAAATTAAGGCTCTGGTAAAGCGCGCTTGCACTGCAGGCGTTACGGACATCTACGCGCAAGTCTACCGCTCGGGCCGCGCGTGGTTCCCAACGAAGCTGGCGGATGATTCTCCCGCAAATCGCGCCGGGCAAGACCCGCTGGCCTTGCTGATCGATTTGGCATCCCGAGGCGAGGAATACGGCTGCACGATAAGGGTTCATGCGTGGATAAACGCTTTCGCCCTTGCGAGAAACAAGAAAGCGCCCATCATCCGCGAACTTGGCGCAGAAGCCGTTCTCAAGGATCAATACGGGCGCTCTCTGCTCGAATATCCCCTTTCGGGAAAACCCGCGTGGGCGAAAGGCTTCGGCCTGGGAACGCCCGGCATCTTTCTCGACCCGGGCCATCCGGGCGTACGGGGGCGCATCATCGACATCGCAGCGCAACTGGTGCGGAACTATCCACGCCTTGCGGGAATACATCTCGATTTCATCCGTTATCCCTACGCGCTTCCCATATCGCCGGGTTCTGGCTTCTCTCCGCGTCTTGATTTCGGCTATAACGAGGCCTCGGTCGCCCGTTTTGAACGAAAGACCCGGAATACCGCGCCACGCGCAGGCGCGAGCGTAAAGCGCACCGACGGGGCGGCATGGGATGAGTGGCGCCGCGCGCAAGTCACGGAGGCGGTTCGCGGCGTTTATGAAACAACCAGAGGTTTCAGGAAGCAAATCATTGTTTCTGCTGCCGTTCTCCCTTGGGCGGAACGGGCATATCTCTCCTCGTTTCAGGACTGGCGCGGCTGGCTGGAAAGCGGATTTCTAGATAAGGCCGTGGTCATGAACTATACCGGGGATGAGCGTCTGGCCGCTCAAATCAGCCGAAGCGCACTCGCCGCCAGGAGGGTGAAAACCCCGAATCGACGCGCGCCCAAGGTCGTCATCGGCCTGGGCGCATATCTGTTCACCAAAAATCCGGCGGGCGTGTGGCGCGAATGGCGCGCCGCCCGGGAAGCCGGCGCCGATGGCGTCGCTCTTTTCTCCTATGATCAGATGGTCGGAAACGATGAGATGTGGAAATTTCCCGTCCGGTGACTTTAGCGCCATCCCTTGACAGGCAAGCGTTTTGCGCTTGCAAGTAATGGCGCAGATAGCTATAATCCGCTTGCAGTTGAGGAATTGCCCGCCCCGTAATTCACTTCCGCCTAACACATTTTTGGATATCTGTTGTTGAACGAGTTTCAGCGAACAGAGAAGGCGTGAGCGCGCACGCACCGCCCGCGCGCCGCTCAGGGCGAAAGAGGAGAAGAAAAAATGAACAAAGGTGAACTCGCAGATGCCATCGCCACCCAGGCGAACCTGAGCAAGTCGAGCGCCCAGGGCGTAGTCAACGCATTCGTGGGCGCCGTAACCTCGGCTCTTCAGAGCGGGGACAAGGTAACGCTGACGGGTTTCGGCACCTTCAGCGTCTCCCAGCGGGCGGCCCGCAAGGCGCGCAACCCGAGGACGGGCGAGGAGATTCAGGTGGCCGCGGCCACCGTGCCGAAGTTCAAGGCGGGAGCGGGCCTGAAGGCCTCAGTGAACTAGAACGCGCAATCCCGGCGGTCGGAAAAGTCCGGCTCGACGCAGAAACGAACTTGAAACTGCGACGTATTCCTGCGCAAAAAAACTTGAGAAATGGCGCGGGATGGTGCAGTGTGCGGTGATTCTCGCCTGGACGGCGGGGTTGAAGCAATCTCCCTGAATGCCTCAGCGGCATTGAAAAGGAGGTTGATTCGCTTGAACGCATGTGTCAAGATTCGTTTTGGAGGACCCAGCTACTTTTCTTCCGGTTGCTTTTCTTTTAGGAGGGGATGATGAACTGGGTCTCGTTGCTGGATCAATCCAACAACTTGCCGATGATTATCCTGTTCGGCCTTGGCTGGTTCTCCCTGTGGCGGAAAATCAGCGCTCTTGAAGCGCGGATATCACACATCGAGGGCGTGATGGAAGGCTGGCTGTCACCGCGGCCGCCGGTTAAGGATTGACCACCCACCCCCGGCTCCCTGCGAAAAAATACTCTCTCGAACACGGGTGTCGGCCTACGTCGCCCGAATACCCCTTTTCTGATGCCCGGCAAAGCCCTCATGGGGACGGACGAATAATCTCCGCAGTGTTTCACTGGCGATGTGCGCGAAGTCAAAAACTCTCGCTCTCTATGGCGATCTCTCCTCCCCAAGCCTCCCAGTTGGAGAGCGTGTCCACTGAATCGTCGATGAATTCCATATAATCATTCGTCATCCGCGCTCCCTCTTCGATGAGGCGGCATGTCCTCTCGGTGTTCTCCTCGCTGAAGGGCAGTCTGAGCTTCCTCAGAACGATTTTCGTTCGTCCTTTCACGAAGAGATGCTCTACGTCGTGCCAATCGCCATAAAACTTGCGGGGAGCGCCTCGCGCCCGCGCGACTTTTTCCGGCGCACAGCCATATAAAGCGCCGAGACCCTCGGCGTATTCTCGTTTCTGCGCGTCGCTCATCGCTCCCTGGGCGTCCCGGAGCTGCTCTCCCACCGTGTTGTCGTCGATATGTATGGCGTAATCCACTGCGATTTCCACCAGCACGTGCGCGAGATAGTGGAGGCTCGCCTCATCAGGCATAACACCCGCTTCTTTCGTGAACTCACGCATCAGGGGGATGAGCTCGACCCCCTTAAGATAGGTATAGCCCTGCTTTTGAGAGGGAGTTTGCCCACTCGCCGTCTTGGCGATGCTTCCGTAGTGACAGAGGTTGTCGACCACCAGATGGCATTTCACCCACAAAAGTTTCGGGAATCGCTCCATCACGCCTGCCGGAGGAGCGAAGCGGTGGGTTTCCCTGGGCTTGAACTCCCCGGACAGGGGCAAGGAATCGGGCGCCACGTTGTAGACGTAGGCGTCATCCCCGGGATGGGACATCTCGGGATGACGCTCCAGTAGTTCCCGCAGAACCAGCGTGTGGCAGTTGGTAAGCAAAAGCCTCTTCTCCCTAAAGCGGCCCCGTCAGTGAATAGCGCCCATCCGCGTACGCGACTTCTCCGGATTCCACGAACCGCTCCAGATGCAACTCTATTACGCAGGCGCCCAGCTCTCTCTGACGCTCCGGCAAATCCTGATATATGAGGTCGGCTATCTTGGCGGGCGAATCGTGCCCTGCCTCCAGTGCTTCCAGATACTGCGCATCGCGCATCTTGCGGTGTTCGATAAGCTCGTCGATCCTGGCAACCGGATCCTCGATCACCGGCCCGTGGCCTGGGTAGATGAGGCGAGGCGCGAGCTTTTTCACCTTCTCCAGCGATTCGAGGTAATCACCCAGATTCCCCTTGGGCGCGGTCACCGCCGTCGTCGAGGGAAGAAGAACATTGTCGCCTCCCAGAAGAATTCTCTCTTCCTCCCACCAGAAAGAAAGGTGTCCGGGGGAATGGCCCGGCGTCAGAATGGCTTCGAAACGCATCCCCCCTGATTCGACGAATTCTCCTTCCCTGATCGGAGAAACCGGCAGTCCCGGCTGCTCCTCATCGAGCAATCGCATCTCCAGGGGATGGGCGTAGGCCGAGACGCCAAACCGGTCGCAGACCGCCTTGGCGCCGCCCGAGTGGTCGAAGTGGTGGTGCGTCAGAACAAGTTTTTCCAACTCACCTCCGGCGCGCGCTCCCACCCAGGAGAGCACCTCGGGAATGCACTCGCGGTAGCCCGCATCGAAGAGGATGAATGGCCCGTCCCCGATGAGGATCACCTCCACGTGTTCCATGAACGAACCCTGGGGGGCTTCCAGCCGGTGGCTCCGGATGAGGGGGGAACCGATCGATTTTGCGTTCAAGAAAAATCCTCGCCTGGGATTTCAACCGATAGAGAAAATCCGTGTCGGGCCACCGGCTCGATGAATCGCCGGCGTTTTCATCCGCTCGCTCACATCAAAGAAAGATGTTGATTCACTCGACATCTTTCCCGGAGGTGAAAAGCGAGAAAAATCATCGGCTCTGGATTTTCGCCAGCCGGAGAAAGCAGCATTGACAGATATGAATAATCTGTTATTTTCACTCATACAATACTCCGTTCACTGCAAAGAAAACAAGCAACTGGCACAATGTTTTCTTTATGTGTGCGAGTGTTGTCGTTGCAGACGAGACAGATTGGACTCTTATAACCGGGGGGGTGTCCCCCACTCTATTCCTGCATGAGGAGATTCTCGATGAAATTCCGTATCCACTTCTTCGTTGCCGCCGTCTTGGCGGTGGCCGTCTTCGCCTCGGGCGCGCTCGTATCCGAAGCGATGATGAAAAACCAGAAAGATCTCGTGCGCGCGGCGAAAAAAGAGGGCGCCGTCACGATCATCAACCCTCTGTTCAGCGACCGCACGGCCAAGCGCATGGGCCCGGCCTTCGCCAAGCACTACGGCCTCGGCAGCGGCTTCAAATTCCGCAACCTGCGTAAAGGCACCGGCGCTACCGTCTCCCAGGTTCGCCAGGAGATGCGGGCCAAGAAGTTCACCGTCGACGTCCACGTGGTGAGCGCGCCCGGCTTCTTCGCTGCTGCCCAGAAACGCGGCGCGTACCACAAGCTCGACAGCGCCGAGTGGAACAAGCACTTCGCGGCGGTGATCAAGAAAGCCGGCCAGTACGCGAACTACCCCTACGTCGTCACGCCTCTGGCCTACACCTTCCAGCCGGTGTGGAACACCGCCTGCCCGGGCATGAAGGACATCAACGTCACGTCCTATGCCGACACCATCGCGAAGAACGTGATGGGCCAGACCATCGCCGGTGACATCACCAAGAGCTTCACCTACACCAACACCGTCATCTCGCTCATCGAGAACGGCATGGACATGAACAAGTATTGGGATGCTCTCAAGGCCACGAAGCCCGTCGTCATGTTCCGCACGGAGCCGAAGATGCAGGTGCTCATCAACTGCGAGCGCGGCCTCGACCCCTGGAACATTACGGGCCGCGTTTATCAGAACGTACTCAAGAAACCCGACCTCGCTAAAGTCCTCAGGACCGGCTACTACAAGGAAGGCCAGGTCATGCTGGGCAACCAGGCGGCTGTCTTGAACGGCGCGCCGAATCCCAACGCCGGCAAACTGCTGGTGGAATTCCTGCTCACCAAAGAAGGCACAGACGTATACGTGGAAGGCGAGGCCGTCTACAGCTTCCGCGCGGGTTACAAGCCGCCCAAGGTCGTGGCTCCCTATCTTCTCGACTTGAGCAAGCACAAGCTGCTGGGTCTCAAGGACTGGGTGGGCGCGCAGAAGAAGTTCAAGGCGACGCGCGCCGAATTCATCAAGCGCTTCAAGTAGGACGCTTTATCGATTGTTACTCGGAACGGGTGGGAGTCCTCAGCGGGCTCCCACCCTTCCGGTTTCAGCAATGAAGCGATGCAATTCGCGGCGCGCCATGCCGCGAAAGCTCAGCCGGAATCGCCATTCAGGCGCAAACAAAGCGGAGCCTTCGCGATGTAGCGCGCACTGAGCGTTTTTCGCAAATAGAATATCCCCCGCGAATTGGCGCGACTGTTCGCGGGGCGTGTTGCTTTTGGAAACGGCGTTTTTTATATTCATAACCTCGAATCCCGAAAAGACTTGCGTTCGCAGGAAAGGTTGCATCGACAAGACTATGGCCACGGACACCGCAACACCCCAAATCGACGTCGCTCCCCCGCGCGGCTGGCGCACATGGTTCACGCAGGAGAACCTCATCACGACCGTCGTCGGCCTCATCGTGGCGGTGGCGGTCATCGTGCCGCTGATCGCGCTCGTCATCAACAGTTTTTTGGTTCTCGACGACCTGGGCTTCGACACCGAGTGGGGGCTCCAGAACTACAGAGAGGTATTCCAGGGCCGCGTCATCCGGAAAGCCCTCATCAACACCGCCATCATCAGCACGGGCTGCACCATTCTCGCCACACTACTGGGCGTATCGCTCGCGTGGATCAACGCGAGAACCAACTGCCCGTTCAGAGAGCAACTCGAACCCTTCAACCTCATTCCCTTTTTCCTGAGTCCTTTCGTGGGCGCCATCGCCTGGCACAACCTGGCCTCCCCGAAAGTCGGCCTGCTGAACAACATGGCGAAAAGCATTTTCGGAATTTCTTTCCCGCTCTTCAACGTCAACAACCTGTGGGGCGTCATCTGGGTGACGGGCATCTTCTTCGCGCCTCTCGTTTACCTGTTCGTGGTGGGCTCGCTCAGGCGCATGGACCCCTCTCTCGAGGACAGCGCGCGGACGACGGGAGCGGGCCTCTTGCGAACCACATTTACCATCACCCTGCCCCTCGTGACGCCGGCGATTCTCTCGGGCGCCATCATCGTGTTCGTGACGACGGCCGGGGAGTTCGGCGTCCCCTTCAAGCTCTCCGCTCCGTTCGGCTGGGAGACATTGACCACGCAGATTTTCACCAAAGCGGTGGGAGACGACGCGAACCACTATCTCGGCGCCGCCATGAGCATGGTGGTGGGCGTGGTGACGGCGTTCTTCATCTGGATTCAGCACAGAATCATCGCGCCCCGCTCTTACACGACGGTGACGGGCAAGGGCTTCAGGCCCAACCTCATCGACCTGGGCAGATGGAAGTGGCTGGCATTCGGCTACAACGTGTTCTACGTGTGCGTCGCCGTTATTCTTCCCATCGTCTGTCTTTTCTTCGTGAGTCTTCATAAAATCTGGTCGGGGAGCGTCATTTGGTCGGAACTCACGTTCTGGAATTATCAGAAGGTGCTCTTCTTCTGGTGGCCCGAGAGCATCGACGCGGCCACCAACGGCATCATCAACAGCTTCATCCTCGCGTTCGGCGGCGCCTCCATCGCCATGGTGGTCGCCATCATCGTGAGCTACATGATCCACCGCACCAAGGGCTTCGGCGCGCGAATGCTCGATTTCCTGAGCGTGATCCCCATCGGTTTCCCCGGCATCGTGCTGGCGATGGGCGTTCTCGTCACCTACATCAAGACGCCCATCTACGCCACGCTGTGGATTCTGCTGCTCGGCTACATCACGCGCTTCTTCCCGTACGGGCAGAGAAACATCTCCTCCATCATGATGGCCGTATCCGAGGAGCTCGACCAGAGTTCGCGCATGGCGGGGGCTTCGTGGCTCACTACGCTCAGAAGAATCACCATTCCGCTTCTCAAGCCGGGGATTTTCGCCGGATGGATTCTGCTGTTCGTCATATTCCTGAGGGAACTCTCCATCTCCATCATACTGTATTCCGCCGGCACGGAGACGCTCTCCGTCGGCGTGTATTATCTCTCGAACTTCGAGAACGAACCCATGACGTCGGCCCTTTCCATTGCACAGACGGTCGCGCTGTTGATCTGCGTCGTCATCTTCAGGAAAGTCGCCGGCAAAGAGGCTTTGACTGCATAAGACGATGAGCGAAAACAACTATCTCCAGGTCGACCATCTCGTTAAATACTTCGGCGACGACCGCGCCGTGGACGGCATTTCCTTCGGCATTCCAGAGGGGAAATTCCTCACCCTGCTCGGCCCCTCGGGCTGCGGGAAGACCACGACGCTCATGTGCATCGCCGGCCTCCACAAGCCGGATGCGGGTGAGATTCGCATCGCTTCGGACCCGGTCACCTCGATAGAAAAACGCGTCAACATCGCTCCCGAGAAACGAAACATCGGCATGGTGTTCCAGAGCTACGCCATCTGGCCGCACATGGACGTGACGCAGAACGTGGCTTACCCGCTCGAGATACGCGACGTCGCGCAATCCGAAATTGACGATCGCGTCGCCGAGGCGCTGGAAATCGTCGGCCTCTCCGACATGGCGGATAAAAACGCCACGCAGCTCTCGGGCGGCCAGCAGCAAAGGGCGGCCCTTGCGCGCGCCATGGTCTTTCGTCCGCGCCTTTTGCTCTTCGACGAGCCGCTGAGCAACCTCGATCTCAAGCTCAGGGAGCAGATGCGCATCGAACTCAAGCGGATTCAGCACGAAATCGGGATTACCTCGATCTACGTGACGCACGACCAGGCGGAAGCCCTCGTGATGAGCGACGAGATTATCGTGATGAGCAAGGGCCACATCGAACAAACGGGCGGGCCCCACTCCATCTACGCGCGGCCAGTCAACAAGTTCGTAAGCGATTTCATCGGCGTGGCGAACCTGACCGAAGGCCGTATCGTCGGAAACGGCGGCGCGGGAGCGGGAACCATCGAGATTTCACAGGGCGGTGAGAACGTCCAGCTACCCTGCCTGCTCGCCGACGGCCTGACGGAGGGCGACGACGCCTATCTCTCCGTTCGCCCCGAGAACGTGGACGCCTCGCGCGAGCCCACGGACGGCCCCCGGATCGAGGGCGAGGTCATTCAATCGGTTTTCCTGGGCAACTGCCTCGATTGCCGGGTGAAGTGGGGAGAGTTCGAATGGAAGGTGCTGGCGCATTCGAGAGAACGCCTGCGCGTGGGCGAAAAGGTGTACGTGCGCCTCGACCCGGATCATACGCTGGCCGTCAAGCCCTAGAGGATTGAGAGAGTGTCATTCGTCGAAATCAAGAAACTGGTGAAATCATTCGGGCCCGAAGTGGCCGTGGCGGGCATCGACCTTTCCGTTGAGCAAGGAGAGTTCGTCACCCTGCTGGGGCCTTCGGGCTGCGGAAAAACCACGACGCTCAGGTGCATCGCCGGCCTCGAGCATCCCGACAGCGGCGATATTCAAATCGAGGGAGACTACGTCACCTCCGTGTCGAACGAGGTTTTCCTGACGCCCGAAGAGAGAAACCTGGGCATGGTGTTCCAGAGCTACGCCGTCTGGCCGCACATGACGGTCTTCGACAACGTGGCTTACGGCCTGAGGATCCGGCGCGAAACCCGGGCCGCCATCAAGGAGAAAACGACGAAGGCGCTCGATCTCGTAGGCCTCGGCCATCTCGCCGAGCGCTACGCCACCAAGCTCTCCGGCGGGCAGCGCCAGCGCGTCGCCCTCGCCCGCGCCATCGTCTACAACCCCAAGGTAGTGCTCTTCGACGAGCCCCTGAGCAACCTCGACGCCAAACTGCGCGAGCAGATGCGCATCGAACTCACGCGTCTGCAGCACGACGTGGGCATCACCTCGATATACGTCACGCACGACCAGACCGAGGCGCTCGTGATGAGCGATCGTGTAGTGGTGATGGACAAGGGCGTGATCCAGCAAATCGGCGACCCGGAAACCATCTACGCCGAACCCACGAACGCGTTCGTGGCGAATTTCATCGGCGTGGCCAACCTGATGGAGGGCAAGCTGCTCGGCCATGAAGGGAGCGCTACGGACATCGAAATTCCCCTCGGCGACGGAAGCGCTCCCATCCAGCTCAAAGCCACCGGCGCGGAAGGAGCCCCCGTCGGGTCCAAAATCATCCTGAGCATCCGTCCCGAGGACATCCTGCTGCACCTCGAAAAACCGGCCGATACGCTGAACCTCATCGAAGGCGAGGTGATCGACACCGTGTATCTGGGCAACTTCCTCGACTGCCAGGTCCAGGTCGGCCCCCACGAGATAGGCGTGCAGATCGACCACTTCGAGGAACTCGACCTCGGCCAGAAGGTGTATCTCTCCTTCACGCCCGATCACGGCCTTTGCCTCACCGAATAGCCCATGTCCCCCCGCGCTAAAGATGGCCCCAAACTTCTGGCGGGAGGGGACATCGCCATCAACCGCGCGGAGGCGAAAGGCGCTTTCGGAAGACTGATTCCCCTCCTCCGGGAATCGGACGTCTCCTTCGCCAACCTGGAACTGCCCCTATACCACGGCGGAAAACCCGCGCCAGAGAAAATCCTGCTGCGCGGCGCGCCGGAGATGGCCCACGCTTTGACCGAGGCCGGCTTCGACGTCATGGCCTTTGCGAACAACCACGTGCTCGACTACGGAGAAGACGCCTTTGCGGAAACCATGTCGCTCATGGATTCGCTGGAAATTTCTCTCGTGGGCGGCGGAATGAACCTCATGCAGGCGAGAAGGCCCGTCCTCATCGAGCGCGGAGGCCTCGCCATCGGCTTTCTGGCGTATTGCTCCGTCATCCCGAGGGGGTTCGAAGCCACGGCGGCGGGTCCTGGCGTGAACCCCGTACGCGCCCACACGGCCTACCGCCCCTGGCGCGACCTCTCCGAATACCCGGGCACACCGCCGCGAATCGACACCTGGGCGGAACCCGCCCATCTCGCGCGCATGAAGCGCGACATCAGGAATTTGAAGAAAAAAGCGGACCTGGTGGTCGTGAACCACCACTGGGGCACGAGCATGACGCACGAGGTGATGGGATTTGAGCGCGAGATCGCCCACGCCACCATCGACGCGGGCGCAGACCTCGTCCTAGGCGGGCACCCGCACGTTCTCCAGGCGATCGAATTCCACAAGGGCGCGCCCATCGTCTACAGCATGGGGAACCTGATATTCGATTTCGAGATTCCATTCTTCACGGATGAGACGCACGACACCTTCCTCTTCGGCTGCACGCTGACGAAAAAGGGAGTGAGAGAACCCTACCTCATGCCCGTGACGGCCGGCGTGTTCTCGAAGCCCAGGCTCCATTCGCCCAAGCGGGGCGAGGGCCGCAGAATCACGGGCGTCATGGAGGCGCTGAACGAGCCTTTCGGAACGAAACTGGAAGTCCAGGACGAGCGGGTTTTGATATCTGCCCCGTGAGAAGCCAATCCTTCACAGTCGTCGCCCCCCTCACCGAGGTTGTTGAAAAAGTCCCCCAGGAAAAAATGCCTGTGGCGCATTCGCCACCCCGATGCGTAATGTCTCCCTCTTCGTGAGCAACGCCCCGCATTGCTTCACCCTGAGTAGCGGCGTAGCCGCGTATCGAAGGGCGAAGCTCTAGCCTGCGGGGTCAACCACGATTGATGAAAGCGTGTTTGACGCGACTGATGAGCGTTTGTGCGCCTCCCATCCTTCGATACGCCGCCTTCGGCGGCTACTCAGGATGAGGATGAAACTGCGCTTGCAAGGTGAAAAGAACACGTTTGTTCAAATGCCGGGTTTTTCAACAGCCCGGGGAGGAAGCGTTCCTTCCCTCCACAATGGCTTTTTCAACGACCCCTCACCGGCGATGATTTCCCTTTCAGAATTTTCCTAGCTCAACACCCCGTCGGCGTCGCGGACCGGCCCCTTGATGATGATGGCCTGCATTTTCTCACCGACCGCCGCCGTCTTGTGCTCCATCCCTGCGGGGATGAACGCCACGGCTCCCGGATAGAGGTCGATTTTCTCGCCGTGCGTCTCCGTATAGCCCCGCCCGCTCAGCACCCAGATGACTTCCTCCTGACCGGGATGCGCGTGCGGCTCATGCGGGGTGGCGGGGTCGTACTCGGTGAGCCCCACGCGCACGTGCTCGGAGCCGTTCGCGGCCGGGCTCACTAGGATTTTCGTCTGCCCCCAGTCTACGGGTTTGAAAGCCGCTTTTTCGATGTCCACCACTGATTTTTCCGGCATTTTCATCTCCTATATTCTACTTGAATAATTCCGCTTAACTGTTTCTATCTTAACCTGTTTCTCACGGCGTCACCGCATTCTTTCGTGTTCAGACGGCCCCCGATGTCCGCCGTGCGCTCCCCGTGCGCGATAGCTCCTTCCACGGCGCGCCGGATGGCGGCTCCACCCTCCCCGCAGCCCAGGTGATCCAGCAACAGAGCGCCCGTCAATATGGCCGCCATCGGGTTGGCGATGCCGCGCCCGTAGATGTCGGGCGCCGTGCCGTGCACCGGCTCGAACATCGAGACGCCCTCCAGATTCACGTTCGCGGAAGGCGCCAGACCCAGCCCGCCCACGAGGCCCGAGGTAACGTCGCTCAGAATGTCGCCGAACATGTTGTTGGTGACGATGACGTCGAATTCGCCGGGATGCTGGATCACTTCCATCGCCACCGCGTCGATGTGTTTGGCCTCGGATTCGATGTCAGTGAAATCCGCCCGCACCTCATCGAAAACGCGCCGCCATATTCCGCCCGCGTAGCGAAGCCCGCTTGCCTTGTCCGCCATGGTGACTTTTCTGCGCTTATGACGCCTCGCGAACTCGAAAGACGCCCGGATGACGCGCTCCACGCCCTTATAAGTGTGCACTTCCTCCTGCAATGCCACCTCGTCTTTCGTGCCCTGCTTGAAAAACCCGCCCACGTTCACGAACAGGCCCTCGGTGTTCTCGCGCACGACGACGTGGTCGACCTCCCCCGCCCCCTTGTTCTTGAGGGGTGTCAAATCCTCATGGTAGAGTCTGCAGGGGCGGATGTTTGCGTATAAGTCCAGCCCGAAGCGGACCCCCAGAATCACCTCCTCCTGCACGATGGAGCCGGGAACCCTCGGATCGCCGATGGCCCCTTGAAACACGGCGTCAAAACCCGCTCGAAGCGTATCGCACCCATCCTCGGGCATGCCCCTGCCCTGCTCCAGATACCGATCGCTCCCCCAGTCGAAGTATTCGAACTCCACCGGAAACGAGGCCGCTTCCGCCGCTGCCCGGAGCGTCTCCTCCGCCTCGGGCATCACTTCGTTCGCAATTCCGTCACCGCGTACTACCGCTATGCGAGCCACTCTCATCTCTCCCCTGTTCCAGAGCGCATTTCCCGAAAAGAAGCGCATTTTGGCAAAAGGAGGACGCAACCCGCAAGGCGAACCACACCTGTGCGCGACTTCCCGAAAAACGCATAGACGGGCTAATATGGCGCAATATTCACGGCATCATCAAAATCAACATTTTTTCGAGGAGATGTTCATGGTCGAGTCCGGTCCCCTGCCCGAAGGCACGGTGCGGTTTCCCGCCGAAGTCATCGAGGAGTT
>CAYTSP010000318.1:0-6421 GCA_964440505.1 uncultured Nitrospinaceae bacterium
GGTGGGAACCACCGCCGCCGGGAAGCCCGTCAGGTTCTGGTGGGTGAGGTACGGCATGGTGAGGCCGAGGGAGTAATCCACTTCCTCGCCGTTGATCACGGCCTTCAAATCGTCGAGCCGCGGGGCGATGCACGGCAGGGCGAGGGTGAGGATGACGTCCACCCGCTCGAACAGATCGAGCACCTTGCGCCTCAGAATCTCCCGCTCGCGCCCCGCGCGGATGTATTCGTCCATATCGGCGCCCGCGAGGCTCGCCTCCACCCGCTCGCGCGTCGAGGGGCCGTAGCCGTCCGGGTCCTGCTCGTAGAGCGGCCTGTGGAACTCGGCGAACTCGCACTGGATGATGACGCGGCTCACGGCCATCAAGCGCTCCGCATCGTCGAAGGGCAGCGTCTCGACCCGCGCCCCCGACTCCCGGAAGGCGTCGACGGCCCGCTCGAAAGCCTGCGTCACTTCGGCGTCCGCCTCGAAATCGCCCGAGAGCCCGGGGCACAGGCCCACCCGCAGACCCTCGGCACCCTCATCGAGTCGGGCGGAGAAGTCGGGAACCGGCGCGTCGCGGCTGTAGGGGTCCTGCGCGTCGTAGCCCGCCATTCCCTGCAAGAAGAGTGCGGCGTCTCGCGCGGAGCGGGCTATCGGCCCCACGTGGTCGTAGCTCAAGCAGTTGGGGCACACGCCGCGCAGGCTCACCCGCCCGTGGGTGGGCTTGAGCCCCACGAGCCCGCAAAGCGCCGAAGGCCCGCGGATCGAGCTGCCCGTGTCCGTCCCGATGGCGACGGGGCAAAGGCCCGCTGCGACCGATGCGCCCGACCCCGTGCTGGAGCCTCCCGTCATGCGCTCCAGGTCCCACGGGTTGCGCGCCGTGCCGAAGTGCGCGTTTTCGCTCAGAGGACCTGAGGCGAACTCCTGGGTATGGCACTTGCCGAGCAGAATCGCGCCGGCGCGCTTTAAGCGGGCGACGCACTCCGCGTCATGCTCGGGCACATTGTCTCGAAAAAAGCTCGACCCGCGCGTCGTCCGCACGCCCGCCGTGTCGATGATGTCCTTGACCCCGTAGGGGACGCCGTGCAGGGGACCCAGCCTGCGGCCTGCGGCGATCTCCTCCTGCGCGCGGTTTGCTTCTTCCAGCGCGGCCTCTCCCGTCACTTCGAGAAAGCCCATGATAACGGGGTTGAGCGAATCGATGCGGCGCAGGTGCGCCTCGACCACCTCGACGGGAGAGAGTTCCCCCTCCCCGATTCGCTCTGAAAGCTCATATAGCCCGAGCCGGCAAATTTCATCTGCGTTCATGGCATATTCTCCCCGAAAACGCGCTCCGCCCACCGGCCATGGATGCGAAACCCAACCGCCGGGAATCGCCTCCTGCGCCGGGCGGACGCGCGCAGTTCCTGATTTTTCGCAAATAGTATTAAAGATAATACTTTTGCACTTTAACACGTTCATGCTATAGTACGGAGCATACATTTCATATCATATCTCATCCTCTTCCTCTGGAAGGAGAGACGCAGCATTTCATCGCTGTTGCCAGGCTCCCCTTCCAATGCGCCGGGTCATACACGCAGGAGGCGTGCAAATGACTTTCTGGCTCACCCAGATATTCAACGGCATCTCCTACGGCGCCATCGTCTTCCTGCTGGCGATGGGCCTCTCCCTGATCTTCGGCGTCATGAAGGTCATCAACGTCACGCACGGGACCTATTTCCTGGTGGGCGCCTACTTCGGGCTCACGACCCTCAAGCAGACGGGGAATTTTTTCCTCGCCATCCTGATCGGCGGAATCGCGATCGCCATCATGGGCATCGTGATCGAGCGCGTTTTCCTGCGCCGCCTTCAGGGAAACGACCTGGGCCAGGTGCTCATCACCATGGGCTTCGTTCTCGTTCTCCAGGACGCGATCCTCGTCATCTGGGGGCCTGATCCCGTCAGCATGGATGCGCCGAAGTTCCTGGCCAGCACGGGACGGATCGGGGGGTTCTCCTTCCCGATGTACAGGCTGTTCCTCATCGTATTCGCCGCGGTAACGGCGGCAGCGCTGTGGTTCTTCGAGAGCAGGACCAAAGTCGGCTCCTCGGTGAGGGCCGCCGTCGACGACGTGGAGATGGCGGGCGGGATGGGGGTGAACGTACCCGTCGTGTTCAGCCTCGTTTTCGGACTCGGCTCGTTCCTCGCCGGCATGAGCGGCGTCCTGGCGGCCCCCTGGCTCGGCATCCAGGCGGGGCTTGACTTCGAGATCCTCCCCTTCGCCTTCGTCGCCATCATCGTGGGCGGCATGGGCAGCCTCAAGGGCGCGGTCGTCGCCAGCCTCCTCGTCGGCATCATCGACAACCTGGGGAAAACCTTCTTTCCCGAATTCGCGTATTTCACCCTGTTCCTGCCGATGGCCGTCATTCTCGCCATTCGCCCCTCCGGGCTGTTCGGGAGAGCGATGTGAGGGGGGAACTTCTGGCCACCCGCGGCCGAGTGATTGCGATTGCCGCAGTCCTGGCTTTCGCATCCGTATCGCCGCTGTTCGTGGACGAGTTCTCCGTACTCGTCCTGAACCAGTGCCTGATCTGGGGCATTCTCGCCTTAAGCCTCGACCTGATGCTCGGCTACACGGGCATGGCGTCTCTGGGCCACGCGGCCTATTTCGGCACGGGCGCCTATGCAGCGGCGATCATGTCGGCGACCTACGGCGCCTCGTTCGGCGAGGCGTTCGTCGTCGCGATCATCGCCGCGGCGGTGGTAACGGCCATCTGCGCGCTCGTCGCGCTGCGGGCGTCGGACGTGTATTTCCTGATGATCACGTTCGCCCTGGCCATGCTCATCTGGGGGCTCGCCTATCGCTGGGACTCGATGACCGGCGGCGAAAACGGCATCGCGGGCATCGACCGCCCGTTATTCATGGAAGATACGATCACCTACTACTATTTCACCCTCATCGTGGCCGCGGGCGTATTCCTGTTCTTCTCCGTTCTCGTTCACTCGTGTTTCGGGAAGACGATGGTGGGGATCCGCGAGAGCGAATCGCGCATGCGGGCCCTGGGCTACAACGTATGGCTCCACAAGTTCATCATTTACATGCTCTCGGGCATTTTCAGCGGCCTGGCCGGTTTTCTCTGGGTGTTCTACAACAGCTACGTCGCTCCGACCGACGTCGAACTGGTGACCTCGTTCAACGCCCTGCTGATGGTCTCGCTGGGAGGACCGGGCACGCTGGCCGGCCCCCTCCTGGGTTCCACCATATTCGTCATTCTCGACAACTCCGTGAACATGTTCACCGAACGCTCGCTGACCGTCGTGGGCTGCATCTACATCGTGGTGGTTCTTTTCGCGCCCGAGGGCATCATGGGCTTCATCAAGCAGCTGAGAACGAAGGTCGGCGAAACGGACAACGGATGATCGGCCCACGCCAGGGCCGTCATCGCCTATAAGAGGAGGAATTCCCATGATTCGAAAACGCATCGTTTTTCTCGTCGTTCCCCTCGCATTCACACTCGCCGCGCTCCTCGCCGCCGGTCCTGCGCTCGCGGCGAAGGGGCCCATCAAAATCGGGCTGCTCACCTCCAAGAAGGGCGTTCTCGCCAAGCACGGCTCGGACCAGATGAACGCCCTCAAGGTGTTCCGCGAGAAGTTCGGGGACAAGGTCGCCGGCCGCGATGTGAAATTCTTCATCGAGGACAACGAGAGCAAGGTGGCCCTGGCCGTGACCCGGGTGCGCAAGATGCTCACGCGGGACAAGGTACACATCGCGATGGGCGGCCTCTTCGGCTCGACCGGCTACGCGATTGCGCCGCTGGCCGACAGGTACAAGACCCCGATTCTCATCTGGTCGTGCCCCGACGACATCTCCAAGCGCAAGCGCAAGAAATACGCGATCACGTATTTCTCCTGCAGCCAGCCCATGCACGCATTCGCCCACTGGGTGCGGACGGCGATGCCGAACATCAAGAAGGTGATCACCATCGGCCCCGACTACGCCTTCGGCTACGAGTCGACGGGCGGCTTCCAGCAGGTGTTCGAGGACATGGGCGGCAAGGTGATCCAGAAGATGTACATGCCCATCAACACGGTGGATTACGGGCCCTACATCGGCAAGCTCAGGAAGGACGCCGACGCCCTCTTCCTCACCCTGGCCGCGGCACAGGGCCTGCGGCTTCCGAAACAGCTCAAGGAAGCCGGCCTGGCGAACAAGTACGTGATCCTGGGCAACGGAACGAACACGGACGAATTCGTCATCGACGCACAGGGGGATGAAGTGCTCGGCTGGATTTCGGCCCTGATCTACAGCGCAGACATCCAGACCAAGGACAACCAGGATTTCGTCAAGGCGTTCGTAAAACACGCCAAGAAAGACCCCGGCTACTACGCCGAGGGGTATTACGGCGGACTGCGGCTCATCTACAAAGCCATAGAAGAGGTGAACGGCAACGTGGAGGACAAGGACAAATTCTTCGCCGCGCTCAAGAACCTGAAGGTGGCCTCCGGCATGCCGGCGGGACCGAGGGCGTCCGACGGCCACGGGACGTTCAAGATGAACGTCTACGTCCGCATGGTCATGAAGGATGAAACCGGCAAGAAGAGAAACAAGGTCCTGGCGGTCATCCCGAACGTGAGCCAGTTCTGGAATTACAAGCCGGACGAGTTCATGAAGAAGCCGCCCTACAGCAGGGATTATCCCCCGTGCAAGAATTGCGCGAAGTAGCGGCCGGTTAAGCGCCTGAACATGGGCCATCGCGCGCGGACGGGAATTTTTCCATCATCCGCGCGCGGTGGTCCCCGCATCTCCGCTTGTGTGGTCTGAACGCGAAGGAGGAGGTTGGTCTTGGAGCAGGAAGCCCATCAGGGTTCGAACGGGTCCGCCGCGTGCCTGAAGGCAGAAGGACTCGCCAAGCACTTCGGCGGCCTCGTCGCGGTCAATAACGTCGACCTCGTGGTGGAGAACGGCGAACGCCGGGGCATCATCGGCCCCAACGGCGCGGGGAAGACCACGTTCTTCAACATGATCGCGGGGGAACTCGACCCGACGCACGGGAGCGTTTATCTCTACGGAGAGGACATCACGCGGCTGCCGACCCACCAGCGGACCCATCTCGGCATGGCGCGGACCTTCCAGATCACCAACCTGTTCCCCAACCTGTCCGTGCTGGACAACGTCCTGCTGGCGGCGCAGGCCCTGGAGAAGTCGAAGTTCTCGATGCTCCGCACCATCAAGAGTCATCGGCATATTTACGACAAGGCCGAGGAGATGATGAGGAAACTGAATCTGTGGGACATGCAAAACCTCATTGTGAAGGACCTTTCCCACGGCTACCAAAGACAAATCGAAATCGCCCTCGCGCTGGTCGAGAACCCGAAGGTGCTGCTTCTGGACGAACCCACCGCCGGGCTCTCGCCCGCCGAATCCGCCGAGGTGGTCTCCCTGCTCAAGGAACTCGACGCGGAGATGACGATGCTCATCATCGAGCACGACATGGACGTCGCCTTCGAACTGGTGGACAAGCTGATGGTCATGCACGAGGGGGAAGTCATCGCCGACGGCCCCAAGGAAGAAGTCCGCGCGAACCAGACCGTTCAGGAGATATACCTAGGTTATGACTGACAACGGCCCGATGCTGAAGGTGGACGACATCCACACCTATTACGGGGACAGCTACGTCCTTCAGGGGCTCTCCCTCGAAATCGCCGAGGGCCAGGTGATGGCCGTCCTGGGCCGAAACGGCATGGGCAAGACCACGCTCATCCGCTCCATCATCGGGTTCACGAAGCCGCGCACGGGGAAAGTCACGTTCGACGGCGCGGACATCACGGCGCTGCAGCCGCACGAGATCGTAAGCCTCGGCGTGGCCCTCGTGCCCCAGGGGCGGCGGATATTCCCCTCGCTCACCGTGATGGAGAACCTCCTGCTCGGGGAAAAGGAAGGCGCCGCCGGGAGCGGTGAAGAACCCTGGGACATGGACCGGGTGCTGAACCTCTTCCCGCGCCTCAAGGAACGCCTGCGCAACATGGGCAATCAGCTGAGCGGCGGGGAGCAGCAGATGCTGGCCTTCGCCCGCTCGCTGATGACGAACCCGAAGATGCTCCTGCTGGATGAACCCACCGAGGGGCTCGCGCCCCTGCTGGTTCGCGCGATGGGAGAAACCCTCTCGAAACTAAAAGAGAGCAGACTCGCCATCCTGCTGGTCGAGCAGAACATGAAGTTCGCGCTCGCCTCTTGCGATTACGTTCACGTGCTCAACCGGGGCCGCGTGGTTCATTCCTCCACGCCGGATGAACTCGCCGCGAACGAGGAGATCAAATCCCGATTCCTGGGCGTCTGATCGTAGAACGAACCCACCCTGCGATTCCTGTGAGCCTGAAAAAAATCAATCCCCCGATCCGGGAGCTGTTGAAAAAGTCCCCGAGAGCAACGCGCCGCTCCGCTTCACCCTGAGTAGCGACC
>CAYTSP010000319.1:0-24638 GCA_964440505.1 uncultured Nitrospinaceae bacterium
TTGTGCACCAGGGCGTTCACGTCTCCCTCGGGGCCGGGACGCATGGAATCGATGCCGAAATGGACGATTCCCTGATCCGCGAGCCATCCGGTGGATTCCACGTTCACGCCGGGATTGTCCGATCCATACGCTTTCGTGGGGTAGGTGCGGGCATGGTGGCCCGTGCACAGGAGGATGGTGCCGCCCCTGGGAATCGGGAGGCCGGTCTTCTTCACTGCCTCATCGAGGTCGTTCGAGCTGATTTCCGCCTTGGGTTCGATGTGCTGCAGATCGATGCAGATGCCGCGGACGATGCAGTTCTCGAGCGGGTACTCGTTCATCGGCTGCGCGTCCTGGTGGAAATGGCGTGGCGCGTCGAGATGCGTGGTGCCGTGCTCGGGCATGGTGACGAAGTTCAGGGCGTTCCCCCATACGTTGCCCGAGTCCTTGAAGGCCTCTTCATGATTTTTCCACTCGGCGTACAGGATGGGCGGCTGGCCCGGATACGCGGGCGTGCGATGATAAATCTCTCGTGAAAGGTCAACGATGGTAGGCATAGAATTTTTCTCCTTTTCGCCTAAACGGTGCAGCCTAATATATGAAGTCCATGGTTCTTGTCCGTCACATAAATGACCCCGCGCCTGTCCACGATGACGTCTTCGCTCTGGGTCACAAGCGTTTTGGGCAACATGCCGAGGCGTTTCGTCGGGTCGGCGGGTATGTAGTGCGCAATCTCGCGTGGATGAATGGGCTCGGAAATATCATAAACCCGTAGTCCCGCGTTGAAGTACGTCAGATAAACGCGGTCTTCTCTTCGCTCGAGACAATCGAGCCCCTGGGGATGGTGCTGATTGTGCGGGCCGAAGCGTCCGCCTCGCTCGCAGAAACTCTTGTGGGAGTAACCGGGCGGCGGCTCGGGCACCGGGAAGAGCGACATGAGCCTGGGCTCCGCCTCGTCTTCGATGTCGACAATCGCCGTGTAATTGAGCGGCTCGTCGCAATTTTCCTTGAGCGCCTCGCTGTTGATGATGGCGAATCCGCGATTGAGATAAGGGTACGCCGTGTGGACGGCGATTGCGCTGCCAAGCGGCGGATAGACGTTGAAACGGCTGATGAGCCTGGGGTTCGAGATATCCTCGATGTCCGCAATGACGAACCCGCCGCGCGCATAAGGCAGATAGGCCCGTCCGTTCTCCGCATGGGCCGGACCGTGCTGGAACACGCGCATCCCCTCGCTCCAATCGTCCGACCCGGCGGCAGCTTCCCCCTCTTGCTCGGGCAGCCAGAAACGGCCTGCTTCTTTCGGGTTCCTGGGATCGGCCAAATCCAGAATGCGGTAGATGTTCCCGTCGTAGCCGGGCGCATAGGCGGAGAGGTGGGCGTAGCGGCCGCCGTTATAGAAATTGCGGTGCGTGCCGTCGGCCCCCGTCTGCCAGTGGGAGAGAAGCGCCGGATCGGCAGGGTCCTTTCCTACATCCCAAATGTAGACGCCCTCGGCCGCGGGCGGGTCCCCGGGTCTCGGTCCCCAGCCGGGGGGTATTTTCTCCAATGATGTGATGAGCAAACCGTCCGCCACCTGC
The DNA here is from genome assembly GCA_964440505.1 of uncultured Nitrospinaceae bacterium. Lineage (GTDB taxonomy): Bacteria > UBA8248 > UBA8248 > UBA8248 > UBA8248 > Bin107. Next base: position 1,560 of record CAYTSP010000319.1, read on the forward strand.
ACCTGCAGCGTCCAGGTGTTGTCCGGACCTTCGATGAACTTGAGGAGTTCGGGGTCCGCAGGCTCCGTTACGTCCAGAACGCTCCAGCCGCTCTCCCAGAAATGCGAGAGATACAGATAAAATCGCCCGTCCACCTCCTGAATCGCCGTCTTGAAGGCGGGCCTGTCTTCCAGGTCGTGATAGCCGAGCAATTCCATGTTTTCGCTGCTGATTGACACAGGCGCCTGTGCAAGACTCATCGCATCCTCACAACTGATGTTCTCTTTGACTCTTCGCCAAAATGTGGAAGAGAATGTCTGTCGAATTGATTGCTGAACCATGCCTTATGTACCCCACTACCGCATGGTGGTAAAGTCCCGCAGCGACTTTAGGCACGCAAACGGAGTCACCGCGCGGGGCCATACGCTAGGCGCACCGGAAAGCGGAGATGATATGACCTCACCCGGCGTGAATTTGAGCGGCAAGACAGCCTGCATCACGGGCGGCGGCCAGGGGCTCGGCGCAATGATGGCCACCGCACTGGCGGAGGCTGGAGCGGACCTCGTCCTCATCGGCAGGCGGCCCGGGCCGATGGCGGAGACCGCAAAGGAATGCGAGAAATTCGGCGTTCAGGTCAGACCCGCCGTCTGCGACGTCACGGATTCTGAGCGGGTGAACGCACTGTTCGAGCAAGTCAACAAGGAACTCGGCGGCCCGCATATTCTCATCAACAACGCGGGCGTGTCGCTCCCCAGCCCAATTCTAGATATGACGAACGAAATCTGGCATCAGACCATCGACTTGAACCTGAGCGGCATGTTCTATTGCTGCCGCGCGGCCGTGCGCTTCATGCTCGAAGCGGGAGAAGGAAAAATCGTCAACCTCGGCTCGGGCGCGGGCAGCCGTGGCCGACCGAATCAGGTGGCTTACGCGGCTTCGAAAGCAGGCGTCCGGGGTTTCACCGAGGCGCTCGCCGTCGAGCTTGCGGAAAAAAACATCCAGGTGAACTCTATTGCGCCGGGCCGCTTTCCTACCCCGATGACGGTCGATCGAATCGAAGACACGGCGCAAAGCGAGGAGTTCCTGCGCCTCGTCCCGATGAAACGCTATGGCGAACTCGAAGAAATACGGCCCCTTGTCGTCTACCTTTGCGGCCCACAGAGCGACTACATGACCGGACAGACGATATATCTCGACGGCGGCAGCAGCGCGCTCTAGGGCCTCACCACGTCGCACCGCCCGCCATCCACGTTGATGGACTCGCCCGTGATGTTCGAAGCCAGATCGGAGACCAGGAACAACGCCGCGCCTGCGCAATCCTCGGCCCGCGTGAGGCGGCCCATGGGCAATTCGGCGCGCCTTTCGGCATCCACCTGTTCATACGTGCGGTTCGTGATTTCGGCGATTCTCGTCGTCTGCCGGACATACCGCGGGGTGTCCGTCGTGCCCGGGTTCACGATGTTCACGCGGATGTTCTCGGGCGCGAGCCTGCGGGCGAGCTGATGCTTGTAGGCCGCAAGACCCGCGTTCGAAATGCAGCCCGAGCCGTGGAATTCCGAGGTATGGACGTGGCTCAGCCCCGAGAAATAGACGATGGCGCCCCCGCCGCGTTTTCTCATCTGCGGAATCGCGGCCTTCGTCAGGCGAATGGCGGCGCGGAGTTTCAAGTCGATGGCGAGGTCAATATCCTCATCCGTCGTCACTATGGGGTCCGTGCGCCTGCTCACGCCTGCAGCGCTTACGAGAAAATCGATTCCCCCGAGCCGGGCGCAGGTTTCCTCGACGACGCGCTCGGTCTGGCCCCCTAGGGTAAGGTCGCCCGCCAACACTTCCGCGCGTCCCCCGGAGGCGATGATGTCCGAGGCGGTTTGCTCCAGATTTTCCTCGTTTCTGGCCGCGAGGGCGACGCTCGCGCCCGCGCGCGCCAGCACCATCGCGCACGCCTGCCCGATGCCCTGGCTCGAACCCGTCACCAGAGCGATTTTTCCGCTCAAATCTATCGTGATCATCTATTCCCCTTTCCCGGCGTTGCGTTCATACTCGTATCTGCGTTGACGACGGGCGAAGTCGAAGCGCGAACTTAGAAGACCTTCGGCCGACGCTGGATTTTCATGGCGATTTTCCTTATACACGACTTGTCCTTCGGCGACATTCCAGGCGGCGTTCACTTTCACAGAGGCGGCGAGCCATGACGAAGAAAAGCATCTCGGACATCGGCGTGCGCGGCAAGCGCGTGCTCATGCGGGTGGACTTCAACGTCCCCCAGGACGCGAACGGGCGCATCGCCGATGACCGCAGAATCCGCATGGCGCTTCCCACGATAAACCACATACTGGCCGGCGGCGGCCGCCTCATACTCGTGAGTCATCTGGGACGCCCGACGGGAGAAGGTCCCCAGGCCGACGCCAGGTGGACGCTCAGGCCCATCGCCGAGCGCCTGGAGGAACTCCTCGGCATGAGCGTCGTTTTTGCGGAAGACTGCGTGGGGCCCGCCGCCGAAAGCGCAGCCGCAGCGCTGAGCGACGGGGAATGCTGCCTCCTCGAAAACCTGCGCTTTCACAAGGCCGAACAGATCAAGGACAACGCGGCGGCTCAAGATGAAGTTCAAAGACGGGAAAAAGACGCTTTTGCGCAGGGACTGGCTTCGTTGGCAGACGTTTACGTGAACGACGCCTTCGGCACCTGCCACCGCGACAACGCGAGCATGCTCACCGTGCCTCAGATAATGGCCGGCAAGCCCCGCGTCGCGGGGTTTTTACTCGAAAAAGAACTCCAATATCTCGGAGTGGCGCTGGATGCGCCGAAAAGACCCTTCCTCGCCATTATCGGAGGCAAGAAAGTCTCCGACAAGATGATGGTCATAGAATCCCTGTTGGGCAAGTGCGACAGGGTGCTCATCGGCGGCGCGATGGTCTACACCTTCATGCGGGCGAACGGCCAGGAGACGGGCGCGAGCCTCGTGGAGGAAGAGAGGGTGGACGTGGCCGCTCGGCTTCAAGCCCTGGGCGGTGAAAAACTCGTTTTGCCCACGGACGTCATCGCTGCACGCGCCATCGAAGAAGGCGCGTCCTTCGAGGTATTCCAGGGCATGATTCCCGAAGGCCTGATGGGCCTCGACATCGGCCCTGAATCCGCCCGCCGGTTCTCGGAAATGATTTCAGGGGCGGAAACCATCGTCTGGAACGGCCCCATGGGCGTATTCGAGGTCAAGCCGTTCGATGGGGGCACATTCGCCGTCGCGCATGCCCTCGCAGAGGCGACGAAAAACGGCGCCACGACCGTCATCGGCGGCGGCGACAGCGCCGCAGCCATCGAGATGGCCGGGCTGAGCGATAAGGTGAGCCACGTGAGCACGGGCGGGGGAGCGAGCCTCGAGTTCATGGAAGGCAAATCGTTCCAGGCCGTCGAGATTCTCGATGATTTGTAGAGGCCGCGTGGATGCCGCATAATCGTCTCGCAGTATGATGCTTTCAAACTTTCAAGCCGTTTTCGAGGGCGCAAGCAAGTGAAGAACAACATTCTGGAGGCCATCGGCGACACGCCGATCGTAAGGCTCAACTCCATCGGCGCGGAAGTCGAATCGGAACTGTTCGTCAAGGTCGAATACATGAATCCGGGCCTCTCGGTGAAAGACCGCATCGCTCCGCTGATCGTCGAAGACGCGGAGAAAAAAGGCGAACTCAAACCGGGCGGTATGATTGTCGAGGCCACCTCCGGGAACACCGGCGCGGGACTCGCCATCGTGGCCGCCATCAAGGGCTATCAATGCGTTTTCGTGATGCCCGACAAGATGAGCCAGGAGAAAGTCGACCGGCTGCGCGCATATGGTGCTAAAGTCATCGTCACACCGACAGTCGCGCTGGACGACCCCGAGAGTCACTACTCAGTCGCGCGCAGGATTGTGGAGGAAACACCCAACTGTATTCTGGCGAACCAGTACAACAATCCCAATAATCCCGAGTCCCACTACCGCATGACGGGGCCCGAGATATGGCGTCAGACGGGAGGCGCGTTCGACGCCTTCGTCACGGGCCTGGGCACGGGCGGCACCATCTCGGGCACGGGAAGGTATCTCAAAGAAAAGAATCCCGGCATCAAGATCGTGGGCGTCGACCCCATCGGTTCGATTCTGTACGGCCTGTTTTACGGAGAAACCGACCCCGAGGCGGGTTCCTACAAGACCGAAGGAATTGGAGAGAGCTTCAAGCCCAATACGCTCAGTTTCGAGAACATCGACGAGGTCGTCCGCGTCACCGACAAGGAATGCCTTTTGATGGCGCGCAGGCTGGCGAGAGAAGAAGGCATTCTGGTGGGCGGCTCTGCGGGCGGCGCGGTCGCAGGCGCCGTGCGTTACGCGGAATCCCTCGAAAAACCGGAAAGAATCGTTACCCTCATGCCGGATTCGGGAATGTTCTATCTCAGCAAGATATTCTCCGACGAATGGATGACGGACAACGCGTTCCTCACTGAGGAGGAACTGGAAGAAGAAGCGGCATCCAAAAGCGCGCCTCAAAAATCCTTGTGGAGATTGAAGCCACCCCTCGCCTTCCGGGAGTCCCATGAAGATATCCACCAGAGCGATTCACCACGGTAAAGAACCCGACGAACTCACCGGCGCCGTGAAGCCCGACATCTGCCTGAGCAGCACGTTCAAGCAACACACGCCCGGCGAACCCGTCGGCGATTTCGAATACTCGCGCTCGGGCAACCCGACACGGGAAGCCCTGGAGATGAACATCGCGGGTCTCGAGCGTCCCGAAGGCGCGGACACAGAATGCCACGGGCTGGCGTTTTCCTCGGGCCTGGGCGCAACCACCACGATACTCTTCGCCCTGCTCTCCCACGGCGATCACATGCTGTGTTCGGACGACGTGTACGGCGGAACCTTCCGCCTCATCACGGGCAAGGATTTCAGGGGGTTCGAGAAATTCGGAGTCGCGTGCGACTACGTCGACATGGCGGATGAAGAATCCCTGGCCGGGAAAATCCGGGAGAACACCAGGCTCATCTGGATAGAGAGCCCCACGAACCCGCTCTTGAAGATGGCCGACATTCAGAGCATTGCGGCGACATACGGGAGCGACGGCGTCATCATCGCCGTGGACAACACCTTCATGAGCCCCTACTTCCAGAGGCCACTCGCCCTGGGTGCTGACATCGCCGTTCACAGCACGACGAAATACATCGGCGGACACAGCGACGTCGTCGGCGGCGCTCTGGTGACGAAAAACCGGGCGCTCCATGAGCGCATCAAGCATTACCAGAACGCGCTCGGGGCGACTCCCGCCCCCTTCGACTGCTACATGACCATGCGGGGCATCGACACCCTCCCCGTGCGGATGGAAAAACACCAGGAAAACGCCATGAAGATAGCGGGCTTCCTGGAAGGGCACGGGGGCGTCGAGAAAGTGATCTACCCCGGTCTCGCCTCCCACCCCCAGCATGAGTTGGCCAAAATGCAGATGAGCGGCTTCGGCGGGATGCTGGCGTTCTACCTGAAAGGCGGCCTGCCCGAGGCGCGCAGATTTCTCGAAAACGTCCGGCTCTTCACCCTGGCGGAGAGCTTAGGCGGCACCGAGTCCCTCGTGGAGCATCCCGCCATCATGACCCACGCTTCTCTGACCGAGGAGAACAGAGAAGCGCTTGGCATCAGTGATACCTTGATCCGGCTCTCCGTGGGAATCGAGGATGCAGACGATTTAATCGAGGATCTCGATCAGGCCCTGCAAGCCTGACCTTCTATCGCACAAAAAAAAAACCATCCTCCGGCGACCGATAAGGCCGGAAGATGGTTTTTTGTCTAAATCCGAAGCCTACATGAAATATTTCCGGTCGTTCATGTCCGGGTACATGTCTCCCACCCACTTCGCGTAGCCGTTGAACAGGAGCGTCGGTCTTCTCTCGTTCGTTCCCAGCATGCGCTCGGAAGCCTGGGACCACCTGGGGTGATTGAACTTCGGGTTGATGTTGGCCCAGAAGCCGTATTCACTGGGCCCCGCCTTCTCCCAGAACGTGCGCGGTCGCTTGTCGGTGAATTCGATGGAAACGATGGACTTGATGTTCTTGAAACCATACTTCCAGGGAACCACCAGCCGAAGGGGCGCGCCATGCGACTGCGGCAGGGGATGTCCGTAGATGCCCGTGCCCATGATTGCAAGCTCGTTCATGGCCTCCTTCATGGTGAGGCCTTCCACATACGGCCACGGGTACCAGACCTGGAGCTGCCCCAATGCCACCTTGCGGTTCAGGAAAGTGGTGAATTTGATGTATTTCGCCTTGCTCGTGGGTTCTACTTTCTTGATCAACTCGGAAATCCTGAAACCCGTCCACGGAACGGCCATCGCCCACGCTTCCACGCAGCGGAAACGATACAGGCGCTCCTCGAGCGTCATGCCTTTTATCAACTCGTCGATATCGTAGGTTTTGGGCTTCTTGACGTGGCCTTTCACCTCCACTTGCCAGGGGCGCGTCTCCATGCGCCTGGCCAGCCATGAGATTGCCTTGGAGCCGCCGAATTCGTAGAAATTGTTGTACTCGCCCGCCACTTTTTCATCCGTGAGCGGCCGATCCAGCGTGAAGGCGGGATTCCGGCGCGCCGGGTACAGGCCCACCGTCTGATCCTTGGGATGCGCAACCCTCTTATCCGCCTTGGCCAAGGCGACCGGGCCATCGCGTTCGGGCCAGTAGGGAGGCGTCACCATTTGGCTCAGCATCAGACCCGCGCCGCCAGCCAAGAACTTGCGGCGGTTCAAAAAAACGGATTCCGGCGTGGCCTCACGCTCGGGCATCGACCATTCGGGTTTTTTGATGTAATTCATGTCGTCCCCTTTTGGGTGGCGGCTGGAGTCGGGTGTGTCCTCCAGAACAGACGAATCGTTTTGAGCAAAACCATGGATGCGAATTCGCCTTCCATGACGGCCTTTAGAAATATATCATATAAATCTCACCAAGTAGTGAGAAAACCCGGTTTCAAGGAATCTTTATAGCCGGAACAGTTCACATTCACCGCGAAGGCACGCCCCGCAGGCACAGAAACCACCATTCTAGCGAGGAGACCCATGTCAGAAATACGCTACCCCGTCGAACGCCTGGAGAATTTCATTCACGCCGTCCTGGCGGCGCACGATGTCCTGGACGATCACGCGCGGATTTGCGCCGTCCGCATGATCGAAGCCGACCTCCACGGGATGCACGGGCACGGCATCTTCCGGCTGCCTCCCTATTGCCGCAGAATCCGCGAAGGCGGCTACAATGTAAGGCCCGACATCCGCGCCGAGCGCGAAACCCCCGTGAGCGCGCTCGTCGACGGCGATAACGGCTTCGGTCAGGTGGTCGTGACGTTCGCGGCCGAACTCGCCATCCAGAAGGCGCGAGAAAGCGGGCTCGCGTGGATCGGCATACACCACGGAAACCACGCCGGCGCCGCGGGCGTCTACGCCGCCCTGCCCCTCGCGCACGACATGATCGGGATGTACATGGCCGTCGCGAACGCCAATCACATGCCCCCCTGGGGCGGCGTCGACATGCTCCTGAGCACGAACCCCATCGCCTACGCCATCCCCGCAGGCGAGGAGCCGCCCTTCGTCCTCGACATGGCCACGACCGAGACTTCCTACGGAAAGGTGAAGGTCTACGCCCAGGAGGGAAAGCCGATGCCCGAGGGCTGGATGATGACCAGAGACGGAAAGCCCCTCACCGACGCCACGCGCGCCGAGGAGGGTTTTCTGCTGCCCATCGGGGGCCACAAGGGCTATGGCCTGAACATGATGATCGGCGCGCTCGCCGGCGTCCTGAACGGAGCGGCCTTTGGATCTGACGTCATAGACTTCAACAAGGATTTCAAGACGCCCACGAACACCGGCCAGGTGTTTTTCGCCATGCGTCCGGACATCTTCCGCGACTTGGCCGACTTCAAGGCGGAGATGGACCTGAGAATCCGCGAGATCAGAAATTCCGCCCCCATGGAGGGGGGAGGCCCCATCCGGATACCCGGCGAGAACCTCGCGCGAAGAAAAGAACAGATGCGCCGAGACGGCGTGCCCGTCGCCGCACCCGTGCTCGCCCAGCTCAGGGGATTGGCCGAAGAACTCGGCTTGGAGGACAAACTCGCCGACTGATCACGCCAGGCTGATCAGCGCGCCTCCCGCGACGATGAAGGCCGCGCCCAGCACCATGAGCGGCGTCAGCGGCTCCATGCCTTGCGGCAAAAACCGCGAGAAAAGCAGCACGAACAGGGGCTGGGCCGAGGTGATCGGCGTCACGACGACGATGCGCCCCTCCTCGAGGGCGAAGAAAAGCGATGTCAGGGCCGAGAAACTGGCGATGCCCACGAGGACGAAATAAAACAGACCCTTCCCGGTGAAGTCCTTGCGTCCGCTTTTGGAATTCGCCAGAACCAGGGCCATGACGATGCTCGACGTCCCCGCCATTACGAAAATCGCCAGCGTCTTGTAGGGCACGTCGGGCGAGGAGTAGCGGATGATGAGGTCGCGCATGACCCATATGAGCGTGGCGCCGATGGCATAGGCGATTCCGGCGAGAGCCCACGAGCGAATCTCATTTTTCCTGATCGACAAGACGACGATGCCGCATACGATGAGCGCAGTTCCCAGGGCGAGGTCCGGCGTGAGTTGCTCGCCCAGCAGCAAGACGGCCAGCGTGCTCGAGAAGAGCGGCCCCAGGCCGCGCAGGATGCCCGAGGGGGCCGCCCCGATGCGCTGGACGCCCGCGAACTGAAACGTTCTCGATATGCTCGGGGTGATCACGCCGAGCCCCACGAACCAGAGCAGGTGCGGGTTGGCGAAAGCGCTCATCGGCACGCTCGCCGCTATCCAGGGCAAGTACAGCAGCGTCACCGTGGCCGAAGCCACGAACCCGCCGAACACGGGAGTCGCCTCCCGCGTCGCCAGGCGCGAGAAGATGAAGGTGAGCGCAAAAAAAGCCGACGCCGCAACGGCCAGGGGAATCTCTGTCAACGCATGCCTCGTCTCGCAATGAACAAAATGAAAAAGCGCCCCCGGACCTCTCGCCAGGGGCGCCGATTCAGGTCAAAAACCCGCTCAATCCTGAATGATCAACTCCTCGCAATAGGGAGCGCGCGTCATGTAGACGGGTTCATCCTCGGTGATGAGAATATGATCCTCGATGCGCACGCCGGCCCCGCCGGGAATCCCCGGAACGAATATGAGCGGCTCGATGGCGAACGTCATCCCCGGCACGAAATCCACACTCTCGGCCCCGGGCATCACCTCGCCCACGTAGGGCGGCTCATTGGGCGATATGCCGCAGCCGTGCCCGATAAAGAGTTTAATGAAATTGTCTTCCAGACCTGCGGAACGAGCGACTTCCAGGAACTCCGCCGCCGAGTCGTCGTTCGTATAGCCGGGACGCATTTTCTCGATTCCCGCCCTGAGCGCCTTGTAGACGGTCGTATACACTTTCTTCTGCATGGGATGGGGCGGGCCGCCGGCAACCTTCGCGCGCCCGCAGTCGCCGAAATAGCCGTTCCAGCAGGCGCCGATGTCGATGAAGACGATGTCCGCGTTTCTGATGATTTTATCGGTGGGAAAGCGCGTCGGCGGCGCCATGTGCTCGCCCGAGGCGACGAACGGAGACGCAAGGTGCCCGAACTCGCCGCCGTGGGTGAAGAGCGTCTTCATGGCTTCGGCCGCCACGTCGAACTCGCGAACGCCCGGCTCGGCGTGGTTGAGCGCCGTGATGGTCACGGCGTCGGCTATCGCGCACGCTTGATGGAGACAGGCGATCTCGTCCGGCGTTTTCCGTACCCTGCTCATGTACATGAACTGCTCACCGTCCACGAAGGTGGCTTCCGGAAAATATTTTTCGATCATCGCCCGCTGTGTGAACGTGTGCCCGTCAAGCCCGATGGTGCCGTTCGAAACCCCCCATTCGTCAAAACGACTCTTGATGTCGGTGCCTACCGTGTGCTCGACAAGGCCCGGCTCCTCGAGGATGCCGATGGGCACATAGTCGTCTATCCAGGGCATACATTCTTCTATGCGGTGCGCCTCGCCGCTCGAGGCGAGCAGCGTCGGATTACCCTCCTGCCTGAGCAGCACGCCGTAGGTGGTGGAGGAGCGGTACTGAATCATGATGACGCGCGCGCTGGTCAGGTAGCGCACGTTCTCGTCCTTCCAGAGTATGAGGGCGTCGATGCCCTTTTCCTTCATCGCCGCCTGGGTCTTCTCGACGCGCTCTCGGCGCATGCGGTCCATGTCGATCCGGTGCTCCCAGTCGACCATCATCGAGCCGCGCGCCCACGTGGGGTAGTCCGTCATTGCGTCTTCCTCCTCGAAAAACAAAGATTTCGGCCTGAAAATATCGAGTCCGCAAAAGATGATTCAGAATTTGGAATTCGCGGCGACGCTAGCACCCGCGCCTAAACCTGTCAAGAAAACGCAGGATAGGCGGGGTTGAGAGAGCTGCCGAAAACGGGGTCGCGGGCACCGCATCGTTGACTTCGCCACCCGGCCCCGCTACTTTCGCACAAAGGACAGGCAGCGAGCGCATTCGCCAAATCAATATGGAGAAACCCCATGAGCGGCATCTTGTATGAAGTGGAAGGCAGAACCGCCATCATCACCCTCAACCGCCCCGAGAAACGCAACTCCTACACCGAGGAAATGGTGGACGATTTGTACGACGTCTGTCAGAAATTCATGAAAGACAACGACGTGTGGACGGCCATCCTCACCGGCGCGGGGGATCGCGCGTTCTGCGCCGGGCATGACCTCACTTCGGTCGTCGAGAGCGAAGGCCAGTACAACGAGCACGACTCGCCCACATTTTGGTACGGCGAATTCGAGATATACAAGCCCATCATCGCCGCCGTGAACGGCTACGCCTATGGCGGGGGGTGCTCGATGGCGCTCTCGTGCGACATCCGCATCGCTTCAGAAAACGCGGTTTTCGGCTACCCGCAGCCCAAATACGGCGCGATGAGCATCGGCGGCCACCAGCGCCTGCCCAAGACCATTCCCCCCGGCATCGCCATGGAGTTCATGCTGACCGGCAGGAACATCTCTGCGGATGAGGCCGAGCGCTGGGGCATGGTGAACAAGGTGGTGCCCCAGGACGCCCTGATGGACGAGGCGCGCGCCATGGCCGACCTCATCAACCAGAACGCGCCGCTGGCCGTGCAGCACACGAAAGAGGCGGTGCTGAAGGGCTTGAGGACACCCGACGTGCGCGAGGGCATCGTCAACGCCAAACTCATCAGCTACCGCCTGCAGACTTCCCGCGACACGCAGGAGGGTCTGGCGGCATTCATGGAGAAGAGAAAACCCGAATGGCAGGGCCGTTAGAATAAATCGACTACCCACCTATCCATTCACTTTAGATGTAATGCGCATATATCTTCATACAAGGAATCCATAGATGAATGATGCTCCTAAAATCGGCATGGCTTTCATCGGACTCGGCTGGTGGGGCGCCGTGCTCGCGGACGCCGCCCTCGCCTCCGGTAAGGTGAAGGTGACTGGCGGTTTCGCCCGAACGCCCACTACCCGCGAGGATTTCGTGGGCAAATACGGGGGAAAGAATTTTACCTCTATTGACGAGGTGATGGCCGACTCCGAGACTGAAGCCGTCGTCATCGCCACGGCCAACTCAGTTCACAAGGATATCGCCATTGCCGCCGCCCGCGCGGGCAAGCACATTCATCTGGAAAAACCCATGGCGCTCAGCGTCTCCGACGCGAAATCCATCGAGCAGGCTTGCAGGGACTCCGGCGTCAAACTCCACATGGGGCAGAACTTCCGGCGCTGGCCGATGTTCCGCAAGGCAAAGGAAATCGTGGATAGTGGGGATTTGGGTCTGGTGAACTACACGGTCGCCACGTTCTCCAACAACCACGGCTTCACCTCCGGTCCCAAGAGCATGCGGTGGGACGCCACGGAGAACCCGGGCGGGCCGCTCTACAGCTACACCATCCATCTCGCGGACATGATGGAATACCTTTTCGGCGACGTGGACGAGGTGAGCGGATCATGCGCCAAGGTGGGCGGCCCCAACCCCCAGGAAGACGCCGCCGCCGCCATCCTGCGCTTCAAGAGCGGGTTGATGGGCGTCATCTCGAGCAGCTATCTGGCCCCGTTTCACTTCGCATACGACATTCAGGGCACCGAGGCGAACCTGAGCCTATCCACTACTGAGAATCCGACCCTCAAGCGCCCCATCGACCTGATGGGCGGTCTGGAAACCAAAATCGTGGAACTCTACCACGACCTGGTGGAGGGAAGACTCCTCGCCAACCGCGAGCAGTTCGACGACCTCGTCGACGCCATTCGGGAGGACAGGGACCCAGAAGTCACCGGACGCCACGGGGTACGGGCGCTCGCCATCATGCGGGCGATCTTGAAGAGCAACGCCGAGAGGCGGATCGTGACGATTGAGGAGATTCTGGAGACGGACTAGGCGCGAAACAGCTCTATCGCCAAGGGCGTTTGATTCGCGTATAATCCTGACTCGTTAGCCCATCGCATATCTGCGACTCGTTCCGCCCGGACTCGTCTCGGAAACGGCTATCCCATGGGCAGGCGCCGCGATACGCCGGACTTCTTGCGCTCCAACAAATTCCCGGCGCTCGAATACCAACCGAAAACCCAAGAGCGCGAACTCACCGGAAAACTCATCGCGTCCACGAGCGCAAAAGAGCGCGAAGCGCTGGGCCAGAATCTGCTCGACGAAATTTGCCGCAGCCTCAAAATCCCGCGGGCGCGCCTGCGCGTGTTCGAAGAGCGCCAACCCCACAAGCTGCGCGGCGGAAAACTCGCCTACAAGCTGTACGGCCTTTATCGCTGCGAGAGCGCGGTGATCGAAATCGCCAACCTCACGTCGATTCGCAAGCAGGTCGTCGCGGGCAAGACGTTTCTCGATACCCTCATCCACGAACTCATGCACCACATCGACCGAAAATTTCTCCGAATCCCCTCCACGCCTCACAGCCCCGGCTTTTACGCGCGCATCGAGGACCTCAAAACCAAACTCATGCGCGTGAAGGGCGGGGAGCGGGCATCCCCGCAAGAGGCCACCTGGCAAAAACCTGAAAATTTGACGAGGGCGTTTGAAATGGCGGCCGCAGACGCCCGGTCGAGAAACGACCATCAGGAGCCGGGAAAACCGAGCACCACGGTCTCCGGCGAGAGTCGGGCCGAAACGAGAAACCCGAGGCGGACCCCGCCGGGTGAATCCAGAGTATCCGCTTCTCCACCGTCGAGAGCTGCCGGCGCAAAGAAACCACCGGCAAAACCGCCTCGCACCCGGGGAGAGGAGAACATTTCCCCGAATCATCCCCCAAAAGACGCTTCGGCGGAGAAAGAGCCGCAACTGTCGTTCGATTTTCAATTCCTACAATCTACTTTAGATAAACGATATTAAAAACTGAAATATAAAGTGAAAGAAATCCTCGAAATCTGCCCTTCAAAATCCGTCTTTCTCTCCCCCTTTCGGACGGTTGTTTTTCATCCGGCGATTGGGTAAACAAGAGAGTTGAGCATACGCCATCATACAATTCAGCGCACACCGAAAAGGAGTTTCCTTATATGAGGCCGGCTAACGATTCCGTCCCGAAACCCTGGGGGCCGCTGGCGGGTTTTTGGTCCTGGCAGTATCTGAATCTATGGAAGACCATCAAACTCGTCACCAGCAAACGGGTCAAAAGTTTTTATGAGAAATTTCCAAACGTACTTCCTCCAGGCACCGCCTTCCCCGACTTCGAACTCAAGGACATCCACGGCAACGTCCACCGGATGTCGGATTATCTGGGCAAGAAATACGTGGTGATCACCACGGGCGCCATCACGTGACCGCCATACAGGCGGCAGGTGCCGTTTTATGAGGAGTTGCAGGAGAAATATGCGGACCGCGACGTGGTCGTCTTCAATCTCTACGTGAGGGAACCCCACGCGGGCGAGCGCGGATTCCCCGAGATCAGAAACCACGAATCCTACGAGCACAAGCGGAGCTACGCGCAGAAGCTGGCCGAGATCAAGGGCATGGAAACCAACATCCTCGTCGACGAGATGGACCAGAAGGTGCACGCCATGCTCGGAGACCTGCCGAACACCATCTGGCTCATCGGCAAGGACGGGAAGGTGGCCTACAAATGCACGTGGTCCAATGCGGAGCACGTGGATGAATATCTGGCCAAAATGGTGAACGAGGACCCCGCATTCGAGGGAATGCCCAAAATAGAGCACACCGTCTTCACCGCACGCGCCGGCACGGCTATCTAGCGAAATTCGTCTTCGAGAAGCGCCCCCGTTTTCGAGGGGCGTTTTTCGTTTCTGTAACGAACGGAGGAAAACCCGGACATGGACGCGCCGACAATCATCAGAGAGCGCCTGGAAGCCTACGGCATGAGGCTCAGAGAGGTCATGGAAGACGTAACCGATGAAGACCTCATGTTTCAACCCGGCCCGAACGACAACCCCATGGGTTGGCTCATCTGGCACATGACGCGATTTGAGGACAGGACGTTTTCGTTCCTCGGCGCAACCCCGGAACTCTGGATAGAGGGGAAATGGCACGAGCGGTTCGGCATGGCGCCCGACGCCGAATGCACCGGCGTGGGGTTCACCCTCGAACAGGTTATGGCGCTTAAAACCAACAAAGACACCCTGATGGGCTATTTCGAAGCAGTGCGCGAGAAAACGCTCCCATGCCTCTCGGGCTTGAGCGCGGCGGACCTCGACCGGGAAGAAATCGATTTCTACACCAAGAAACCCATCAAGCTCGGCCTGGTCCTGGGAAGGTTTCTCGGCGACCACCTCTCGCACATCGGACAAATCTGCTACCTGAGGGGCCACATCGCAGGCTGGGGACGATACCCCGCATAGGCTTCAGTCGAGTTCTCCCAATGTCCCAAGCGCGCGCTTCACGTCTTCTTCGGGCGTCTCGTCGGGGATCCGGAAAAGCGGCTGCGTGACGCCCATCTCCCTCAGAGCGGCCAGCATCTCGTTGCATCTGGATTTGGGGCCGCAAATGGCGAGGTCGTCCACCAGTTCATCAGAAAGCGCATCTCCCACCGCTCTGCGCCCGCCTTTCCGCCAGGCCGCCCGGATGTTGTCGGCGTCCTCCCCGTAGCCCCAGCGCGTGAGCTGGGCGTGGTAGTAATCGCCCATCGCGGCAATGTAGAAGCCGAGTTCGGGCTTCACGAGTGCGCGCGCGCGGTCGATATCGTCAAAAGGCGCCGTGTAGACGAAAGGCGCCACGTCGATTTCGGAGACCGCCCTGCCCGCCGATTCGGCACCCTCCTCAAGGAATGTGAGCGCATCCTTCGTTTTCGAGAACGGGATGCAGAAAGGAATCCAACCGTCTGCTATCTCCCCGGTCAGCCTCGTATAGTTCGGGCCGTTCGAGCCCAGATAGATGGGCAGGCGCTCCTGCACCGGCTTTCGCCTGAGCTTGAAGCCGCTCATCCGGTAGATTTCACCGCCCAGTTCCACGCGCTCGCCCCGGAACGCCTGGCGCAGGGCTTCGACCATCTCCCGGGAGCGCTTCAGGGGGCTGCCGAAGGGAACCCCGTGCCAGTTCTCGATCACCGCCTGCCCGCTCGAGCCGAGTCCCAGATGGAAGCGGCCATCGCTCAACACGTCGAGTTCCGCCGCCGTCTGCGCCATGAGGCCGGGCGTTCTCCCGTAGATGTTGAACACCGCGGCTCCCAGCTTGATATTCTCCACCGCCTGCGCCGCCATGGCGATGAGAATGCTCCCGTCGCGAACCCAGGTCTCTGGAAACCAGAGTGAATCGATTCCCGAATCCTCGCACCACCGGGCGAATCGCGGAACCTCGCGCGCGTCGATGGTCTCCTGATGCCACAAAACGACCCCTTTTTCCGTCATGAACAGGCTCCCCTCCAACAACTGCAAGTCCTCGAGTTTCACGCTTGACAGACGCGAGCTTCTTCCCTATAAACATTCATCGTGAGAATTATCAAACGTTTAGCGAGCATCATACGCTCCAAAAGCAAAGCAGAAGCCCCTGATAACCAGTCCAGTCCCGAGGTTCAGGAATCCGCTTCCAAATCATCCGCAGACCATACCGGGCGGAGAAACCCGCTTTCCGCCTCGACACCCCTCAACGGTGAATCCCCGCGGGGAAATACCGACCCGGAAGAGACGAATGCCGCGAAACCGCGCCGGCGGCGCAGGCGTTCACGGAGAAGACAAAGTAATGGAGAACCCTTGCACAAGCAAAACGCAGCGAACATAGAATCGAAAAAACCGGAAAACGACGGGCAACCACCCAAAAACAGAAGGAAAAGAAAACGCCGCAACAATAAACACGCGGCGGCGGGAGCGCAGGCCGCGCCGCAATCCCCCCAGAAGGCTCCGAATCCCTCATATAACGGCGTCACATACAAAAAAGACCCGGCCAACTTCGGCGTGGGCGATTTCAACGTCGACGATGCGCCCGAGGGCTTCCGGGAACTCGGCTTCGGGCCGGAGTTGCTCCGCGGGATTCACGGCCTCAGGTTCGATGCCCCCACCCCCATCCAGAGCGAGGCGATACCCGTCGCGCGCGAAGGCCGGGACATCATCGGCTGCGCCCAGACGGGCACGGGGAAAACAGCCTCATTCGCACTGCCTACGCTCGAACACTTACAAGGCGGTTCGGGCACGCGCTGCCTCGTCCTGACGCCCACACGGGAACTCGCCATCCAGGTCTCTGAGCAATTCCACCGGTTGGGAAAACACCTTGAAACATCGTGCGCCGTCATCTACGGCGGAGTGGACTACGAACCCCAGTTCCAGGCTTTCCAGGAGAAGGTGGACATCGTCGTCGCCACGCCCGGCAGGCTGCTCGATCACCTGAACCGCAAGTCCGTCCATTTCAGAAAACTGGATATACTCATCATCGACGAGGCCGACCGCATGCTGGACATGGGCTTCGCCGAGGAAATCACCGAAATCCTCAAACGCCTGCCCGAAAAGCGGCAGACCATGCTCTTCTCCGCCACCATGCCCAAAAAAATTCAGGACCTGGCGAATCGAGCGGTGAGCGACCCTGTGCAAATCAATATTTCGCCGCCATCGACGCCGGCGGAGGGCATCCACCACGGGGTCTACCCCATCAGCATGGTGAACAAGCCGCGCGGCGTACTGGGCATCATCGACAAATACAACCCCACCAGCGTTCTCATCTTCACGAGAACCAAGGCCGGCGCCGATGTGTTGTGCGATTTCCTGGTAAACGAGAAAATCTCCGTCGCCAAGATTCATTCCGACAGAAGCCAGCGCCAGAGAGAGCGCGCGCTGGCGGGCTTTCGCCAGGGCAAGCACCGCATTCTCGTGGCTACGGACATCGTTTCGCGCGGCATCGACGTGACGGGCATATCACACGTCATCAATTACGACGTGCCCGAATACCCGGAGGACTACGTCCACCGCGCAGGCAGAACGGCTCGCGCAGGCCGCATCGGCTTCGCCATGACGCTCATGTCGCCCGGCGAAATCACGCCCGTCAAGAACATCGAACGCTTCATCGGCAAGGCGCTTCCCAGGGTCGGCATCCAAGGCTTTGCGGACGATGTCCACCAGCAAAACCTTGAGAACGAACCCAAGCCCCTGCTCGACCAGCCCACAGTCGCGCGCTACGAGCGACTCCGCAAAATGCCGCGCCGCACCGGCCTGTCGCTCCGCTAGCTCGAAGTATCCACTCGGTTAATGTGATACGAAACAGCCGAAATACGGCCTCCTTCCCTTAAAGATTTGTTAAAGATTTTTTGAACTTTCTAAACATTTGATTTGAAGTTACTTACAGGTATAAAAGTGCGCCTGTTGATGAAAAAATCCTGCGCTCTGACATGTTATCTATTGACCTCTCCGCGCGGCTACGATAGATTGCCTTATCTGGTGAAAAACACTTGGACTATTAATAGTTTCCATTAAAGCCCGTATTTGAACGTGGGAGGACCCAATGCAGCGATCCGATCTGGTAGAAAAAATCGCCGGGGACGCCGGCATCTCGAAAGCAGCCGCGGACCGGGCCCTGAAGTCTCTGCTTGATTCCGTGACCCAAGCCCTGAAAAACGGGGATCGCGTTTCCCTGGTCGGATTCGGAACTTTTTCTGTCTCTAAACGAGGCGCACGCACGGGACGCAACCCACAAACGGGCGAGACAATATCGATCAAAGCGAGCAAGGCGCCCAAGTTCTCCGCAGGCAAAAGTCTCAAGGACGCGGTGAACAAATAAACGCAGGCTTTCGAGGGCGTCTGTTCGAGAATCACCAGATACAATATGAAATCCCCGATGCTGGAGATGAATTTCCGGCGCCGGGGGTTTTTATTTTCAGATACGTTTCATGGCGAGTCCCTTCGCCGATGATCGTCATTCCGGTGAAAGCCGGAGTGACGTCTATCTGCAAGAGACAGGAGTGGTTTCGCAGGGGAGAATTACTGACGCACAGCGGCTTCAGGCGAGAAAATCCTTGAGCTTCGAGAGGAAGCGCTCGTTTTCCTCAGGGAGTCCAACGGTCACGCGAATCCATTCGGGATGCCCGAAAGCGCTGCCGGGACGAACGATGACGCCCTCGCGCATCAGGGCGTTCATCGCCTCGTCGCCGTCGCCCACGCGCACGAAGATGAAATTGGCCTGGCTTTCGACGTATTCGAGTCCCATCCCGCCGAACGCCGCATAGAGTGCTTCCCTCCCCTCCCGCACAAGCGTGACGGCGCGCTCTTTGTAGTCATCGTCCTCGAGGGCGGCCAGGGCCGCCGCCTGCGCGAGCTGATTCACGTTGAAAGGCTCGCGGACGCGGTTCATGTACCCGACGACGCCCTCGCGGCTCAATGCGAATCCCACACGAAGGCCGGCGAGTCCGTAGATTTTCGAGAACGAGCGCAGGACGACGAGCGGGAAGCGTTCGATCAGGGAGACGCTGTCGGGACAGGCCGGATCGTCCGCGAAATCGCCATAGGCCTCATCCAGGAGCACCAGGAGGCCCTCGGGCAGTTTTTCGAGGAAGGAGACGAGTTCGTCCTCGGCCAAAACCCCGCCCGTGGGGTTGTTCGGAGAACAGAGGAAAACGATTTTCGTGCGGCCGGAAATTTTATCGAGGACATCGTTCAAATCAATCCGCATATCCCGCAGGGGCGAGAAAACGACCCGCGCGCCCATCACCCGGCTCACATGCGCATAGGGGCTGAAGGTGGGCTGGGGTATCACCACCTCGTCTCCATCGTTCAGAAACGTCCTGCTCAGGACGGAGAGAACGTCGTCTCCCCCGTTTCCCATGAACACGCACGACGCGGAGACGCCCAGTTTTTCCGCCAGGCGCTCCGCCAGCGCCTTCGCCCCGCCGTCGGGGTAGCGGTGCAGGCCGTCGAGCGCGCCGCGAATCGCATCCACGGCACCCGGCGCGGGACCGAGCGCATTCTCGTTGCTGGCGAGCTTGACGACTTCGCTCAGCCCATACTCTGCGGCCACCTCCTCGATGGAACGCCCCGGAACGTAAGCCTTAAGCGATGAGACGCCCTTTCTCAGCAACTCTTCCACGTTCACAGTCTTACACCTCTCCTGATTGTCCCCGTCTCCAACTCCCCGAACGGCGAACATATAGATCATTCAGAGCGATTTTTCCACACCCCGGTGCTCAGGGACGCCCACGGTTTTCCCCGCACAGGAACCGGATATCGTCATACGCCATGAAGCCCGGAATGTCGATGCGTTGCCCTCAGCGAGGCGGACGGGCTAGAATATGGCGGATCAGCCGTCGAACGGAGGTTCATCTTGAGCGATGCGAAGCCCGACGCGAAACTGAAAAACCTCGAACGAACCCTCAAAGAGATGGGTAGCGTTCTTGTCGCGTTCTCTGCGGGCGTGGACAGCACCTTTCTGGCCAAAGTGGCCTATGACGTTTTGGGCTCAGGCGCGCTCGCCGTCACCTGGCGTTCCGTCACCCTGGCCGCGTCCGAACTCGAAGAATCGGGCACACTCGCAGCGCAAATCGGGATTCGCCACCTCATCGTCGACACCGACGAGATAGCGGATGAATCGTTCGGGAACAACCCGCCGAACCGCTGTTATTTCTGCAAGAACGAGCTTTATACCGTCTTGAGCCGCGTGGCGGCCCGAGAGAAGACGGCCGTCATCGTCGACGGCTCGAACGCCGACGACGTGGGCGATCACCGCCCCGGCATGCAGGCGGCGCGGGAACTGGGCGTGCGAAGCCCGCTCATGGAAGTGGGAATGACGAAAGAGGACATCCGCACCCTCTCCCAATCCTTCGGCCTCCCCACCTGGGACAAGCCGGCGCAGGCTTGCCTCTCGAGCCGGTTCCCCTATGGCGACCGCATCACGCCCGAGAAAATCGCCCAGGTCGAAAGGGCGGAAAGCGGCTTGCGGGACTTGGGCTTTAGGCAGCTGCGGGTGCGCCACCACGGCGACGTCGCCAGAATCGAGGTGCCGAAGGCCGACATCGCCCGGCTGGTCGATGGGGAGACTTCCAGGAAAGTGATCGCCCGCATGAAAGAGGCCGGCTTCATCTACGTGACCATCGATCTCGAAGGATTCCGCTCGGGGAGTATGAACGAAGTGCTCAAAACCGAGCGCAAGCCCGATCTTCTCATCCTCTCGTGAACCCGAACCTCATCCTCGAACTCCTCGAGCAGGTGAAAGGGGGCCGTCTCGCCCCTGATGACGCCGCCGCACGCCTTCGGGACCTGCCCTTCGAGGATCTGGGACATACGCGGGTGGATCATCACCGCGCGCTCAGAAACGGATTCCCGGAAGTCGTCTTCGGCGCGGGGAAAACCAGGGAACAGGTCGTCGAAATCGCAAAGAGCCTGATGGCGAAAGAACAAACGGTTCTGGTAACGCATGCGGGGGCGGATCAGGCCGAAGCCCTGCTCGAACTCTCTCCCCGCGCGAACCACCACGAAGCCGCGCGCATCGTCGAAATCCCGTGCAAGAATCCGCCCGCTCCCGTCGGCTCCGTCGCGGTCGTTTGCGCGGGCACCTCCGACATTCCCGTGGCCGAGGAAGCCGCGGTGACCGCGCGGATCCTGGGTTCCGAGGTGACGCGCGTCTACGACGTGGGCGTGGCGGGCCTGCACCGCCTTCTGGCGGAAGTCGAGACCCTGCGCGAGGCGAACGTCATCATCACCGTGGCGGGGATGGAGGGCGCGCTGCCCTCGGTTGTCGCAGGCCTGGTGGCCTGCCCCGTCATCGCGGTGCCCACGTCTGTGGGCTACGGCACGAACCTGGGCGGACTGACGGCGCTTTTCGCCATGCTGAACTCATGCGCTTCGGGCCTTAGCGTGGTGAACATCGACAACGGCTTCGGCGCGGCCTGCCAGGCGCACCTCATCAACCAGCAGACGGCTTCCCCATGAAGACGATCTATTTCGACTGCTTTGCGGGGGCTGCAGGCGATATGCTCGTGGGCGCCCTGATTGACGTCGGCCTTGATTTCAAGGCTCTGGAGGGCGAGCTCGCGAAGCTGGAGTTGGATGGCTATTCCCTTTCTTCTGACAGCATTTTGAAACAAGGAGTTACGTCACAAAAGTTCAGGGTAAACATTATCCAAAATTCGCACGATCATCACCACGGAGAGGGGCATTCTCACGGCGCGCACCATCACGGCCGCTCCTACGGCCGGATTCGGGAAATCCTCGAAAAAGCGCCGATTTCCGAAACGCCCAAAAACCGCGCCATATCCGCGTTTCACCGTCTGGGCGTCGTCGAGGCGGGCATCCACGGCGTCGAGCTCGGCGAAATCCATTTCCACGAGGTCGGCGCGATAGATTCCATCATCGACGTTACGGGCTATTTCCTGGGTCTCCACATGCTGGGAATCGAGCGGGTGGCGGCCTCTCCCCTGCCGGTGGGGAGCGGGTTCGTGCATTGTGCGCACGGTCGGATGCCGGTTCCGGCGCCCGCGACGGCCAAGCTGCTCGAAGGCGTGCCCGTGGCCGAGAGCAGTCTCGAGGGCGAGGTTCTGACGCCCACGGGAGCCTTGCTGCTCGCAGAGAGCGCGGAATTTTTCGGCCCCGTGCCCGAGATGACGATCACGCGGGTGGGCTACGGTGCGGGCGACAAGGACCAGCCGGATACCCCCAACGTGGTCCGCGCCTTTCTGGGGAATAGCGAGGCGAGCACAGAAGGCGACGGGCCGCCCACGGTAATCTGTGTGCTCGAGGCCAACATCGACGACATGAATCCTGAGCTTTTCCCCCACGTTATCGAGGGGGCGCTCAAGGCGGGCGCGCTCGACGCGTTCTCCATACCCGTGACGGGCAAGAAGGGAAGGCCCGCGCAACTGCTCACCATCCTGAGCCCTCTCGCGAAACAGGACGCCTTAACCCGCTTCCTGTTCCGCGAAACTTCGACCCTGGGCGTTCGCCGCCGCACGACGGGGCGCGCGGTGGCCGTGCGCGAATGGATGGAGGTCGAACTGCCGTGGGGTGTGGTGCGCGTCAAGAAGGGGACCTTCGAGGGCGCCCTCACGAACTTGGCACCCGAATACGAGGACTGCAGGCGGCTTGCTGAGGAGAACGGGGTGCCGCTCAAGGGGGTGATCGAGGCGGCCCTCGCACGCGCGAGGGAGATGCTGGGGAGCGGGTCTTGAAGATACGCCTTGGCAATTGATGCTTGAGGCGCGCGGCAGAACCGGGAAGAAAGAGTCGAGAGATCATCCATGAAGATCCGTATTAAATTGTTCGCCGATTTCGCGGAGAAGATGCCCGCCGAGCAGGATGCGGAGGGCGTGGCCGAAATCACGCTGCCGGAAGGAACCAGCATTTACGATGTGCTCGACCGCTTCGAGATACCCTACGAGGAAGCCTATATCGTCCTGCTCGACGGGCGGCACGCGAAGAAATCGGTCGTAATACCTGAAGGATCGGAACTTTGCGTGTTCCCGCCTATCGTGGGGGGGTGAGGGTTCCCTTCTCAGGACAGGCACAGGGGCTGCCATCACTTCTACCGCTGGAAATGCCCAACCAACCGGAGAGAACCGGACGCGGAAATACTTCTAGCGGATTCTGCGAATCAGCATCATAACCAACTGATAATATAAAGGATAAATATATCTATCCTTTTTCCCTTCGTTCCACCATGATGGTGACGTCGCCCTCG
>CAYTSP010000320.1:0-5928 GCA_964440505.1 uncultured Nitrospinaceae bacterium
GGATGATCGGGGCGGGGTTTTGAGCGTTATTCCGTCGAACCCTCCCGACCTGGTCGGCTCCGATCAAGCGAGGGGGACTTTTTCAACAACCCCGGGAAAGAAGGGTCTGCGGGAAATTGCCCCTCCATGGCGAATACCCGATCGGGCGGCGTGGGGCTTGTCCGGGGAGACGGGTAGTCCTCTCAATTCACGCCACATTTGCAGCGATCCGCAATGCCCCCGCATGCGCGTTTTCAGAGCCTCCGGGCAATCCGCCGTCGAGGCGCGATGTATCCGGGTTTTATGATATGCTCCTTCATCATCTGCGAAAGCATTACAATTCGATTACCGCTTCGTTGACGGGTCATTTCACAACAGGAGGAACCGGCGCGAAACGGCCGTTCGTTCCGGCGCCGGCGGCTCTACGCAAGGGAGGTTTTCATGACAGACAGTTCCCACCAGAAACCGCTCGACCTGCTCGTTGCGGGCGGCACGGTCGTATCCGGTCACGGACGGCAGGAGGCTGCCCTCGGTATTCGGGACGGGAGGGTCGCCTGCGTGGGCGCGCCCGAGAGCATGCCCACCGCCCAAGAGGTGCTGGACGTCCCGGGCAAGCTCGTTCTGCCGGGCGTCATCGACCCCCACGTCCATTGCCGCGCGTATTCGAGCCATATCGATTCCCTGGCCGACGTGGCGCGCAGCGCCGCGCACGGAGGCGTCACGACCATGGTCGTTTTCGCCACGGGCGAGGAGAACGAGACCATGCTCACCACGCTGGGGCGCATCCGCGAGGAGGGCGAAGCGGGGAGCGTAATCGACTTCTCACTGCACGCCTGGATTTTCGAGGATTTCGAGTATCTCGCCGAAATTCCCAAGGCCATCGACAGCGGCGTCACGACCTTCAAGGTCATGATGGGCTACAAGAAGCGGGGCCGCGGCCGCTGCATCCCGGACGAATACTTCTACGCCGCGCTCGATATCGCGGGGCGGCACGGGGGCACCGTGCTCGTCCACGCCGAAAACGGTCCTGTTATCGACTACCTGGAGAACAAGGCTTTTGACGCCGGAATGGACGGCGCCGACTTCCAGGAATACTCACGCCCGCCCGAGCTTGAGGCCGAAAATGTTGCGCGCTCTATCCACCTGGCCGATCTGGCGGGTTGCCCGCTTTACATCGTCCACCTCACCTCGGCGCTCGCGCTCGATGAGGCGCGGCGCGGGCTGGCGGCCGGCAAGAACATCGTCGTGGAAACCTGCCCGCAATACCTGACCCTGACCGGGGATGCCGTGCGCGAGATGGGCGCCCCCGCCAAGGTGGCGCCTCCGTTGCGCGAGGAGGCGGACATCGCAGCACTCTGGAAAGCGATCCAGGAGGGATGGATCAGCCTCATCGGGAGCGACCACGCCCCCTACACCGTGGCGCAGAAGAACGACCCGCCCTTCACCGAGTCGCCCTTCGGCGCGCCCGGCATCGAGACCCTGCTCCCCGTCCTCTACAGCGAGGGCGTCGCACAGGGGAGGATTACGGCGGAGCAACTCGTGCAGCTCACGAGCGAGAACCCGGCGCGCACCCTGGGCTTCTACCCGCAGAAAGGCGCGCTCGGGGTCGGCTCGGACGCCGACCTCATCATTATCGACCCGGACGGGCGTTCGACCGTCACGGCGGCGGGGCAGCACACGAATTCCGACTACTCGCTCTTCGAGGGGTGGGAGCTCACCGGCAAACTGGAGCACAGCCTCCTGCGCGGAAAGCCGCTCTTGAGAGACGGGGAGCTCGTGCAGGAGCCCGGCTACGGACAGTTCGTCCCGCGCGCCGCGTCCGGGGCCGCCCTGTAGGAGGACGAAGCCATGAAGTTCGCCTTGCACTACAGCTATCAGTCCCGCACCGGAGACTGGGTGGGCGCCTATCACAATTCGCTTGAGCAGATCGCCCTGGCGGAGAAGTACGGCTTCGACATGGTGACGACGAGCGAGCACCACATGGTGGAGGACAACGGCTATTTCCCCTCCAACATGGTGACCGCCGCCGGCATCGCCACCCGGACGGAGAAGATGCGAATCGGCACCTGCGTCCTCCTCCTCCCCTTCTATCACCCGCTGGCGGTGGCCGAGGACGCGGCGGTCCTGGACATCATGTCCCGGGGCCGCTTCGTGCTGGGGGTGGGGCTCGGCTATAGGCGGGAGGAATTCGCGGCTTTCAATGTTCCTTTCGCGGATCGCGCCGCACGTTTCGAGGAGGCTTTAGGACTCGTTCGCAGGCTCTTGACGGAGCGCGGCGTGACGCACCCGGGCCCCTGCTTTCCGATGACCGACGTCACCCTCATGCCCCGCCCGGAACAGAAACCCTGCCCGCCCGTCTGGGTTGGGGCCAAGCTGCCCGCCGCCGTCCGCCGCGCCGCGCGCATGGGAGACGCCTGGCTCGCCGACCCGGTCACGCCGCTCAAGGTGCTTAAGGAGCGAAAAAAGATATATCTCGACGCCCTGGCCGAGGCGGGTAAGGACGCATCTCAAGTGGAATTCCCCCTGAGGCGCGAAGCGTATGTGGCCGAAGAGAGCGGTCAGGCCTGGGAGGAAGCGCGCGAACCCATGCTCTACAACTACCAGGAGTATCTCGATTGGGGCCATCTGGTGGACGACGAGGGCAGGCCGGTGGAGCGGGGCGCGGAAGCAATGGAAAATCTCAGGGGGCGCTTCATTCTGGGTTCGCCGGATGACTGCATTCGCCAGATCGAACGATACCGGGATGAGCTCGGAACGACCTCCATGCACTTCCGCATGCAGTTTCCAGGGCTTGATCACGCGAAGATAATGAACGCGATCCGGCTGCTGGGTGAAGAAGTCCTCCCCCATTTCGGGCGCGCGGCGTAGCAGCGGCGCGCCGGAGCATGACCGCAAGGAAAGTCGTTGCGGGCCGGACTTTGGAAGGCCGTTGAAAAAGTCCTTACGGGTCGGGCTGAACCACTCCCCCCTTGAGGGGGTTGTTGGAAAAGTCCTGATGAACGAGGGTTTAACGCGACCGATGAAAGAGCAAGAACCACTCCCCCCTTGAGGGGGAGTCGCGGAAACCAAGCCCTTGGGCGAAGGTTGACGCGGTGGGGGGACGATTCCAACAAAGTCAAAAGCTCCCCCCACCAACTCGCCTGCGGGCTTCGCCCTTGCCTCGTTGACTCCCCCTCAAGGGGGGAGTGAAATTCAAAAGCGTGAGCGCAACCCAAAATCGCTTCCCGGACTTTTTCAACAGCCCCCGGTAGGGATGAACTCCGGGCGAGAAGGGCTTTTTCAACAACCCCGATGAGGGAGGGTTTGCCGGCTGTGAAGGGAGAACGATGATGAGCCCCGCAGACTCCGCAGGAGACGGCTTGCGCCTGGAACCGGACATCTCATGGCGCCGGATGCTGGCCGTTTTCTGGCGGATCGGGATACTCTCCTTCGGCGGCCCGGCGGCGCAGATAGCGGTCATGCACCGTATCCTCGTGGAGGAGGAGAAGTGGCTCGACGAGCCGAGGTTCCTGGGCGCGCTCAGCTTCTGCATGCTGCTGCCGGGTCCTGAGGCCATGCAACTCGCCACCTACGCGGGGTGGCGGCTTCGCGGCGTGCCCGGCGGGCTGCTGGCGGGCCTCCTGTTCGTGGTCCCGGGCGCTTTGGTGGTGCTCGGGCTGGCGATGCTGTACATGGCCGTGGGCCACCTGCCGGTCATGGCCGCGCTGTTCCTGGGAATCAAGGGCGCGGTTCTGATCATCGTGATGGAGGCATTGCTGAGGGTGGCGAGGAGAGCGCTGCACTCCGCCGTGCACTGGGTCATCGCCGCCCTGGCCTTCGTGGCCATCTTCTTCCTGTCGCTTCCGTTCCCCCTCATCATCCTGGTATCCGCCCTGGCCGGATTTTTCCTGCTGGGCGGCCGGAGCGCCGGAGAGACCGGGAGCGGGCGGGGCGGCGGCTCAGTCTCCGGCACGGTGAGGACGGTGGCGATATGGATGGCCATCTGGTGGACGCCGGTGCTGCTGCTGGCGGCCCTGGGCGGCTACGGGATTCTGGTGCGGATCGGCCATTTCTTCTCCCGCCTCGCGGTGGTCACGTTCGGCGGCGCCTACGCGGTGCTCGCCTACCTGGCGCAGGACGTGGTGACCCATAAAGGCTGGTTGAGCGCCGGTGAAATGATGGACGGCCTGGGGCTGGCGGAAACCACACCGGGGCCGCTGATCCTGGTCACGGAGTTCGTCGGCTATGTCGCAGCGTACCGGGCGGGCGGGGTGAGCATGGGAATCGCCGGTGCGCTGGTCACGCTCTGGGTCACGTTCGCGCCCTGTTTCCTGTGGATATTCGCCGGCGCGCCCTATATCGAGCAGCTCACGGCCCAGCCGAGGCTGAAGGGCGCCCTCGAGTCGATCACGGCGGCGGTGGTGGGCGTCATCCTCAACCTCTCCATCTGGTTCGGTCTGCACGTCCTGTTCGCCGAACTGCCCTCACTTCAAATCGGCCCGGTCAAACTACTGTCGCCGGTCTGGCATACCCTGGACTGGCGGGTCCTGCTCGTCGGCGCGGTGAGCGCGATCATGCTCCTGTGGCGGCACCAGTCTCTCATGAGAACCCTGGGCGTTGCGGCGCTGATGGGTATCGGGTTCGCCGCTTTGGATCACTTCGCCGGATAACGGAACGGGCGGGGGCTTTTGAAAAAATCCTCCCCATTCGGTCGATCCCTCCCTCCTCGGTCGGAATCGACCACCACCGTCATTCCGGCGAAAGCCGGAATCCATTTTTTTGTCTTTGTTTTTCCTTTTCTGATTGGTTCCCGCCAATGACAGAGAGAAGAAAAGCCGGCGTGTTGTCATTCTGCTTTAGAATGGATTCCGGCTTTCGCCGGAATGACGAGCAAAACCACACCGCCTCGTAGTGGGCCGTTCACAAAAACGGCCCAAGGTCGCGAACTCGGTCAGGCACGGGCTCGCCAGGGGTACGAAGGAGTCGCAGCGAACCTGCTTTCGTTTTGATTGCACGCTGCGCGTGGCGCCCCTAGAAGCTGAGCGAGATGTCGCGGTGGTTCGACATGCAGGCCGCCACTGCTATCCGCCGCTTCCTCTTGGCGGCTAGGATCCAAGTTTCTCCAGCCGCTCAAGCCACCCATTGAAGTGAGGACATTTGGAGCGGATATTCTCCAGTCCAATCCGTTCGGCAATCTGTGGCCCATCTGTCGGTTTCACGAAGTCAGGAAATTGGTCGCCGATTCGCTTCGATGGAGTTGTGTGTTGGCCGTCGTCGATAAGTTCCGGGGACTGAAATTGATCTGCCATTTTCCGCATGACGGAGATTTTGGAATCTGCATTCTCAAATAAAGAAGCGAACCGGGATACATCGGAAAACAAATATGCCTCAAATTCATGCAACTGAATAAAGGGGATGAAACGATCGTCGCCAGTCTCGTTAAACCAGGACTTTTCGAGTGCCTCCACTCGCTTATACGGGTCACTACGTAATTTTTCCGCTTCCTCGATACCGGGGAAATTAGCATGTAGGGCGTATAGGTCGATCATGGTGGTGAAAAAAACGTCCCTGCCTGAATCCTCCTTGAGTCTAATATTGATATCCTTCTGCATCGCCGTGAAGTTTCTCCCGCCCCCTCGGTGGACTTTGCCTTTCTTTCTAGCGTGCGCGATTAGAGTCGGTTTCCGCACGAAAACATCGAAATTCGCCAGATGTGGCTTCAAGACCTTATCGGCGAATGTTTGTTCTGTTTGACCTTCGGCGAAGAGATAGAGCCGGCTCATCAGTGTGGTCCCGCTCCCAGGACGTTCTTCTCCCAGATTTCCCCGAGCGAGTAGTCCTCCAGCCATGCGTCGAGCTTGTCGGCGTCCGGTCTCTCGAATTCCGTAGCCTCTCCCCTGCGCTCGACGATCACGATGTCCTCCGGCTCGAAGCTGTCGAGAAACGCACTGGACTGCGTGCTGACGAGAA
>CAYTSP010000321.1:0-6648 GCA_964440505.1 uncultured Nitrospinaceae bacterium
TCGTGGGGCTCGGAGATGTGTATAAGAGACAGCGGCCCGCCGGAACTCGTCGCGCTCCTTTGCCTGAGCTTCCTGCTGGTGGTCCAGTTCAGCGGCGGCTCGCGCCCGCGCGCCGCGGCGTCCGCCCTGCTCGGGTTCCTCCTTTCGACCATCGGCCTGGACCCGGTGGAATCCACGCCGCGCTATGATTTCGGCACTTTCACCCTGATGGACGGAGTGGGCTTCGCT
Source organism: uncultured Nitrospinaceae bacterium (assembly GCA_964440505.1). Taxonomy (GTDB): domain Bacteria; phylum UBA8248; class UBA8248; order UBA8248; family UBA8248; genus Bin107. The sequence continues at coordinate 229 of CAYTSP010000321.1, forward strand.
CCTTTGGTGATCGGCCTGTTCGGCATCTCGGAGGTGCTGATCAACCTGGAGAAATCAGAAAAGATGGAAGTGTTCAAGGGCCGCATCAAGGGGTTGTGGCCCACGCGCCAGGACTGGCGCGACTCCGCTCCGGCCATCGGGCGAGGCAGCGTCGTCGGTTTTTTCATGGGTATCCTGCCCGGCATGGGCACCATCGTGCCCCCATTTCTCTCCTATTCCCTGGAGCGGCGAATCTCGAAGCACCCGGAGATGTTCGGCACCGGCGTGATCGAGGGCGTGGCGGGGCCGGAGGCGGCCAACAACTCCGCCACGGCGGGCAGCATGATTCCCCTCCTCACGCTGGGCATCGCCCCGAGCGCTGCGGTGGCCGTTCTGACGGCGGCCTTCCTGACCCACGGCGTTCAGCCGGGGCCCCTGCTGATCACCGAGCACCCCGCCATCTTCTGGGGGGTGGTGACGAGCATGTACACCGGAAACGCGTTGCTCCTGCTGCTCAACCTGCCGCTGGTGGGCATGTGGGCGCGCCTGCTCACCGTGCCCTACCGCTACCTCTGGCCCATGATTCTCCTGTTCTGCGGGGTCGGCGCCTACAGCGTGAGCAACAACCCTGTGGACGTCCTGCTCATGGCCGTCTTCGGTCTGCTGGGCTACATGATGCGCAAGCTGAACTATCCGGGCGCGCCGCTCGTTCTCGCGTTCGTCCTGGGCAGGCTGTTCGAGGAGAAGGTGCGCCAGTCGCTCGTCATCTCGCGCGGAAGCTACGAAACCTTCATCGCGCACCCGCTCGCATTGATCGCGTGGATCGCCTCGGCGATCCTGCTGCTCTATCCGTTCTTCACGCGCGGCAGGAGCGCCCCGCACTTCCCGGGGGAGGAGGAAGAATGAAGATCACCCTGCTCGGCACGGGCGGCCCCCGGCCGGACCCGGCGCGCCAGGGGTCTTCCCTCGTCGTCGAGACAGGAGATGAGTGGCTGCTCTTCGACTGCGGCCGAGGGGCCGTGACCCAACTCGCCCGTGCGGGCGCGCCTCTCGAGAAGTTGAACCCCGTCTTCATCACCCATCATCATTTCGATCACATCAGCGACCTGGGCGACGTGATCCTGAGCACCTGGCTGCAGGGCCGTCCGGGCGCCTTGCGCGTATACGGGCCGGCGGGAACGGCGGAGATCGTCACAGCCTTGATTGATCGAGTCTACGCGAAGGACATCCGCTTCCGGGCGGAGGGGGAGCCCGCCGTGGGGGGATGGAAGCCGGTGGAAGTGGAAGAAACCGGCGCGGGCCTCGTCTGTGAGGGCGTGGGCTGGAAGGTGTATGCGGAGCACGTCGAGCACGGCCAGGGCCTGGGAATCCCCGATTTCGACTGGACGACGCTGGGCTATCGCCTGGAGGCTGCGGGGAAGAGCCTCGCCATCAGCGGTGATACCATACCCTGTGCGGGGCTGGACCGCCTGGCGCGGGGGGCGGACGTACTCGTGCTTTGCTGTTATCTGGCCGAAGCGGAGGTCGTCGACCCGCACACCGAACGCCTGACCCGGCACCTGTTCCCCTCCTCCGCACAGGCGGGAAAGATAGCCTCGAGCGCGGGCGTGAAAACTCTCGTCCTGACCCACTTCCGCCAGAAGCCCGAACACCTCATGCGCGCGATTGAAGAGGACGTCCGGCGGGATTTCGGCGGCGAAGTCATCCTGGGGCGCGATCTGCTGGAGATTGAGGTGTGAGGGGAGCAACGACGAATCGAAACGAACGCCGGACAGGTCGCGACCTCGGACAGGCGCGGGGGCCTGTCCGCTACGGGACCATCACTTTTCACCGTCTTGCTATCATGGTCCAACGCGCACGCTTGCTCTCACTCGGCGAACCACACGGGCGGACACAGGGGTTCGCCCCTACAAGTTCAAAACCCGGCGCAGTCCCTTTCACACCGGCCGAGATTGGAAACACAAAGCCGTCATTCCGGCGTATGCCGGAATCCAGGGAATTTATTTTTTCTTTCGTTTTCAGATGTCATTTCCGCTCCATCGAAGAGAGACAAAGGCAGCCGTATCTCCACTCCCGTCGGCTCTGGATTCCGGCATTCGCCGGAATGACGACAACCTAAACGGAATGAAGGGAATCTCACCTGTATGATAACAACTTCAAAGAGGCGCGGGCGGCTCACTCGAACTCCCCCTCCTCAGGGAAGTTCGACACCCCTACGGGATCCTTGCCCTCTAACGCCATAGGGCGGACACAGAGGTCCCCGGACAGGCGCAGGAGCCTGTCCGGCTACGAAAAACAACGCGCCGCGCATTTCCCCGCATTTGCCGTACTGCCCGAAACCCCGTAATCCGCTAACGTGCGCGCGGCGCGGGAAGGCGATTACACCCGCATCGGCCGGGATTGAACGGAAAGACGCGGAGGCTTTTTCATGGGATTCATAGATGCGGCGATATGGATGGCGGGGAACCCTTCTTCCCCGATCGGGTTCGACCCCCACCCCCCCTTATCGAGGGTTGTTGAAAAAACCCCTCCGCGCAGGAAAACCACCGTCATTCCGGCCTTGAGCCGGAATCCATTTTATAATTTTTGCTTTCGTTTTCGCATTGGATCCCGACTCACGGGAGGGAGCACCGCGCCCGAGTCCGGAACGGATGGGGTGGATATATATAGCGGCGTCCGTATCTTCTCCGGCCGGGAGCGAGGACGGCATGGTGAAGGGCCAAAGGCAAAGTCAAAATGGATTCCGGCTCAAGGCCGGAATGACGAGCAAAGGCGAAGGCCAATCCCGGGCGAAGCGAGGGTTTTTCAACAGGCCCTCCTCAGATGGGCTTTTTCTCGCCGGGGAGGCACGCTCATGAGGGCGGGAATGACGAAGAAAATGAAAATAATCCTATTTTCGATAAAATTCGCTAAATTCACGGGGTTTTTCGATAAATTCCTGAAAATTATTGCCTTTATAACTGGTTTCAATACAAAGAGTTATCACATAAACCTGAGCGTATCTCACTCAGATTCAGGGCCAAAAAAAGTTTTTTGGTTCCCACGCATTTGCTCGCAAGTACCCGTATTTCCTCTCGCACCGCATGACGCCGCAAACCCTCCCTCCTCGGTCGGGTTTGACCCGCGCATTTCCCGGCAACCGCCCACATTTGCGCGCAGCCGCCTAGGGGAGTTCGGCCCTGAGCGGACGCGCCATGAGGTCGCGCACGGCGTCTTTGGGACTCCTGCCCTCGAACAATATGGCGTGAACCTCGCGGCATATGGGCATCTCGACGCCGTACTTGTCCGCCAGTCCCACGGCCGCCGGCGCTGTGGATACGCCCTCGGCCACGGCCGTCATGGATTCGAGAATCTTCTGCAGGGGCTCTCCCCTGCCGAGCCGCACGCCCACCGTCCTGTTCCGGCTGAGATCTCCCGTGCAGGTGAGCACCAGATCGCCCATGCCGGCCAGGCCCGCGAAGGTTTCCGCCCGGCCGCCCATCGCGGCGCCCAGGCGCCCGGTTTCCGCCAGCCCGCGCACGATGAGCGCCGCCCGCGCGTTGTAGCCGAGCTCCATGCCGTCCGCGACCCCCGCCGCGAGCGCGATGACGTTCTTGAGCGCCCCGCCGAGCTGGACGCCGACCGGGTCGGCGCCCGTGTATATCCTGAAAGTGGGCGCTGCGAGCGCCTCCTGGACCGCCTTCGCCGCCCCGGGATCTTCGGACGCCGCCGTGATGGCCGTGGGTTTTCTCTCCGCGAGCTCGCGGGCGAACGTCGGCCCCGAGAGGCAAGCGAGGGCGCGCCCCCCGCCGCCCGCCTCACCGATGCACTCTGCGATTATTTGGGTGGGCAGGAGCAGGGTTTTCTCTTCCACGCCCTTCGTGGCGCTGGTGATGAGCGTTTCCTCGTGAACGGAGGGCGCGAGCTTCGTCCAAACCGCCCGGACGACGTGGCTCGGCATCACGCTCACGAGAAAATCCTGGCCCGCCGAGGCGGCTTCCGCCAAATCGGACGTGAAACGCAAATCATCATGCAGGGCGACGCCCGGGAGGTACAAATCATTTTCACGGTTCGACGCCATGCGGGCGCAAAGGTCGGCCTCGAAAACCCAGAGCATCACTTCGTGGCCGATATCGGCGAACAAATCCGCCAGCGCCGTCCCCCAGGCGCCGGCGCCGATTACGGCGATTCGCTGCGGCGTCATCGTCTCACCCCGAACGGCGCGTTTTTCTTTTCGCTCTGGATTTCGAGGCGGCCCTTTTTTCGGCCAACGCTTCCTTCCTGGCCATATCGCCCCTGGCGACGGCTTTTTTACCCGCAGCCGACTCGGCTTCCCATTTCAGTTTGTGCTTGAGGTGCTTTTCCTCTTCCCAGACATGCTGCGTGCCATCGCCCATGAAGACGACGAAAACCTCGCAGCCATCGGGGTATTCATACGGGCCATGCGGCAGGTCCCACCCGAAGACATAATCTCCCGGCCTCAAATCCTTGCCCGCCACGCACATCCTGCCCCGGGTCACCAGAATGGAATGCCAGCTCTTGTGCGTATGACGGGGCTCCACGTAGCCCTTCGGGAACTTCACCTTCATGTCGATTCGCTTCATCACCGGATCGTGAGCGAAAATCTTCACCTTCACTCCCGGCGGCAGCGTGAGCAGTTCATTGCTCACATCTTCCTGCCATTCGACATCTTTGGCATAGATGGCGCGGAAGCGGTTGTCAAAATCCTGCTTGGCGGCCTTTTTCCTGGTTGTCTGTTTCTTGGCAGGCATGTCTTCTCCTAATGAAATGGCTCAAGAATTCAACGATACTGCATTCTTCCGAATGGTTCCTGAAGCGATTTTTCTGCTCAAATCAAGCGGCAAAGCCTTGTTGGATGGCACCTCGAGTAAATTTAACCGCAAAATCTACGGCCCCTGGCCCAATAGAAATTTCCAAAAGATGCAAAATTATACTTTATGCAGGAAGAACCACGAAACGAGGAACGGATTTTAATGGGAAAATGGCGGTTTTATTCGTTCAGCGCAAAAATTCGAGAGGCGATATCGCGACCCAGCGTATGCCTGTTTCCATTTACCAGCAACGTTACCGTACCGGCGAGAGGTGATTGTTCAATCACCTCTATGGGCATCTCAGGGAAAAAACCAAGCTCTCCCAGGTACCGCAATATGTTCGGATCATCCTGTAGTACACGGGTGATTTTTGTGGCTCGTCCCACCTCAAGAGAGAGGAGAACGATTTCGTTCGTGTCAATCATGGTGCCGTCTTTGGCCGGGATCGGATCTCCATGGGGATCCAGGGTGGGATAACCGAGTTCCTTATCCAAAACAGCTTCCAATTCCTCACTCAAGACGTGTTCCAATTCTTCCGCCTCGACATCCACCTTGTCCCAATCAATACCCATTTTTTGATTGAGATACAATTCGAGCAGTCGATGATGCCGGATAATCTCTAAAGCGACCTTCTCCCCCTTTGAGCTTAAAACGACCCCTTTATACGGTTTATATGTGAGCAAACCCTGGTAATCGAGTTTCTTGACCATGCTCGTGACCGATGCCGCCGATATTTCCATACAATCCGCTATCGCGCTCGTGGTAACAGGAGATGCTTCCTGCTGCAGCTTGAAGATGTTCTTCAAATAATCTTCGATTTGTTTGCTCAACCGTGGCGATGATTCGGGCAACGGACAATCCTCTGATTAGCAGTGAATCGCCAAAGTAGTCATCCTAAAATCCGCACTTACAGGTGTCAACCAAATATATCACCCCAAAATGCGGAAACGATGCCCTCGGCTCACTCATACACAAACGTGGCGGTAATTGTTTTACGCTCAAGTCCTGCAGGAAACGGGTCGAACGGCGCCGCCTTGGTGACGGCGGCCATGGCCAAATCATCGAGAATCCGTATGCCTGCAGACTTGATTAAACGCACTTCCTCCAAAGTTCCATTTTTTCTCAGCTTAAAGCGCAACAACAGCTTGCCCCTGTCTCTTTGCGCCTCCACGGGCCATATCCAGGCGTTTTGGATTCTTCTCTTTATATGAGCGAAATAAGAAGCGTACCGAAAATCACGCGTATCAAGCGAAATGGTCTCCCCCTCTTCTCTTTCCAGATCTTTATCCGATAAGCTTTTTTTGGCGATTCTGTCTGCCTCCTCATCCGAAAGATCGAACTTAGGCGCGTTGGGCTTGCCCCTGGGCTGGGGCTTCACTCGAAACAGCGCCAAAGGATCCTTTGGTTGAGGCCGCTTGGGGGCTGGTCGCAGCGGTCGGACAGGTCGGGGAACCGGTTTCAACGCGGCCAGTTCAACCTTCTCCTTCGCCTTTTTCTTCGCTTCGACTTTCTTGTTCTTCTCTCGAGGCTTTTCCTTTACAACCCGATTGATCGTTTTCTTCTTTACTGCTTGCCTGGGCACGAGCTTCTGATTCGGAATCGCTTCGGCCTCTATCTTTTTCCTTTCCGG
>CAYTSP010000322.1:0-11115 GCA_964440505.1 uncultured Nitrospinaceae bacterium
GTAGGGACAGGTCGCGACCTGTCCCAAAGAGGTGGTGCGGTTTTGTTCGTCATTCCGGCGAAAGCCGGAATCCATTTGCGGGTGCGGGTGAATACACGGTGGCGTTTCATTCCCCGCCGATGCGCGAGAACCCTGAGGAAAAGCGAAAGGCGTAAAAATGGATTCCGGCTTTCGCCGGAATGACGGCAAACCCTTCCGCATCGAAGTTTTTCAACAGCCCTACATCAGTCGCGATTGACCCCTACCTTCCCTTGAAGCGCGGCGGTCTTTTTTCCTTGAAGGCGCGCACGCCCTCCTCGGCGTCTTCGGTCTCCAGGAGACGCTTCAGGATCACGTCGCCGAAGCGAAGGGCGTCTTCCATCGTCATGTCGCGCGCGCGGACGGTGATCTCCTTGATGGCGCGCACCGCCAAAGGCGCGTTCGCCAAAACCTGCCGCGCGATCTTTTCGGTCTCCTCCAGCACTTTCTCTTTTGGCACCACCTTGTTCACGAGGCCGAGCCTGAGCGCGGTTTCCGCGTCGATGGGCTCGCCGGTGAACAGGTGATAGTGCGCGAGGTTGAAGGGCAGTTGCTTCGCCAGGAGAATCGGTCCGCTGACGGAGGAGATGCCGCGCATCACCTGGGGCCAGCCGAGCTGCGTGTCTTCGGCCATCACGCGCACGTCGCAGGAGAGCGCGATGCCCGCCCCGCCCGCCAGACAGAACCCGTTGATCGCCGCGAAGCAGGGCTTGTAGAGCTCCATGATGACCTGGTAGAGATCCGAGACGGGTTTGACCTCCCCATCTTCGGGCGGCGGTTCGGTGAGGTCGTGGCCGCTCGAAAACGCTTTCCCGTTCCCCGTAATCAGGCAACCCCACACGCCGGGGTCGCGCTCCATCTCGCCGAACAGCGCGAAGATGCGCTCGCTCATCTCGTGGTTGATCGCGTTCATCTTCTCCGGCCTGTTCAGCGTGATGCAGGCCAGCTTGTCTCTCACCTCATATTCAACCAGCGCCATGTCGTCCCCTCTGTTCCGTAGAGCTAGCCTCCCGGCAGATGCGGCATCACTTCCTCGAGCGTCTTGACTTCCAGGTCCGCCGTCACGTCCGGGTCCCCGGCAATCACGCCCCAGCGGTTCACCCACACGGTGGCCATGCCGACTTTCTGGCCACCCGCGATGTCCGTTCTCAGGTTGTCCCCCACCATCACGGCCTCGCCTGCCAACACGCCCAGTTCTTCAAGCGCTTCTTCAAAGAGAAAAGGCTCGGGCTTCCCGAAAAACACCGGCTCACGCCCCGCCGCCGCCCGCACGGACGCCATGATGGCGCCCCCGCCGAGCGAGAACGAGCCATCCTCCCTCGGCAGGCGCACGTCGGGGTTCATGGCGACGAAGCGTGCCCCCCGGCTCACCGCCCGCGCAGCGGCGCTCAAGGTCTCGTAGGTGAGGTCCTCATCGAGACCGACGAGGACGACGTCTGCCCTCTCTTCCTCGTCAGGCCTCAAAATCTCGAAACCGCCCGATGCGACCGCACGTTTAAGCGAGTCCGTTCCCAGCACAAATGCGCGGCCCGGCCCGAAGTTCTTCCTCAAAAACAAGCCGACCCTGTCCAGCGCGGCCACGATGAGGTTCTCCCCCGGGTCGAGGCCGATACCCGCCATGTGGGCGCGAATCTCCGCTGCTGTGCTGCGGCTGATGTTCGTGATGAAACGATGGGGCAGATCTCTCGCCTTGATGGTCCGCATCAACTCCCGTCCGCCGGGCATCACCTCGTCTCCGGCGAAGAAAACCCCTTCCAGGTCGAACACGAAAGCCTTCTTGTCATGGAACATGACGGCCTCTCAGATCGCCTTGCGCTCTCTTAGCCGCTCGATTTCCGCGTCGCTCAGGTCGAGCACTTCCTTGAGCACCTCTTCGGTGTGCTCGCCCATTAGGGGCGGCGGCGAGGGGGCCGCGCCCCAGGTGCCCTCCATCTTGATGGGCGTGTTGAACGTGCGCATCTCGCCGAGTTCGGGGTGCGTCATATCCACCACCATCTCGCGCGAGCGCGTCTGGGGGTCGTTCAGCGCCTCGTCGATGGTCTGAATCGGCCCGCAGGGGACGCCGTGCGCATCGATTCGCTCTATCCAGTGCGCGGCGGTGTTCGTCTTGTAGACTTCCGAGAGCTTCGCGTCCACGTACTCGCGGTTCTCGAGGCGGGTGGGGCGATCCTTCATCCTCGCGTCGTCCTTCCACTCGGGATGGCCCAGCGCGTCGCAGAGACTCTCGAAGAAATGATCCAGTATGGCGTCGAGCACGAGCCACTTGCCGTCCCCGCACTGGTACGCGCCGATGGGAACGGCGGAGGTGTGCCCCGTGCCCATCGGCTCCGCCACGTCGCCCGCCGTCAGGTAGTACTGCGCGCGGTAGCTCGCGAGGTAAAGCTGGCTGTCCAGGAGCGAGACGTCCACCTTCTGGCCCACGCCCGTCCGCTCGCGCTTGTAGAGGGCCGCCAGAATTCCGTGCGCTGCGAACATGCCGCCTCCCATGTCCCCCATGGGGACGCCCAGGCGCACGGGCGGCCTGCCCGGCTCGCCGGTGAAGCTCATGATGCCGCCGCGCCCCTGGATGATGAGGTCGAGCGCGGGCTTGTCCTTCTGAGGCCCGGTGAGGCCGTAGCCGGTGACGGAGGCGCTGATGATGCGCGGGTTCACTACTTTAAGCGTTTCGTAGTCCGCGCCCAGCCGATCGAGGACGCCGGGGCGGTAATTGTCGTAGACGACGTCGGAGCGCTTCACCATCTCACAGAAGACGCGGTAGCCCTCCTCGTCTTTCAAGTTCAGGAAAATGCCCCGCTTGTTCCTGTTGAGCGCGATGAAGTAGGCGCTCGTCTCGCCCACGTAGTGCGGCGGCATGGTGCGGACGAGGTCGCCCCTGCCCGGCACTTCTATCTTGATGACGTCCGCGCCCAGATCGGCCAGCACCATGCTGCCGTAAGGGCCTGCGAGCAGGGCGGAAAGATCGAGTATGCGCACGCCCTCCAGCGGCTTTTCCAAAACTGATTCCCCCACGAAAGATGCGCCGCCGCCGTCAGGCCGCGCCGGCTGCTGCGTTGTTCCGGATGTAGGAGACGACTTCGGCCATCTCCGCATGGTGGTTGAAGACTTCGGCTATTCCTATGGATTTGAGCTGCGCCACGTCGCGCTCCAGAATGTTCCCGCCCAGGATGACGAGACAATCATCGAGGCCTTCTTCCCTGATTCTCGCCATGAGCCTGCGCGCAATCCCCATGTAGGAGCCCGAAAGTATGCTCAGGCCGATCACGTCCACGTTCTCCTGAACCGCGACGGAGACGATCTGCTCCACCGTCTGCCTGAGACCCGAATAAATCACCTCCATGCCGGCGTCTCTCAGCGCGTGGATGATGACCTTGACCCCGCGGTCGTGGCCGTCGAGGCCCGGCTTCGCCATCAGCACCCGTATGCGCCTGGTCCCGTTCGCCATCAAACGACCGACGGCTCCACATAGGCGCCGAAGGCGCTGCGCATCACCCCGGTCATCTCCCCCACCGTGAGGCGCGCGCGCGCGGCATCCATGAGACAGGGCACGAGGTTCTCCTTCGACTCGCACGCCCTCGCCAGCTTTTCGAGTTGATCTGCCGCTTCGCCCGCATCGCGGGCGGCCTTCACCCGCGCGAGGCGTTCCTTTTGTTTTTCGAGCACGGAATCGTCCACCTCGTAGAGGCCCTCGCCCGCGCTCATGCGGTCTTCATCTTCTGAGGTGAACTTGTTGACACCCACCCACACCTGCCCGCCTCCCGCTATCTTCCGCTGGTGCTCATAGGCCTGCCGCGCGAGGAGCCTTTGGATTTCCCCGCTCTCGATGAAGGGAACGATGCCGCCACGCGATTCGTAATCATCCACGATGGCCTGAATCTCCTCTTCCACCTGATCCGTCACGGCTTCCACCGCATAGCCGCCCGCCAGCGGGTCCACCGTGTCGGCCACGCCGCTCTCATGGGCGATGACCTGCTGAATCCGCAGCGCCGTGCGGATGGACTCGTCCGAGGGAATCTCGAACGCCTCGTCGAAACACGCCATGTTGACCGAGCGCGTGCCGCCCAGCACGGCGGCCAGGGTGTAGAGCGTCTGGCGCACGATGTTGTTGAGCGGCTCGCGCGCCGCCATGCGGCTGCCGCAGTTGCCGGTCGAGAACTTGAGCTGCATGGTTTTGGGGTTCTTCGCGCCGAATTTCTCCTTCATGGTGCGGGCCCAGATGCGCCGCGCGGCGCGCAGCTTGCCGATAGATTCGAGCAGGTTGAACGGCCCAACGCCGCCGCCGATGGAGAGGTGAAACGACATCGTGGGCACGAAGTCATCCACGTGGAGGCCGCGCCCGGTGAGTTCGCGTATGTAGGCCAGCGCGTTCAGGATCGGGAAGGCGACGTCCTGCGCGAGGGTCGCGCCCGTTTCGGCGATGTGGGTGGCCGAGACGCTGACGGCGTTCACGCGCGGGCAGTGCTTCGCGTTGTATTCGATGATGTCGGCGACGAGGCGCATGGAGGGCCGCGGGGGGAATATCCACGTGCCCCGGCCGATGTATTCCTTGAGCATGTCGTTCTGGAACGTGCCGCGCAGCTTTTCCAGCGCGACCCCCTGGCGCTCGGCGGCGATGAGCCAGAACGCCTGGATGATGGCGGCGGTGGAGTTGATGGTGTGCGAGACGCTCACCCTGTCGAGCGGTATACCGTCAAAAACGCCCGCCATGTCCTCGGCGGTGTCCACGGCGACGCCCAGGCGGCCCACGTCGTCCTGCGCGGCCTCGTCGTCCGAGTCCAGCCCAAGCTGCGTGGGCAGATCGTAGGCCATCGAGAGACCCGTCTGGCCGTTTCCGAGCAGAAAATGGAACCGCGCGTTGGTGTCCGCCGAGGTGGAAAATCCCGCGTACTGGCGCATCGTCCAGAGCGAGCCCCGGTACATCGTGGGGTAGATGCCCCGCGTGTAGGGGTATTCCCCCGGCGCGCCGAGTTTTTCAAGGTACGCGGCGTCGGGCGCGTCGGGGCCGTAGACCACGGGTACCGGCTTGCCCGAATTGTAGGCCGCCTCCCGGACGGGGCGCTCTTTTTCCGCGCCGTTATCCCTGGGCTTAGCCATCGTCCACTCCCGCTCAAGGGAACCCGAGAACCACTCTCAAATGAGAACGATAAAATAGTAGAAATTCTCCCTATTGATTATCACACTCTCCCCCCAAGGCCAACGAGAAGGCCCGCGCCCATTGACCCGGAACGCCCCGGCGGAGAGAATCGGGAAAAACCGATACCCCTGAATAGGAGAACCACACATGAGTCAATCCCTTTTCGACCTGAGCGGAGCGAAGGCGCTCGTAACGGGCGCCGCGCGCGGCATCGGGCGCACGCTGGCCGAGGGCTTCGCCGCAGCGGGTGCTGACGTCGTCATCGCGGACATCGACATCGAACCCGCCGGCGAGGCGAAAGAAGCCATCGAGAACATGGGCCGCAAGTGCGCGCTCATCCAGGCCGACGTGACCGACATGGAATCCGCCGAGCGCATGGTAATAGAAGCCGCCGCCGCACTCGGCGGCCTCACCATTCTGGTGAACAACGCGGGCACGAACGTGCGGAAAACACTCTGGGACATCAGCGAGGCGGACTGGGACAGGATCCTCGACCTCAACCTCAAGAGCATCTTCTTCATCACGCGGCGGGCGGGCGAGGAGATGAAAAAAGCGGGCGGCGGCAAGGTGATCAACATCTCATCCCTGATGGGCTGGTCCGTCTTCCGGAACCCCCGTCAGCAGTGCTACGGGCCTTACACGTCTTCCAAAAGCGGCCTCATCGGCCTGACGCGCGTCTTCGCCCGCGAGTATGCGACGGACAACATCCAGGTGAACGCCATCTGTCCCACCTTCATCGAAACGGAACTCACCGCCTCCCTGCAGGAGGACGAACTCATCTACGACGCCATCTGCGAGAGAACGCCCATGGGCCGCTTCGGGCAGATGAGCGAACTGGTGGGCCCGGCCATCTTCCTCGCTTCCGAGGCGAGCAGCCTCGTCACGGGCACGTCGCTCCTGGTGGACGGCGGATGGTATGCCACCTGAAGAAGGAAAGCGCGTTCTCCTGCTCATGACGACGGCCACCTACCGCGCTTCCGCCTACATGGCGGCGGCGGGGGAGTTGGGCGTCCGCGTCACGGTGGGAACCGACCGACCCGACCTTCTGGCCGGGTTGAACCCGGGCGCCTCCATCACGCTCGATTACAACGAACCCGAAGCAGGCGTTGGCCTCATCAGTTCGTTCGCGAAGGAGTTTCCCATCGACGCGGTTGCGCCCGTGGACGACGACACGCTCATCCTGGGCGCGATGGCCGCCGAAGCGCTGGGGCTGCCCTATCACCCCGTGGAGGCCGTCCGCACGACGCGGAGCAAGTACGAACTCAGGAAAGTCCTGTCCGAAGAGGGCCTGCCCTCGCCCTCGTTCCGCCTCGTCTCCGCCCGTGAGGAGCCGGAGAAAATCGCCTTGGGTCTACGTTATCCAGGCGTGCTGAAACCCACCTTTCTCGCCGCAAGCCGGGGCGTGATTCGCGCGAACGATGCGGCGGAGTTCGCGGAAGCCTACCGCCGGGTCGGCGCGATACTCGAAGACCCCGAAGCCATCGCGCGCGGCGGTGCGGAGGCGCGGATGATCCTGGTGGAGGATTATCTCGAAGGCGTCGAGGTGGCGGTGGAGGGCCTCGTCGTGCGCGGCGAGGCGCACATACTCGCCATCTTCGACAAGCCCGATCCCTTGGAAGGCCCGTTTTTCGAGGAAACCATCTACGTTACGCCCTCGAGGCTGCCCGATGAGACGCAAGCCGCCATTCGTGAGGAAACCATCCGCGCCGCCCGGGCCATCCGCCTGCGCGAGGGACCCCTCCACGCGGAGCTGAGGATCGACGAGGAAGGCCGGATATGGGTGATCGACGTGGCGAGCCGCGCCATCGGCGGGAAATGCTCGGGCGCGCTCGAGTTCGGAGGCGGCGCCTCGCTCGAATGCCTCATCCTCTCGCAGGCCCTGGGCGTGGCGCCCCCCACCATGGAGCGCGAGAAAAAGGCTTCCGGCGTCATGATGATTCCCATACCCGGCGCGGGCGTGCTGAAGGGGGTCGACGGCAAAGAGGAGGCCCTGGCCGCACCCGGGGTCGCGGAAGTCGATATATCCATCCACATCGGCGGGCGCGTCGTGCCGCTGCCCGAGGGAGACAGATATCTGGGCTTCATCTTCGCCAAGGGAGAGCGGCCCGAAGAGGTGGAGGCCGCCCTGCGCGCCGCGCACGGGAAACTCCGCTTCGATATCGGGGAATAACCCAAGAAAAAAGGCCGGCCCAGAGGCCGGCCTTCATCTTTCAGTGAGAAAAACTTACTTTTTCGTCGGCGCGTAGTAGGGGTTCGTTCCCGCCGCGTGGTCAGTGGTGTCGACCACCTGGATCTCGGGGTCGAGCTGCTGCAGCCTGGCCTCGACGCCCGACTTGAGCGTCACGTCCGCCATGCCGCAGCCCGCGCAGCCGCCGCCCATCTGGACGAAGACGCGCTTTTCCTCCACGTCCAGCAGGCTGATGAAGCCGCCGTGGGACGCCACCGCCGGGTTGATCTCCGTGTCGATGATCTCCTGAATCTGATCGAGGAGGGACGTGTCGCCATCCGTCATCTCGCGCGTCACCTTGAACCCGCTCGTCGGGCCTTCGGTGACGAACTCGATCTGGGCCGCCTCGGCTCTCGCGACGTGCTCGGACGATGCGAATACGCCCAGCAGGGGATTCTCCACCCGGACGTACTGGGCCGCATCCTCTTCCTTCACCAGGTCGAGCTTGTAGCCGCCCTCGAAGCTGATCAGGATTCCGGCGAAACCGCCGCCGTTTTGCTCCATGATTTCCTTGACTTTATCCGCCGCCGCCTCGGTTATCTTCATGGTTTTGCTCCATTATTTTTTATCTCGCAATGATGACTGCTCCCATACGCCTCACAAGCATAGCACGGCGCGCCCGAAAGGCAAAAGGAATTACACCCCGCCATCTTCAAGTCTGGAATGCGCCGATGACGCTAGAGCGGGGTGCGCGCCTCGATGTCCGCTTCGGTCACGTCGCCCATGTAGACGTAGCCCGTCTCCTCCACGCTCCCGCTTCCGATGTAAATCCCCACCGCCTCGATGGGATCGGTATCGCTCAGGTTGTGGAGCCAGTGCTCCACCCCCCTGGGGATGTAGTGGAAATGCCCGCCGCGCACCTCGACGCGGTCCGGACCCGCCCCCGCCAGGCCGTGGCCGCTGATGATGTAGTAGATCTCCTCGCAATTGTCGTGCCTGTGCTTCTTGTGCACCGCGCCCGGGAAGAACCGCGCGCGGAACAGCGTCGTATCGCTGCCGTTGTGCCGTCCGATGGGGAGTCTGAAGTCGGTGATCGACCAGCCCTCCCCCGCGTTCATGTTCTCGGGTCTCACGTCGTCCAGGTGAACCAGGATGCCGTCTGTGATCCCTTCGCGCGGCATGTCGAGGTCCGCTTTCGTCACGTCGCCGTGAAACTCATACCCCGTGCCCGCCACGCTCGGCGCGCCGAGATAGAAGCCGACCACCATCGCTTCTTCGTCTTCCGTCTCGTTGTAGAAGAAATGCGTCGAGCCTTTCGGCATGAGGCGGCAATGGCCCTCGCGCACCTCGGCGCGCTGATCGCCCTGGCCGACCACGCCGTGACCCTTCAGGTAGACCGCGATCTCCTCGCACTCGGAATGTGAATGCTTCGCGTGCGTGGAGCCGGGCCGGAAGATGGAGTGAAAGGCCGTCGTCGAGCTTCCGTGCGCGCCGGTGATGGGCAGCCGGAACTCGGAGATCGCCCAGCCTTCCTTCTCCTCCATCTTCTCGGGCGTTATGTCGTCGACGTGCACCAGGGGGTATTGAAGCGGCATGAATTCTTTCCTCACAAAATGGTTGTTCTCTCCAGGACGCGCCGCAGCTTTATTCGACCACGCCCGTTCGCTGTTTCAGGTCCTCGTCGGTCACCGGCCCCAGGTACTCGAAGCCGCTCTCATCCAGTCCGCCCACGCCGATGTACCAGCCGGGCGCCGAGAGGTCTTCGGTGTCGTCGATGTTCGCGAGCCAGTGTTCCGCCCCGGCGGGAATGTAGTTCACGTCGCCTGCGAAGACTTCCCCGCGATCTTTCCCGATGCCCGCCAGGCCGCGGCCCTTCAGGATGTAGCATATCTCCTCGCAGTTGTTGTGGCGGTGCTTCATGTGAATGGTATGGGGGCCGAAGTAGCCCTGCATCCAGCACGAGCCCGCGCCGACGCTGCGGTTCAAGGGCTCGTTGAAGTAATCCTGCGTCCAGCCCTCCTCGTGCGACACCTTGACGTGGGGAACCTCGTCGTTGTGCACGAGGGGATGCTTGAGAGCGGCGGCGCTCAGCGTGCGCGGTGCGGTGATGTCGGCCTCGGTGATATCGCCGAGGTAGACGCGGCCGGTGTCCTTCATATAGGGAACGCGGTCGTAGAAGCCGATGATGACCAGGGGGTCGTGCCGGCCCAGGTTCACGAGCCAGTGCTCCACGCCCTTGGGGATGAGGTGGAAGTGGCCCGCGTGCACCTCGGCGCGATCCTCCCCCGCGCCCGCCAGGCCGTGTCCGCTCACGACGTAATACTGCATCTGGCAGTTCTCGTAGCGGTGCTTGTGGATGCGCTCGCCGGGGGCCAGGGTGGCGTGGTACATGATGGAGGAACAGCCCTCCTTCCCGCTCACGACGACCCGGAAATCGGAGACGTTCCAGCCCTCTTTCTCGTCCAGTTTCTCGGGCGTGACGCCTGCGATGCGGATGTACGGGTGCTCAAAAGACATGACGACCTCCTCCTTTGCCGGAGAAAAGCCCGCGGTGGTCTGCGGGCGTCAGTTCGCGATATCGATCACCGCCCGGAGCGTGCCGCCGTCCCCGCCTGAGTCGACGAACTCGAAGCCCGCCTGAATGTCGTCGAGCGCGAAGTGGTGGGTGACGAGGGGCTCCAGGTCGATCTGCCCGGTCGCCACCAGGCGGATGGCGCTCTCGAAATCCTCCGGCAGGCCCGCACGCGAGCCGATGACGGTCAGATCCTTGAAGTAATAGGCCTGGCCCGGCACCCCGCCGACCTGCGCCGGCCCGATGCCGAACTGGAGAATCGCGCCGCCGGGCCGCACCATGTCGTAGGCCTGCACCATGGTCTCGGCCGCGCCAGCCGTCTCGATCACGATGTCGGCCCCCAGGCCGTCCGTCAGCCCGCGCACGGCTTCCACGGGGTCCACATCGCCCGCGGGAACGATTTCATCAGCGCCCATCTCTTTCGCCACCTCGAGCTTCCACTTGCTCCTGGTGACGGCGATGACGGACGCTGCGCCCGAGACTTTCGCCAACTGCGTGTGGAGCAGGCCACTGCTCCCCTGGCCCAGGACGGCCACGCGCGCGCCCGCGATGTAGGGCGCTTTCCTCTGGCTGTAGACGACCGTGTAAAGGCCCACGAAGTTCGTGGCCGCGGCGAAGCTCACATGTTCCGGGAAGGCGAAGGCTTCGGTCTCGCGCACGGCGATGTACTCGGCGAAGGTGCCGGGCACCTCGCGGCCCCTGAGTCCCCCGTGCAGGCAGATGTTCGTCAGCCCGCGCACGCAATAGAAGCACGTTCCGCAACTGGAAAGCGGATTGAGCACCACCCGGTCGCCTACTTTCGGCCGCGTGACGCTCCCGCCCACCTGCTCCACCGTGCCCGTGCACTCGTGGCCGGGAATGAGGGGAATGCGCGCGGGCATCTTGCCCGCCCAGATGGATACGTCCGTGCCGCAGATGGCCGAGGTCGCCACCCGCACCAGCGCGTGGTCTGCGGGCAGGCCGGGGGCCGGCTGATCGCCCACGCTCATCACCCGCGTTTTTTCAAGCAAAGCCGCTTTCATGAAATTCTCCGCCAGAACATGAGATTACGTTTCGGGAAAATGGGAATCGCAAAGGCCCAAGAATACGGCATTGCGACGATCAGGAAAAGCATGGTTGGGAACATCCCTCCTTTGGGGCTGTTGAATAAGCCCCATTGACGGAAAACTCCTTAGGAGCAATCCCTTGGCAGCCTTGTCAGGGGGTAAAGGCAACCCCCCCTACCCC
>CAYTSP010000323.1:0-12329 GCA_964440505.1 uncultured Nitrospinaceae bacterium
CCCGGATTCCGGCTTAATTGCCGCTCCTGTTGTAGGGGCCGCATACATGCGGCCCTGCTTTTTCAGCCTTTGCAATGCGGGTCGCATATATGTCGGACATATATGTCCGACCTACGCGCGTATTGACATCCCGACCAAGGGGGAATTGGATCGGCCCGATCGCTAGGGGTTTTCGACAACCTCTCAAGGGGGGAGTGTTTCTTCCTGTTTCATCAATTGCGAATGACCCTCAGGGGGGGAGTCATTTCATAAGCGTATTTCGAGTGGAAAATCTATATTTTGGGGGTACTTTTCTACCCCCGCCCTAGGCGCCCGATGTGGCGATACCGAATTGTTTGGCGAGTGTTTTCGCCGCCTCCTGGTAGGATTTCTGCAGTTCGGGATTCGGCTGAATCGGGTTGTGGTAACGGCCCAGGAAGCGGTTCTCCTTGCTCCAGAGTTCCCGGACCTGGAGAATGGAGTCGACGGTGCCGTCGCTCTTGTCGTCAACGAACGTATAATAGTAGCGGCTGTACTGGTTCGAGACGTTGTCGAAGAATTTTTCGTCCTTGTGGTATATCTTCTGAATCGGGCCGGCCGGCGCCTGAAGCCGTAGGGTTCTTCCCCCGAATATCGAATCGGACACCTCGAGCGTGTATTTTTCGCCGCCGATCGTCTGGTTGACCGAGTAGACGCTGCCCGAGAGCGTCGGTTTCTTGTCGCCCAGCGCAAATTCGCTCAGTTTTCCGTAGAGGCTGGTGTTCACGGATTTCGAAAAGTTGTTCGAGATGCCGTAAACGACGAGCAATATCACCGCCGCGGCCAGGAAGATGAGGGTGGGGGAGCGCTTCATCGATTTCCCTTCTTCTTCCCTGCCCCGGTTGGTGGCCACGTCTTCTCTGATTTCGGAGAGTTCCTTGTACATCTCCTCGATGGAAAGCTCCAGAGGCTCCGGCAAGGGTTCGGGTTCGGGCGCCGCCTTCTTTGCCGGTGCGGCCGCCGCCGCGCCACCGCCTGCGGCCGCTGCCGCCGGCGCCGCAGCGCCGCCTCCAGCGAAGAAATCCGCGTTTATCTGCGTGTATTTGCTCCACTGGGAGGGCAGGTCGTTTTCTTCGAAAATGGCGTCCACGGGGCAGGCCGGTACGCAGGCCGCGCAGTCGATGCACTCCACGGGGTCGATATAGAGCATCGGGCTCGAGCCGTCCGCGGCTTCATGGATGCAGTCGACCGGGCATACGTCTACGCATGCGGTGTCCTTGGTGTCGATGCATGGTTCCGCGATGACGTGGGTCATCGGAATGCGCTCCTCAAGCTGGGTTCCGGGCAGTTTGGCTGCGCACCTCACAGGCGCGCTCTTGAACGCGGGGATGTTAGCACTTTTTTCCCCGGAAACACAATCCGCGCGGGGGATAAGGGTGAGGTTTTTGGGGTTGGGGGTGAGAAATGGCGGGGATGAGCGAATATCCCCCATCCACCCCCAAACCTTGCCGTGATTATCCAGCCGTGCTAGGTTTCCGGCTCATGGAACTTGGGATACCGCGCAGTTTGCGAGAAACAGAATAAGGAATATCTTGCAACTAATTGATATATTGTTCGTAACGAACACAACCATTTCTATCAAACATCACTCTTGAGGAATTTCATGGCGTCAATAAACATCGAACGCGCGCACAGGCTCAAGCGCCTGCCTCCCTATCTCTTCGCGGAAATCGACCGGATGAAGGCGGAAGTCGCCGATTCGGGCATGGACATCATCAGCCTCGGCATCGGCGACCCGGACTTGCCGACCCCCGATCATATCATCGAAGAGCTCGACGTGGCCTCGCGCAAGATCACGAACCACCAGTATCCCTCCTACGAGGGCATGCCGTCCTACCGCAAGGCCGTCGCCGACTGGTACGGCTCGCGCTTCGGGGTCGCGCTCGATCCGGCTTCCGAGGTCATCTCCCTCATCGGCTCGAAAGAGGGCATCGCCCACATCCCCCTCGCGTTCGTGGACCCGGGCGACCACGTGCTCGTGCCGGACCCGGCCTATCCCGTCTACGAGATAGGAACCTATTTCGCGGACGGCAAGGTGCACTTCATGCCCCTGACCGCGGAAAACGATTTCCTGCCCGACCTGGGCGCGATTCCCACCGACGTGGCGAAAAACGCGAAGCTCATGTTCATCAACTACCCGAACAACCCCACTGCCGCCTGCGCGGAAGTGGATTTCTACAACGAGCTCGTCGAGTTCGCCCGCTCGCACGACATCATCGTGGTCAGCGACAACGCCTACTCCGAGATGGCCTTCGACGGCTACGAGCCCATCAGCTTCCTGAACGCCGAGGGCGCGAAGGACGTGGGCGTCGAGTTCCACTCGTGCTCCAAGACCTACAATATGACGGGCTGGCGCATCGCGAGCGCCGTGGGGAACGCGGAAGTCCTGGCCGGTCTCGGCGCCATCAAGACGAACGTGGATTCGGGCGTGTTCGGCGCGGTGCAGGAGGCGGGCATCAAGGCGATGAGCGCGGATCAGGCCTGCGTGGCCGAGATGCGCAAGATATACCAGGGCAGGCGGGACGTCGTGATGGAGGGTCTCAAGAAACTCGGTTTAGAGGCGAATACGCCCAAGGCCACGTTCTACGTCTGGGTGAGGTGCCCGGAGGGCTTCACGTCGGCCGAGTTCACGGCGCACGTTTTGAGGAATTGCGGCGTCGTCACGACGCCGGGGAACGGTTTCGGCCCATCGGGCGAGGGATATATCCGTTTCGCCCTGACGGTTCCGGAAGCCAGACTCAAAGAAGCGCTCGATAGAATCGAGAAGACGGGCTTTTGATCGATAAGGCGCGCGCCTTCATCGGCGCGGGCGCGAACCTCGGCGAGCCGGTTCGCCAGCTTCGGCAGGCGCAAGATGCGTTGCAAAAAAGCCCGGATATAAAATTTCTCGCCGCCTCGTCTTTCTACCGCACGCAGCCGATGGGGCCCGTCGAGCAGCCTCCCTTTATCAACGCGGTTTTCTCGCTCGAACCCGAGATCGGCCCGCGCGACCTTCTTTCGCTCCTCCTGGATATTGAACAAAAAATGGGGCGCGTCCGAAAGGAGCGGTGGGGGCCCCGGGTGATCGACCTGGACTTGCTTTTCTATGGCGATATGGTCATCGGCGGGGGGGGGCTGGAAGTCCCGCATCCAAGGCTTCACGAGAGGCGCTTCGTCCTCGCTCCCATGGCCGAAATCGCGCCCGGCTTCGTTCACCCGGTCCTTAAAAAAACCGTTTCCGAACTGCTAGCCGAGCTTCCCGCCGTGGATTTCTGGGTCGAGAAGCTGGAACCCGAATCCCTTTGAAGCCTTCTCCGGCGAGCTGAGGCAATCCCTTGTTTTGGGTTTTTGAAAAAGCCCGTATGTGGTCTTTGCAAATAGAGGGTTTGTAGGGACAGGTCGCGACCTGTCCGATTTGATTTGGATTGTCATTATAGTGTCGGAGCCGTCCGAGAAGGGAGGGTTCGTCGGAATCCATTTGTTTTGCTTTTGTTCTTTATTTTTGATTGATTCCCGCCAATGACGAGGAGATGAAAAGCCGGAGTATTGTCATTCCGCCCGCAAATGGATTCCGGCTTTCGCCGGAATGACGACATGACCGTACCGCCTCGGAAGGACAGGTCACGCCATGTAACCCGGTGACAATACGAGCGAGGTCGCCTGAAGCCCGATATGACCTTTCTCACCGCTCATCGACGAGGCGGCGGGCCTTCACGTCGCGCATCGGGTCGTGGATCACGCCAGGCGCCACGAATTCGAGAACGGGCCGTATCATCACCGCCCCCCGCACCCGCTCCGGCAGGGAAGCGCCGAGCCGCGCGCGCTCCGATTCCTCGGCTTCCAGGCGGATGATCATCTCATCCATCGAATCCGCATCCTCGGGCGCGGACTTGCGAATCCTCACCTGGAACTCGCGAATCGCCCGCTCTTTCGAGAGGAGGTCGAATACGATATCCGGGTTCATCAGCATCCCGCGCACCTTGAGCAGGTCGCCCGTCCGCCTCGGCAGGCGCACGATGCGCTCGCCCACCCGCCCGCAGTGCGGGCAAGGCTCCCACCTGAGCGCGATGAGATCGCCGATGAGATAGCGCAGAAAGACCGTGCCCCTGCGGTGTAAGTGCGTAAGGGCGATCACCCCCTCCTCTCCTTCCGGCACGCGCTCGCCCGTCTCCGGGTCCACCACCTCGAGCAGGTAGAGCTCGGGGACGACGTTGTGCGGCATCGCCTCGTTCGCGCACTGCACGAGACCGCCCTGCATCTCCGTCGCCGCGTAGCGCACCCTAACTTGCGGCTCATCCGCCCCGAACCAGCGCAGATGGTCCATATACTCCTCGCGCAGGGCGTCGCTCACCGCCTCGCCCGTGGTGAGCACCATGCGCGCGCGGGGGAGCTTGACGCCGCGCTCGCGCGCCCTCCGTAAAAAACGGCGGACGAAACTCGGCACCCCCCAGATGATGGTGGCTCCAGAGCCGGCCACCACTTCAATCGCCTCATCGAGCGAGCGCCTTACGGGATATTCGGGATGCGGGCTGCCCGTGAGCGCGCTCACCACGGGAAGGCCCATGATTTCCGCGGAGCGCACGCAGCACAAAAACCCGCCCAGGGGCATGGGCGAGAGCGGGTAGAGGTTCGCGATGACGTCGCCGGCCCGCAGGCCCTCGGCCTCGTTGCAGACCCGCGCCTGGAGCATGATGTGGTACTGGTCGTGCGTGGTGTTGAAGAAAGGAGACGGCCGCCCGCTCGTGGTGCCCGTGGTGTAGGCCACGTTCCACATCGTGCGCTCCTCGAAGGGAAGCTCGGGCAGCCAGGCGGGGTCGAGGCTGAAATCCTCGGGCGCCGCCATGAAATCCTCTTTTTTCGTGAGGGGGATTTTCTGGAGGTCGTCCAGTTCCTTTATCGCATCAGGAATGAGGTTCGCCTCGGCGAAACGGCGCTTGTAGAAGGGGTGCGCCCGCCCGCAAAGGGCGACCATTCTCCGCAGGCGTTTTCGCCTCAACTCATATAGCGCGTCTTGCTCGTTCATCGCTTCTTCATCCCCTGCCCGCTAAAAAATTCCGGCCTTCCGCTGCAGCCAGCGCACGTATCGAACAATCAGGGCCACCTCTTCGGGCTTCACGCCGGGCACGGGCTGCATGTCGCCGAACTTCCAGTGGTGGCTCCTCACCCCGCGCGAGACGGCCATGAAGAAAGCGGCGTCCCCGTGATGGGAGGGTTCATATACCTTGTGGACCAGTGGCGGGCCGATTCGTGAACCCTTGGCTTCGGGTCCGTGGCAGCGCATGCAGTTGCGCGAGAACAGCTTTTTCCCCTGGTTGATTTGCGCCATATCCTCTGTTACGGGCGCACGCATCTGCTGCTTCGGAGGTTCAGGCCTTTTCGTCAAGGTCACGACAACGCCAAACCCCGCTATGAGAAAAAGCCCTGCCGCTAAAACCCTGTTCATCGTCCTGACCCTTTCCTGGCGCACAACGCATCGCGTAAGCGCCTCAACACTCCCTCAACATACGCTCCGGGTCTTGCCCCCAGAACGAGCCGAGACAGATTAAGTGGTTTCACGCGCTGATTTCAAACCCCGAACGCCTGCGAATCCTCGAATGTCGCCGCTCCTCGTCCACCGGAAAAACCACGCGAGCAGGAGCGCGCCGCTGAGAATCTGGCCCCCGCTCACAGCCCACCAAACGCCGTCTGCGCCCACGGCGAACCAGAAAGAAAGCATATAGGCGGCGGGAAGCTGAAGCCCCCAGCGGACGACGCCTTCCACCATCATGGGCGGCTTCGAGCGCGAGGCTCCCTGGAAGGCGCCCGCCATCACCCGGCGGATCGACTCCATCAGCAGACCCGCGCACAAAATCCTGAGCGCCATGACGGCGGTGGCGTTGCCCTTCATGCCGAAAAACGAGACGACCTCCCGCGCCCAGGCGAACAAGGCGATGCTCACGACCATCATCAGCACAGTGAGGGCGGCGACGGCGAGCCACACCGTGCGCGTCACGCGCTCGGGTTTCTCGGCCCCCAGGTTCTGCCCCACCAGCGTTCGCACCGAGGCTTGCAGGCCGAAGCTGGGCATCCGGGCGATCATCGTCACACGGTTGCCGATGCTCCATGCCGCGAGGGCGCCCGCCCCGAAGGGCGAGAGCATCCGCACCATGAGCAGCAGCGCGCTGCGCTCGAGCAGGTTCTGCGCCATCGCGGGCCAGGCGAGCCGCGCGACGCGGGATATCTCTGAGCCTCTCGGGCGCAGATCTGACCACCTTAACTCCAGCCTCGATTTTCCCTTCACGATGAAGGCCAGCATGGTCAAGAAACCACCCAGCCGCCCCACGCCGATTCCGAGAAAGCTGCCCGCTATCCCCAACGCGGGAATCGGGCCCCAGCCGAACATGAACAGCGGGATGAAGATGAGCGTCAAGACGGTAGAGGCCACGACGCCCGCAATGGTGATGCCCGGCTCGCCGGTTCCCCTCAATATCTGGCCGACCACGAACATCGCCTCCACGGCGAGCAGCACGGCGAAACCAGAGCGGATGTAGATGACGCCCAGGGCGGCGAGTTTCGGGTCGCGCGTCATCATCCCCATCAGGAAAGGAGCCAGCCAATACCCGAAAATCGTGGTGATGAGGCTGAATATCCCGACCAGGAAAATGGTCTGCCCGGCCATGATCGAAGCGCCATCCGGGTCGTTCGCGCCCACGCGCTGGGCCACGAGCGCCTGCCCTGCGATTCTCAGCCCGAAAGGCCCCGAGCGAATGAACAACAAGACGATGAAGCCCAAAGACGCCGCCGCCAGCGAGTCCGCCCCCATTTGGCCGAGCCAGTAAATCTCAAAGATGCCGTCCAGATTTCGCAGGATGCGCTCGCCGCAAATCGGCACCGAGAGGCGCGTGATGGCCCAGCCGACCGAGCCCCGGGTGTAATCGTATCCGCGCATTTTCGTGGCTTGATTCAGAAGGCGCACCTCGATGAAAACGGAGATACCGGAAAGCGACCCGCCCATGATACGCTAGAGCACCCTGTACGTTAAGGGATAAAGAAACATCTTTGCGACACATGGACCACGAGCGAACTCAAAAGTGAAATACTTGTTCCGAGATATCGCGTCCGAACTACGTGCGGACATCTTGTCCGAGAAGGCCGTTCCGGCGCTTTTCGGCCGGCTCTACCTCGGGCCTGGGGCTGCTCGTCTCCCAGATTGCCTTCGGAAGTTTCATATTCTCCGGAGCCCTGGCTCCGTATTCCTCCCAGGGCGTCGGTCTGGTTTTGTTCGGAAACTTCGCCGCCTGCCTGATCATCGCCCTCGCAGGCGGCTACCGCGGAGCGATTTCGGGGTTGTCACCCGCGCTTGTGCTCGTCATGGCCCTGATCGGATCCACAATGGACGCCGAGGGCAAAGCACTGTTCGTCACCACGGCGGGGGCGCTCATGCTCAGCGCAATGGCCACCGGCGTCTGCTGTCTCATCATCGGGTATTTTCGGCTCGCCAATCTGGTTCGCTTCATCCCCTATCCGGTGGCGGGTGGATTCGTGGCCGGCATCGGAGGGGCCGTGTGCCTCGCGGCCATGTCCATGATGGGAGCGGACCCGGACTGGCGGACGATTCCGGCGCTTCTGGAGCCATCTATGCTCTGGAGATGGGGCCTTGGCGCAGCGTACGGGATTGCCCTGTACCTCGCAATGAAACACTGGCGAAACCCCCTGATCCTGCCCGTGAGCGTCGCGATTGTCATTGTCGCATACCACTTCGCCTTGAGCGCTCTTGGCGTATCAGGCGACGAAGCGAGAGAAGCGGGTCTGCTGTTCAGGAGCACCGCAGAGGGAAACCTGTGGCCGGCTTTGGGAATCGCCGATCTCGCGCATCTGGAATGGGCCGCGGTCGTCAAGCAGATTCCCAACATGCTGACGCTGATGCTGATCGCGCTCATCGTCGTAATCATGAATTTCGCAGGCCTCGAACTGGCCGCGAATCACGAACTGAACTGGGACCGGGAGTTCCGGGCGGCCGGGTTCGCGAGCGTGGTCGCAGGCCTGGGCGGCGGCACGGTGGCGTGCACGGTTGTGCCCGCCTCGCTGCGAAGCAAACTGCTCGGGGCAACCACCCGCCTGACCGGCATCGCCGCCGCCCTCGTCATCGGCGGCGCATTGTTTCTGGGCGACTGGATGCTCGAACTGGTCCCGGTGCCGCTTGTAGGAGGAATTCTGTTTTTTGCGGGTTCCGGCATGATAGACGAAGGTCTCTTGAGAAGCTGCAAGCGGCTCCCCTGGTCGGAATACGGCATTATCGTTTTGATCTTCGTTGTCATCATCTCCTTCGGACTGATCGAGGGTATAGGCGCGGGAATGCTGGCCACCCTCGTGTTCTTCGCCATGCGACTCAGCCGCGTGGATCCGATCGAAAACAGGTTCACGACGCGCGAGCGCCGAAGCAACAAAGCCCGTCCCATCCCCGACCGGGCCATCCTGCTGGCCGAAGGCGAGCACGTGCATGCCTACCGGCTGCGCGGGTACATCTTCTTCGGCAGCGTCTATCCTCTCGCCGATCATCTCAAGAAATCCCTGAGCGGCGCTTCACGTCCTGTTTGTCTGATGCTGGACTTCGCCGCCGTCTCGGGCTTCGACTTCTCGGCGGTGAGCGTCCTCTCCAGGTTCTTTCAGACGGCGAACGCCGCCGGAGTGCCTGTGGTTCTGTGTGCGTTGTCCGACCAGTTGAGGGCCGGGTTGGAGCGCAACCTCCCGCCTCCGGTATCCGCGGAACTGCTGGTTGAGCCGAGTGCGGACCACGCTCTCGAGCGCTGCGAGGAGATCGTCATCGGGGCATGGAAGACGGACGCGGACATGGCGGAAAAGCGGCGCGCCTCGCTGCTGGCGCACACCGCCGATGACCTCGAACGCTATCTGGAGCGGCAAATTCATTTCGAGGACCTGATGAAAGAACTCAGGAACTGGCTGGACCCTCGTGAATACGCTCCCGGCGAAATCCTCGCGGGAGTCGATGCGCCATGCACGGATCTGCAATTCCTGCTTTCGGGCCGGGCTTCCGCCTGCGATTCTGCCGGTGCGCGTCTCCACCAGTACAGCGCTGGCGATGCGATATGGCCGACCGACTCGTTGGACAGGAAAACAACCTCGGTAGTAGCAGACGAAACCTGCCGGACGATGGTGCTGACGCCGCCCGCCCGGCACTGGCTGGAGGAGCACGAAGAGCGGCTCGCCCTCAAGCTGTATCGATATCTGCTCGCCGCGCGCTTCCAGACCGAGTCAGAAGCCGGCTAGGCGCGGACCGGCGCCGCCAGGCGCACAGATCGCCCACCGATCAAGATCAAGTTCCGGGTGTAATCGCATCCGAGCGCGCTCGTGGCTTGTTTCAGAAGGCGCGCCTCGATTCTTGGCAAAGATACCGGAAAACAACCCGCCCGTGATACGCTGGAGCACCCGATACGTTAAGGGAGAGAAGGATTCGATGCCGCACCCCGATTACGCGCGCTGCGCGCGCCACATCACCGCAGACGCCGTGCTTGAGTTGCTGAGCGACATGGTGGACATCCCCAGCCCCACGGGCGGGGAGGCGCAGATGGCGCGCTATCTGGAGGGGCGCATGGCGCGCGCGGGGCTTGAGACCCGCCTGCAGGAGGTCGACCCCGGCAGGCCGAACGCCATCGGCGTGCGCGAGGGCGACGGCGACGGCGCGAACCTGCTCTTCACCGGCCACATGGACACCTCCTACGACGGGGATGAGGACTACCTGAGCGGCGAGGGCTTCAAGCCCAGGGCCGTCCACCGGGACGGCTGGTTGTGGGGTCTGGGCGCAAACAACATGAAGAGCGGGCTTGCAGGCGCTCTGGCGGCCCTCGAGGCCATCTGCCGGGAGGAGGTCGCCCTGCGCGGCGACGTTACGCTGGCCGGCGTGGTGGGCGAGATAGAAAAAGCGCCCGTGGATGAATTCAAGGGCCAATCCTACTCGGGCTACGGGACGGGCACGCGGCACCTCATCCTGCATGGCGAGACGGCGGATTGCGCCATCCTCGCAGAACCGACGGGGCTCAAGGTTTCGAACGCGAACATGGGCGTCGTGTGGGCGAAGATCACCGCGACCGGCACGATCAGCCACAGCGTCTTCTCGAACCGTCCGGGCGTCGTGAACGCCGTGCGCGCGATCCACCGGATACAAAGCGCCGTCGAGCGCTGGATCCCCGATTACGAGGCCAGGCACTCCTGCATGGGCGAGCACCCCAACGTGACGATAGCCGCCGTCCGGGGCGGCTGGCCCTGGCGGCTTTCCAGAAACCCCGCCGAGGCGAGCCTTTATCTCGACATCCGCACCGTGCCGGGCCAGAACACCGAGGACATCAAGCGCGAACTGCGCGGCGTTCTCGACGGCGTGGCAGATGAAGCCGGGCGGGCCTCGCTCGCGTTTTACGTGAACGACCCGCCCACACTGCTCGATGCGGACGCATCCTTGGTGCAGGCGGCGCTCCGGGCGCACGAGGAGGTGACGGGCGAGGCGACCGCTCCCGTCATCAGGCGGCCCGCGGCCGATTCCACGCATTTCAACCGCTACGGCATCCCTTGCGTCTGCTACGGCCCCGGCGGGCGGATGCACCCGGAGGCCGAGAAGCAAGGACTCATGCACGCCGTGGGCGAGCACGTTTTGATCGAGGACGTGGTGACGGCGGCCAGGGTCTACCTCGCCGCCGCGCTCGCGATTTGCGGCGAGAGCGCCGTGTGATAAAGCTCCGCATGCAGGAGACATCATAAAACCTGAAGGTGCACTCGCTTCTATCTCGAGACGCGCCAGACACAGAAAATTGATGAGGAAACCCGCATGGATTTCGAACTGAGTGAAGAACAGAAAAGCCTGCAACTCCTCGCCAGAAAATTCGCGATGGAGGAGATGCTGCCCGTCGTGGCCGAACTCGAAAACCGGCCCGACGGGGAGGACAAGTTCCCCTACGACCTGGTGAAGCGAGGCGCCGCGCTCGGCTTCCACTCCCTGGGCGTGCCCGAGGCGCACGGGGGCGACGGGGCCAGCGTCCTCACCCAGTGCGTCGTGGTGGAGGAACTCTCGGTCGGCTCGCCCGCCGTCTCCAAGGTGTACAGCCACAACTGGAAGGCGATAGCGGGCCTCATCGCCGTGGCGACGCCCGAACAACTCGCGCGCGTGATCCCCGACTACTTGGCAGACCCGCTCTATTGCATCGGCATCGCCATCACGGAGCCGGGCGCCGGCAGCGACAACGCCCTCCCCTTCGACGCGGACCCCGCCGCCGGCCCTTCTCTCAGCGCGGTGCGCGAGGGGGATTGTTATGTCTTAAACGGCATGAAGCAGTTCATCGCCATG
Organism: uncultured Nitrospinaceae bacterium; assembly: GCA_964440505.1. Lineage (GTDB taxonomy): Bacteria > UBA8248 > UBA8248 > UBA8248 > UBA8248 > Bin107. Next base: position 11,330 of record CAYTSP010000323.1, read on the forward strand.
GGCGCGCAGGCGAAATACGTCACCGCTTTCGCCCGGACGGACAGGAGCGTCCCGTGGACGAAGGGCACGACGGGGTTCATGATCTTCCCGCCGCACGAGGGCTTCGAGGTCGGGAGGCTGCACGACAAGGTGGGCCTCAGGTGCTACCCCCAGCACGACCTCATCTTCCGCGACGTGCGGGTGCCGGTGGAAGACCGCCTGGGCGAGGAGGATGCGTTCCAGGAGGGCAGGAGGAGCGTCACCAACGTCGGCACCGTGGAGGCGACGGCCACATCTTTGGGGATCGCCCGCCGCGCCTACGATCTGGCGCTCGGCTACGCGCGCGAGCGCGTGCAGGGCGGAAAACCCATCATCGAGCACGACCTGATCGGCGCGCTCCTGCTCGAGATGTTCACCCGCCTCGAAGCCGCGAGAACGCTGCTCTGGCGCGCCGCGTGGAGCATTGATGAGGGGGTTCACGACCAGAAACTCGCGCGGGCGACCAAGGTGCTCGCCGTCGAGACGCTGAACCATCTCGCGACGAAGGCGGTGGAGGTCTGGGGCGGCATGGGCGTGATGAAGGACGCGCCTGTGGAGAAGGTCTACCGCGACGCCATCCAGCTTTACCACATGGGCAACACGAACCAGGTGAACGTCCTGAAAGCCCTGCCCCACCTGTAAGGACAGGAAGGGCATTTCTGCTCCCCTTGTCTTTCGCGCGGTTTTTGAGGATTCTATTCCCAAGAGGCGCTCATTTGATGTGCGCTTCACAGAGAATCGCCCTATATTGAAATCCGTAGGAGACGCATACGGGGTTGTTGAGAAGTCCCGATTTCATGATTCAGCGTATGGAACCATCCGATGCGAGAGAAGAATTACTCCCCCCTTGAGGGGGAGTCGACGAGGTAAGGGCGCAAGCCCGCAAGCGAGTCGGTGGGGGGAGCTTTTTTCTGTGACATGTCCCCCCACCGGTTCAGCCTTCGCACAATTCGCTCGGCTTCACCGACTCCCCCTCAAGGGG
>CAYTSP010000324.1:0-6709 GCA_964440505.1 uncultured Nitrospinaceae bacterium
TGACTCCCCCTCAAGGGGGGAGTGAAATTTCGCGCGCCCCATCTGTGGGGTTTTTCAACAACCCCGTTTGGGGTGTCTGTATGGAATTTCCGGTATGACGGTCAGTCTGCAAGTAAATCGGGTCTCGAAAGAATTCGTCGACCGGCGCTCCAGATCAACGGTGCGGGCGCTGGATGAAATCAACCTCGAGGTCCAGAAAGGCGAAGTCATCTGCATCCTCGGTCCCAGCGGATGCGGAAAATCCACCCTCCTGAACATCGTCGCGGGATTCCTCCCCCCCTCGGGGGGAGAAGTCCGCGTCGACGGGCGTCCGGTCGTCGAGCCGGGACCCGACCGGGGTTTCGTCTTCCAGGAATTCGCCCTTTTCCCCTGGCGGACGGTGCTCCAGAACATCGAGTTCGGTCCCGTCCTGAAGGGGATGGAAAAAGCCGACCGGCACGCCCGCGCGCGGGAACTCATCCAGCGCATCCACCTCACGGGATTCGAGGACAAATTCCCCTTCGAGCTCTCGGGCGGAATGAAGCAGCGCGTCGGGATCGCCCGGGCGCTGGCGAACGATCCCGAAGTGCTGTTGATGGACGAGCCTTTTGGCGCACTGGACGCCCAGACGCGCCGGGTGATGCAGGAAGAACTCCTGAAGCTTCTCGGCGAAACGAAGAAAACCGTCCTCTTCGTGACCCACGCCATCGACGAGGCCATCGTTCTGGCCGACCGGGTGATGATCATGACGGCCCGCCCGGGCCAGGTGAAGGCTCTCCTGGGCGTCGACCTCCCCCGTCCCCGGGAGAGGACTTCTCCCGAATTCAACGAACTCTACCGGACGATGGACGACCTCATCCGGGTCGAGGTGGAGAAGTCGCTCGAAGTGCAGGATTCCGGCGCCGCGTCTTCGGGAGAGGGCCCATGAACAGAAAATTCGTGACGCGCGCCATCTCTATCGGGGGATTGTTTACCCTCTGGTTCGTGGTCACGAAGTACCAACTGGTCAATCCGCTCTTCCTGCCGCCTCCCGGGGATGTCTGGGAGGGAGCGGTCGATCTGATTCAGGCGGGTGAGCTGCGGGAGCACATTGCCGCCAGCCTCTGGCGAATGTTCATGGGTTTCGTCGTCGGTTCGGTTACCGGCGTAGTCATCGGAATCCTGATGGGTCAATTCCGCCTCTTCCACGCGGCGGTGGGGCCATTGGTCGAAATCATCCGGCCCATTCCCGGCCTGGCCTGGATCCCGGTGGCCCTTATCTGGTTCGGCATCGAGGACGCCTCCAAGGTATTCATCATATCCATGGGCGTGTTCCTCGCCGTCGTCACCAATACCTTCGTGGGGGTCCGCTCGCTGGACCCCGTTCTGGTGCGCGCCGCGCGCAGCCTGGGGGCCAACCGCCGGGACATTTTCTTCCGCGTGGTCCTTCCCGGATCCCTCCCCTACATCTTCACCGGTTTCCGGCTGGGCGTTCAGGTCTCCTTCGCCCTGCTGGTCGCGGCGGAGCTGGTGGGTTCCACGTCGGGTCTGGGATTCCTGATTCAGGACGCCCGGAATTATTTCCGCGGAGATCTGGTCATCCTGGGCATGGCCGTAATCGGCGCCCTGGGGTTCAGCATCACGCGCCTCGTGGAAATCGCGGACAGGCGGTTTCTCCGCTGGCAGTCCACGAGCCGCGAAGGCACGTTCTACTAGGAGAGACGTTGCAGACGCAATCCGTGTCAGGCCGCCTTGGAATATCCGCCGTCTCGGTGACGGGGTTCGTCGTCCTCTGGCAGCTCTGCGTCACCCTCGAACTGGTGGACCCGCTCATCCTGCCGTCTCCCTGGATGGCCATCCAGTCCGGGATCAGGCGCTCCGAAGGGGGTGAGCTCCTTCACCACATCATCGCCTCGGTGGTTCGCATCACCGAGGGTTTCTTTCTGGGCTCCGTCCTGGGCATCCTGATCGGCCTGCTCATGGGGCAGGTCCGGATCATCGGCGAGGCGCTCGAACCGATCGTGGACATTTTAAGGCAGATACCCGAGGTTGCGTGGATTCCCCTCGCCATCCTGATGTTCCAGATGGGGGAGGGCTCCAAGGTTTTCATCATCACCTACGGCGCGTTGTTTCCCGCCATCATCTGCACCTTCGACGGCGTCGGGATGACCGATCCCGCCATCATCCGCGCGGCGCGCTCCCTGGGCGCGGGCCGGGGGCAGCTTTTCTGGCGGGTCACGCTGCCCGCCACCCTGCCCCACATCATGACCGGGCTGTGGATCGGACTCGGCTATGCCTTCCGCGGGCTCATCGCGGCCGAGCTGGCGGGGGCGCAGGAGGGAATCGGGTTCATGATCATGCTGGCGCGCGAAGACAACCTGACCGCGGACGCCTTCATGGGCATGGCGCTCATCGGGGTGATCGGTTTCTGCGCCATCTACGGCCTGGGCGCGGTCCGCAACCGCGTTCTCCGCTGGCACGAGAGCACGCAGGAATAGGGTTTTTCATCCGGTCCGTCCTGCCCATCCGGGCCGGGCGGCAAGGCCCCCGCCGGGAGAGGCGCGCGCGGCATCAGTCCCGCTCAGGAGGAGGAGAAAAGCGCGCAGCCGTTTGGATTGTCTGTGATTGCTATATGAATCCGGCGACTGTTCCCTTCGCCGCGTCGAGGAAGCTGCCCGGGAAGATGCCCAGCAGAAGCGTCCCCACCACCAGCACCACCATCGCGAAGAAAAGCGAGGGCGCGCTCGAGAGGCTCATCACCTCCTGGGTCTCGCCCCGGTTCTCCATGTACAGCACCATGATGATGCGGCCGTAGTAGTACATCGAAACCGCGCTCATCACGAGCCCGATGGCGGCGAGCCAGTAATACTCGTTCTGCACCGCCGCGGCGAACAGGTAGAGCTTGCCGACGAAGCCGGCCGTCGGCGGAATGCCGCCGAGCGAGAGCAGGAACACGACGAAGGCCATGCCCGCCCAGGGGTGCGCCTGCCCGATCCCCTTCCAGTCCTCGATGTTGTCGCCCCGGTATCCCTCCCGGCACACGAGGATCAGCATCCCGAAGGCTCCCAAGTTCGTGAACAGGTAGGCGAGCAGATAAAACGCCACAGCACTGATGCCGATGGAGGAGAACGTCACCTTGCCGTCGATCACGCTCATGGAGACCACCACGCCCATCAGCACGTAGCCCGCGTGTCCGATGCTCGAGTACGCCAGCATGCGCTTGAGGCTTGTCTGCGCGATGGCCGCCACGTTCCCCCACACCATCGTGAACGCCGTGAGCACCCACAACAGGGTGTTCCACCTCTCGGCCATGGCCGGGAACGCCACGAAGAATATCCGCATCAGGGCGGCCACGGTCGCGAATTTGACGGCCACGGACATGAAGGCCGTAATCGGCGTCGGCGCGCCCGTGTAGGCGTCGGGCAGCCACATGTGAAACGGCGCCAGCGCCAGCTTGAAGCCGAATCCCGCGACGAGGAGAATGAGGCCGAAAATCATCACCGGGTTCTGCGCGATGGCCGCGCCGCCCGAGCCTGCGAACGCCTCCGCGATTCCGCGAATCGAAGTCGTTCCGGTGAACCCGTACGTCAGGGCCATACCGTACAGGAGGATGCCGGAGGCGAAAGCGCCCATCAGGAAATACTTGAGGCCCGCCTCCCGGCTCAAGGGGTCGTGCCGCATGAACGCCACGAGCACGTAGATGCTGATGCTCATGGTTTCGAGCCCCAGGTAGACGGTGAGCAAATCGTTGCCGGACGCCATCACGAGCATCCCGAACACCGAGAAGAGCAGCATGGCGTAGAGTTCGCCGTAGTTGATCTTCTCCACCTTGGCGTATTGAAGAAGCAGCAGGATGGAAATGGCCGTACAGGCCAGCACGCTCACCTTCACGAACACGCTCAGGTTGTCGACCACGTAGAAGCCGTTGAACGTCGTCCTCGAGCCCTCGCCCCATTGCCCGAAGGCGACGAGCGCCAGAATCACGACCCCAACGAACGCCACGACGCCCACGCGGGATTTGTTCTCTATCGACACGAACAGGTCGAGGATCAGAACCGCGCAGACGAGGATGGCCAGCCCTATTTCGGGAAGCGCCAGGGACAGGGCGATATCGGGAATCACAACTTGCATCAGAAAGACTCCATCAATTCAAGCGAAATCTCGTTCATCTTTTCTCGAGCTTCGTTATTTTGCCGAGCGCCGCCTTTTGCGGAACCTCCGCCACGTTCACCATCTTCACGACCTTCTTCACGCTCGCCTCCATCCTCCCGAGGAACGGCTTGGGATAGAGACCAATCCAGAACATCAGGATGACCAGCGGCAGAAGGTAGAGAACCTCGCGCGTGTTGCAGTCGGTGAGCTTCTCGTTCTCGGGATTGTCCAGATTCCCGAAGAACACCCGCTGGAAGAGCCAGAGCATGTAGGCCGCTCCCAGGACGATGCCGATGACGGCGAACGCGGCGTACACGTAGCTCTTCTTGAACGCGCCGATCAAGATGAGGAACTCGCCCACGAACCCGTTCAGCCCGGGCAGCCCGATGCTGCTCAGCATCGTGATGGCGAAGATCACCGTATAGACCGGCACGACCTTCGAGAGGCCGCCATAGTCTGAGATGAGGCGCGTATGGCGCCGCTCGTAAACGACGCCCACCAGAAGGAACAAGGCGCCCGTGCTGATTCCGTGGTTGATCATCTGAAGCTGTCCGCCGAGCACGCCCTGCTCGTTCAGGGCGAAAACGCCCAGCATCACGAAGCCCAGGTGGCTCACCGAGGAATAGGCCACCAGTTTCTTGATGTCGGTCTGCGCCATGGCCACCAGCGCCCCGTAGATGATGCCGATGATGGAGAGCAACACCATGAAGGGCACGAACACATGGCTCGCCTGGGGCAGCAGGGGCAGGGCGAAGCGCACGAATCCATAGGTTCCCATTTTCAACAGGATGCCCGCCAGGATCACGCTGCCCGCCGTGGGCGCTTCCACGTGCGCGTCCGGCAGCCAGGTGTGGAAGGGGAACATGGGGACCTTGATGGCGAAGCCGATGAAGAACGCCAGGAATATCCATATCTGGAGCGAAAGCGGTATCTTCGGCCCCACGGCGTAGAGCTCCACCAGATCGAACGTGAGGGTGCCGGTGCCCATCTTGAAGTTGGCGAAGTAGTACGCCAGGATTCCCAGCAGCATCAACACGCTGCCGAACAGCGTATAGAGGAAAAACTTGATCGCCGCGTACAGCTTTCTCGGCCCGCCCCACACGCCGATGAGGAAGTACATCGGCACCAGGGTGATCTCGAAGAACACGTAGAAGAGGAAAATATCGAGCGCGATGAAGGTGCCCAGCATGCCGGTCGCCAGCAAGAGGAGGCAGACGTAGTATTCCTTTTCGCGCTCCTCGATGGCGGTGAACGAGCACACGACCCCCACGATCATCGTCAGCGTCGTGAGCAGGACGAGCAGCACGCTGATCCCGTCGATGCCGACGAAGTAGCTCACCCCGATGGTGGGTATCCAGCTCACCTTCTCCACGAACTGAAAGCCGGCTTCGGCCTGATCGAATTTGAACCAAAGCGGAAGCGAGATCAGGAAATCCAAGACCACCACCGCCGTGGCGAAACCCCTGATGGCTTTCGTCTGCTCTTTCTTCATGAAGAGCATGATAATCACCGCGCCCAACGCGGGCAGGAAGGTGATCAGCGTAAGAAGCGGGATGTTACTCATAGTTCCTCCAAAACCTCATCGCATCAGCGGAAAAGGTACGCGCTCAGCATCACGAAGATGCCCAACAGCATCACGAAAAGATAATTCTGAACCATCCCGGATTGCAGGTATTTGAATACCTGGGAGAAAAAGCGGATGAAGCTCGCCGTGCCGTTCACCGCGCCGTCCACCGTCCGAAGGTCGAATATGCCCGAGAAGCGGCTCGATACGACGGTGATGAGCGAACTGCCGTTCACCGCGCCGTCCACCACTTTCGCATCGAAGGTCCACAGGCCGCGCATGAGCTTGTAGATGGGCTCGACGATGCAGGCCTGGTAAATCTCGTCGATATAGTATTTTTCGAGAAGCAGACGATACAAGCCCGCAAAACGCTCGTACAGGCGATTCGGCGCATCGGTGTCCTTGACGTACATGTACCACGCCAGGGCGATGCCGCCCACGGCGACGGCGATGGCCAGGATGATCAGGAACACCACCGCCGGCCCGCTGTGTCCGCCGCCAGCCGCGGCGTTCATCAGGTGCACGCCCTGGTCCATGGCCTGGCCGCCCGCCGGCATCTTCGCCAGCGAGGGGGCGAGGAAGCGGTGTATCCAGCCGGCCTCGGGCGGGAAGCCCGGAATCACGCCGCCGATGACGCTCAGGACCGCCAGGATGACGAGCGGAACCGTCATCGTGGCGGGCGATTCGTGAATGTATTCGCGGGCGTGATGGTCGACGCGCATCTCTCCGTGAAACGTCATGAAGATGAGCCGGAACATGTAGAAGGCCGTCATGAAGGCCGCAACGGTGCCCATGATCCAGACCGTGTAGTGTCCCGTGAAGAAGGCGTTCGCCAGAATCTCGTCCTTGCTCCAGAAGCCCGCCAGCGGCGGCACGCCCGCGATGGCGACAGCACCTATCAGGAACGTCCAGTACGTGACGGGCATCTTGTCCTTCAAGCCCCCCATGTAGCGCATGTCCTGCTGCTGTTCCTCGGGCGCGTGGTGAAGCGCGTGGATGACGCTGCCGCTGCCCAGAAAGAGCAGGCCCTTGAAG
>CAYTSP010000325.1:0-10258 GCA_964440505.1 uncultured Nitrospinaceae bacterium
CGGTAGGGACAGGTCGCGACCTGTCCCTACGGAGGGAGATTAACCCGTCATTCCGTCGCCTGCCGGAATGACGAGCAAAGTCGATAACCGCCGGCCTTCTCACTCTGGCCAGAAAAGCGCATACCCTCCCTTCTCTGTTGAGGTTTGCTTTCTGTGATTGCGCCTCAGGCACCGGGCAGGCGCAGGGGCTACAGATACATGCCGGTATCGGCGTCCTTGACGAAATACGTTTTTGTAGTTACATTATTATGGTTACACAGGAGCCGTGGTCGTTGCGCTGGATATGGGATGAGAACAAGAACCGCACCAACAGGCGCAAGCATGTCCTCGGCGTCGAGACGGGCCGCATCATCAGCGCCCGCAAAGCCACGGCGCGCGAGAGGAGAGTTTATGAAGAAGGGGACTTCCAATAAACACACAAGGGAGCGCAAGAAGGAAATCGAGGCGCTCGCGGCCCTTCCGGAGGAAGCCATCGATACGAGCGACATACCCGAAATTCTGGATTGGTCCGACGCCGGGCGCGGCCTCTTGTACCGCCCTGTGAAGCGGCAGATTACGCTCAGGCTCGACGCCGACGTGGTGGCGTGGTTCCGGGCGAACGCCCCGAACGGACGGGGATACCAGACCGAGATGAACCGCGTCCTCCGCGAACACGCCAAGGGGGAGCGGCGAAAATGAACGCCCCGAAACCAGGTTGGACCGCCCTGCAATGCCGAGAGGGCGCCCGCTTCCTCCAATGGCTCCAGGAAACACAGGCGCTTCAAACCGGATTCGATGCCTTGGCGAGCGCCTTGCAAGTACTGCTAAAGAGCCGCGTCCAAACACGTAAGGACGCCCGTGACCTCTGGGCCGCTGTCCCGGCCGTGATGAGCCATTGCAACGAAACGGATATCGACTGCATGCCCGGCTACGCACCGGCCTACGCATGGCTCCACTTCCTGGAACGCTAGGTCCGAACGTGGCTCGCTCTGGAGGGGCTCGTCAAGCAATGTCTCCTGCCGGTGGGAGGGGAAGACGTGCGGGCCTTCAAGGAGAGGAGACCGCCGCGCTTTACGGGGAGGTAGGGGTCAATCGTGACTGGTGAAGGAGCGATTGCTCGTAGATCAGGAAGGGAGCGTGCTTTGCGGTAGGGACAGGTCGCGACCTGTCCCTGCGGAGGGAGATTAACTCGTCATTCCGGCGAATGCCGGAATCCAGGGACTTTGACTTTTTCCTTTCGCTTTTTATCCTCACCCATGAAAGGGGTAATGGAGGGCCGCCGTATTTTCACCTTCATCGGCTCTGGATTCCGGCATTCGCCGGAATGACGACAATCTGCAATAGGGGAAAGTGGTTTCGCAGGGAAGAGCCTGTGTGTTCTTCTTCAGGGAGGCAGCCGTCTTGAAACCGGGCTGACATGCAGAGGGGTAGGGGCCGTTCGCGAACGGCCCTTGCCGGAGGAAACGGGCGCTTCACGAAGCGCCCCTACTGAAAGGCAACCATCAACCACTCGTTCATCAGTCGGAATTGAGCTCCCCCTTGCGCGCCCGCGCGAGTCGTTGCATAAGGGGTTCTCGCAAGCTACCTCCACTTTCACCTGAAAGGAGGCCGCGGTGGACTTCGAACTCACCGACGCTCAACGGGAAATCCGGCAAAAAGCCCGTGAAATCGCGGCGAGCAAGATAGCGCCCAAGGCGGCGCACTGGGACGAGACCGAGGAATACCCCTGGGAGAACGCCCGTATTCTGGCGGATGCAGGCTTCATGGGCATGAACATCCCCGGGGAATTCGGCGGACCCGAGCGCCCGCTCATCGAGGCGGTCCTGGTGGTCGAGGAGATGGCCAAGGTCTGCGGCATCACGGGGCGCATCGTGGTGGACAGCAACATGGGCGTGGTGGGGGCGATCATCAAATACGGGACCGAGGAGCAGAAGAAAAAATATCTGCCCATGGTGCTGGCAGGCGATAAGCCCGCCATCGTCATCACAGAGCCCGAGGCTGGGAGCGCCGCCACCGACATGACGACGCGGGCCGTGCGCGACGGCGATGAATATATCCTGAACGGCAAGAAGAAATGGATCACCGGCGCGGGCGTCTCCCACATCAACCTCGTTTTCGCCCGCGTGGTGCACGGCGGGGACGAGCAGGGAATCGGCGCGTTGATCGTGGAGTTGGGGACGGAGGGCTTCCGCATCGGGGAGCGCGCCTTCATGATGGGCTTGCGGGGTATTCCCGAGAGCGAGGAGATTTTCGAGAACTGCCGTGTTCCCCAGGAAAACCTGGTGACTGTGGGCTTCGGCCGCCTGATGGCCGCCTACAACGCGCAGCGCGTGGGGGCCGGAACGGTGGCCCTGGGCCTTGCCGAGGGCGCCTTTGCGCAGGCGGTGGAATACGCGAAAAAGCGCGAGCAGTTCGGCCGCCCGATATCCGAGTTCCAGGGGCTTCAGTGGATTCTGGCGGATGGACGCATCCAGCTCGACGCCGCGCGGCTCCTGCTCCACCGGGCGGCGGTGCAGGAAGACCCCAAAACGGGCTTTCCCGACATGCACCTCGCGGCCATCGCCAAGACGTTTTCGGCCGAAGCCTCGATCAAGGTGGCGAACGATGCGCTCCAGATTTTCGGAGCCGCGGGCTATTCGCGCGATTTGCCGATCGAGCGCATGGCGCGCGACGTGCGGATGTTCACCATCGGCGGCGGCACCACCCAGGCGCAGCGGAACGTGATCGCCTCAGGGATTTTCGGGAGAAAATTCTCGCAGCGCCGGGGAGGATGAGAAGACCCGAAGAATTAGCGTATGGCGAAATCGCCCCTCGCCCGCTTGGCTTTTCAGGGCTGGAACCTCCCCGGAGGGAGCAGACAAGCCCCGGCTGTATTGCAAAGGAACCATGATGGCTATCTTTACGCTGAAGGAAGCCCGTGACCTGCTGCCGCAGGTCAGGGAAGTGACGCAACATTACTACGGTGTCGTTGAGGAGATGCGCGAACAGCTGGAAAACATCGAAGAGTCAAGTGATGCCAAGCGCCTCGAAGGACTCATGAACGACGCGGTCGGCGAGTGGGTTGAGGCCGTCAGAAACCTGGGCGTGGAAGTCAAAGGCTTGTGGCTGGCGGATTTCGATTCGGGAGACGGCTATTACTACTGCTGGAAGCTCGGCGAGGACGACATCGAACATTTTCACAGTTACGAAGGGGGGTTCGCCGGCCGCCGGCCCATATCGTTGCTGGAGTAAGACCCGATATTCCTGGCCGACGAAACCGCTCCCGGTGATGATGCCGCCTAGCCGTATTGCAGAACCATTCCCGTGAGACCCAGCTCGATGCAGCCGGCGACCTCGATGCAGCGCGAGTTCGCAGGCGGCATCACCACGCCGGTGATGCCCTCCCGGTAGAACCGCTCGAAGGGGTAGCGCCGCGCGATGGAGCGGCCCCCCACGAGTCGCATCGCGTGCTGCACCACCTTGGCGCAGACCTCGCACGAGATGTATTTGGACTGCATGACGGTTTTCACCGTGTCCTGGTTCGCCATGCCGTCTCCTTGTTCCTTGACGTGCGACGCCTCGTAGAGGAGCATCCGCGCGGCCCTGAGCTCGGAACTCAACTCGCCGATGTTGCTCTGGTACATCTCGTTGTGGCTCAAGGGTTCGGGGTTGGGCGGGTACTGCGTCGTCCGCACGTACTCCGCCAGATGGTTGTAGGCCCCTTCCGCGATGCCGAGATAGGCGGCGGAAAAGCCCAAATGGAACATGGTGATGTCGATTTTCCCCAGCGCGCCGATGAAGTTCTCACCCCCCAGGATGTCTTCGTCCGGCACGAAGGTATCCTCGAAGATGATGTCGTCGCTCGCCGTTCCCCGCATCGACATGGTGTCCCACACCACCTGTACGGATGAACCCCCATAATCCTTATGGAGCACGGCGGTCATGATGGCCTCGGCGGCGGTCTTCTTCCCCTCCAGGAACCCGGTGGTGAAGTAGTAGTCGGCGTGTTCGCCTATCGAGGCGGAAATCTTCCTGCCGCTCAGGCGGTAGCCGCCCTCGACGGGAGAGAAGATGGTCTTGAGCGTCACGAGGTGGCGGAAGCTCATGCCGCGTTCCGCCGTGACGGAGGAGAACAGCTTTCCGTTCTCGACGATGTCGGGGAGCACGCGCTTTTTCTGCTCATCGTTCGCAAGGGCGAAAAAGAGGCTCACGCAGGTCTGGTGCATGTTCCAGGTCAGCGCGGTGGAGGCGCACACCTTGCCCAGTTCGGCGAGCGCCATGTTGTAGGTGAGGGAATTGGCCCCCGAACCGCCCCATTCCTCGGGGATGCACAGGGCGTTCAGGCCCGCGTCGGTGAGCAGTTTGTAGTTCTCGGTGGGGAAGCGACCCTCGCGGTCGATCTCGGCCGCTAGTTCTTCCATCTGTGGCGCGAGGGCTTTTATTTTGTCGATGATTTCCTTGTCGTATTTCAGATCCATCAGCGTTTCGTATGACTCACTCGCCGCGGTAATGGGACCCATTTTTTTCCTCCTGTTCATCGAGGCGAAAAGCGCCGCGCCCCGATCATCCAGACGGCGTACTGCTTAAGGGTCGAGCGGGAGGACATGCCCGACGCATCTTTTGTTCAACCCATCCTAATCTCCATATTCCGGTTTCGGGTAATGCTCCATCCGCTCACCTGACGGCACAATCGCACCGCACGCCGTGAGGTGTTGTTTGTCGCCAGGAGAGTGATGACCGATTCTATCAGATGCCTCTCTGAGTTTGACAGCGCTTCATCGAGGCATGTAATCTCCGCTGGGTTTTTCATACTTTAACCCATTGAGATAATTCTTGCACCAGCCGCAAATCGGTTTTGGTTTCGTTACTCGTGTTTTTCGGGAGATTCAACATGGCTCCCCGCATACTCGTCTCCACCACGCCGTTCGGGGAGATTGACCCCAAGCCCATCGAGATGCTCGAAAGCGCGGGCGTGGAGTACGTGCGCAACACTTTGGGCAAACGGCCGAACGAGGAGGAGTTCGCCGAGATGATTCGGGGTGGTTTCGACGCCGTCATCGCGGGTCTGGAACCCTTCAACCCGAGGATACTCGATTTGGCGAAAGGGCTGCGGTTCATATCGCGCGCCACGGTGGGCCTCGAGACGGTGGATCTGAACGCGGCGAGGGAGAGGAACATTCTCGTTGCGAACACTCCCGGGGCCAACTCCGAGGCCGTGGCGGAACTGACGCTGAGCCATCTGCTCTCGCTCCTGCGCGGCGTGCATCGCTCGCACGACGCGCTCCTTCGCGACGAGTGGCTCCAGTACATGGGCCGCACGCTCGATGAGATAACCCTGGGCGTCATCGGCGTGGGGCGCATCGGCAAGCGGGTGATTCGCCACGTATCAGGCTTCGGCGCAAAAATCATCGCGAACGACCTCGCGCCCGATTTGGAATTCGGCGAGCGCTACGGCGTGGAATGGGCCGGGAAAGAAGAAATCTACCGGCGCGCCGACGCCGTCTCCCTGCACGTGCCCGCCACGCCGGCGACGGTCCACATGGTGGGGGAAGACGAGATCGCGATGATGAAAAAAGGCGCTTTTCTCATCAACACGGCGCGCGGCGTCATCGTGGACGATGAGGCGCTCGCGCGCGCGCTGCGCTCGGGCCGCCTGGAGGGCGCCGGGATTGATGTTTTCCCCGAAGAGCCTTACCGGGGAGTCCTCGTGGGCGCGCCCAACTGCATTCTCACCGCGCATCTCGGCGCGAGGGCGCGCTCCTCGCGCCTGCAGATGGAACTCGACGCGACGGAAAACGTCTTGTGCTTTCTGGCGGGGGAGCCGATTCCGGGACTCGTTCCGGATGAGGAATACGAAATGCAGCGAATCGTCATGGCCGACGTGAACACTTGAACCCAGGGAGAAAGACTTTCCCGACCATTGGAGTCATTCGATGCCCAGGACACCTGATTATTTCGCGGGAAAAACCATCATCGTCACCGGCGCGGCCAGCGGCATCGGCAAGGAGACTTCCCTTATATTCGGGCGTGAGGGGGCCAACGTCTTCTGCGCGGACCTGGATGAGGAAGGCGCCGCCGATGTGGCCGAGCGCGTCACCGAGAACGGGGGCCGGGGCGTTCACATGAAGGTGGACGTCACCTCGCGCGAGGAGGCGTTCGCCATGACGAGGCGCGCCAGGGAGAGGTTCGGCCGGGTCGATTTCTCGCTCAACTCCGCGGGCGCCGCACTCAGGCGCTCCGATTTTCTGGGTATTGACGACGACCTGTGGGAGCGGACGTTCGACCTGAACGTCAAGGGCGTTTTCTACTGCATGCAGGCCGCGATTCCCGAAATGCTCGAAAACGGCAAGGGCGTCATCGTCAACATCGGCAGCATGGCGCACAAGCGCGGAGGCCCGGGCCACTCGGTGCACTACGCGGCGGCCAAGGGCGCGGTGGTGACGATGAGCATGGGCGTGGGCCGCGAATATGCCGATAAGGGCATCCGGTGCATGTCCATATCGCCGGGACCCATCGACACGCCGTTTCATGACGTCTCCTCGGAAGAACTCAGGGAGTCGATGCGCGCTCAGATACCGATGGGCCGCTTCGGCACGCCGGAGGAAATCGGCGAGCTGGTGCTGTTCATGTGTTCGGATGCGTGTGAGTTCATGACGGCGGATACCGTGTATGCAAACGGCGGCGGGGGCTGGAAGTAAAGCGCTGGGTCATCTTCTCCAAAAAAGGTTCAAGAGCAGCGTCAGCACGATGCTGATCACGATGCTGGTCACCACCGGGAAGGAAAAGCTCCAGTTCTTGCCGCGCAGGTGAATGTCGCCCGGCATTTTTCCCAGAAACGGTATCTTGGGCGCAATCAGAAATATCACTCCCAAGACCATCAGGACCGCGCCGAGCAGGATCAGCGTTTTACCGAAACCGCCGAAAGGCTCCATCTGCTTTCTTTCCTCTCAAGGGGACGTCTCGGGTTCCTCATCCTTTGCGCTTGCGTCCCAAAGCTCCCGCTGAACCCCTTTGGGCAGCGCGACGCCGAGGTGTGAATACGCCGCCGATGGCGCGCGCCTGCCGCCGCGCGTGCGCTGTACGAAACCCGCCCGCAGCAGGAACGGCTCCACCATGTCCACCAGGGTGTCCGTTTCCTCGTTCAGGGTGGCGGCGATGGCCTCCACCCCCACCGGGCCGCCGCCGTACTGGTCGATGATCGTTCTCAGATATTTTCTGTCCAGCGCGTCCAGCCCCAATTCGTCTACGCCCTCCATGGCGAGCGCCTCGCGCGTTTTGGACAGGCTGATGGCGCCGTCGCCCCGCGCCTGGCAGAAGTCGCGCGTCCAGAGCAGGAGCCGGTTCGCCGTCCGGGGCGTACCCCGGCTTCTCTGGGCGAGTTCGCGAGCCGCCGCCTCTTCTATCGGGGCGTCGAGGCGCACGGCGCTCCTGAGGAGGATCTGCACGAGTTCCTCTTCCGAGTAGAAATCCACGTGGTAGACGAGATAGAAGCGCTCTCTCAAGGCGGCGGTCAGGGCGCCGGGGCGCGTCGTAGCCCCCACGGCCGTGAATATCTTGAGCGGAAAGTTGATGGTGCGGGCCATGGGGCCGCTATCGACGACGAAATCCACGCGGTAATCCTCCATCGCCGGGTAGAGGAATTCCTCCACCGCGCCGGGCATCCGGTGGATCTCGTCGATGAACAGCACGTCGCCCTGCTGTAAACCCGTGAGTATTCCCATGAGGTCCGCCGGTCTCGATAGTGAGGGTCCGGAGGTCTTGACGAGGCGCGTGCCCATCTCTTCCGAGATGATGTGTGAAAGCGTGGTTTTCCCCAGGCCCGGCGGCCCGTGGAAGAGAATGTGGCCCAGGGGCTCGTTTCTCCTGCGCGAGGCCTCGAGCGCGATCCGCAGCTTGGCCACCAGGTCGGTCTGGCCCACGTATTCTTCGAGCTTCGTGGGCCTGAGCGAGGTGAACGTCCGCTCTTCCGCCGGGCTCGCCGCCTTCGCGCTCACGCGCCGCTCGATGACCATGTTTTTCTCCCTACCGGCTCAGCCGGAACACTTCCTGCAGGATGGCCTCGGCCTCCGCGTCCGTTCCCAGCGAGGCGACGGCCCGCTCCACGAGGTTCTCCGCCTCGGGGGTGCGGTAGCCCAACTGCCCCACCAGCACGGCCATGACGTCCCCGTGCAGGGGGGTGGCGTCGCGGTGTTCGACCGATGGAACCTCGATATCGCGCGCCAGTTGAAGCTCCGCGATTTCCTCTCTGAGCGTGGAGATCACCTGTTCGGCTTTTTTTCTGCCGATGCCGGGCAGTTTGGTGAGCAGAGCGGCGTTCGCCGCCGCGATGGCTTCCGCGATCTGGAGTGGGGGCAGGCTCATCGCCCGCACGCCGCTCTTGGGGCTGATGCCGGGCACTTTGATGAACGCGAGGAAAAAGGCTCTTTCTTCCGATGAGAGGAAACCCACCAGCCGGGGCAGGAGTTGGCCCGTGGCCACGTTTCCCTCCAGGTAGTGATGGGTGTGGAGTTCCACCGCCTCGCGCGCGCCCATGAGGGCTTGCAACTCATGCACCGCGTATCCGCCCACCTGTATTTCATAGGCGACCCCGGTCGGCGTCTTCAAGATGACGCATTCGGCCTGGACGTCGATGATCTCTCCCGATATCTGACGGATCATGAGCCGCTCCTGACCGCCTGTTCGCGCCTCAAGTGGCTGCGGTCGATGTGGCAGTACGCGGCGGCGATGGCGTCGGCCACGTCGGCGGGTTCGGGCAAATCGTGCAATCGGAGCCGTTGCCGGACCATGTGCTGTACCTGCGACTTCGTGGCGCGTCCGGCGCCGACGAGCGATTTCTTGATCTCCGTGGCCGCGTAGCTGACTACCTCTACGCCCGCCTGCGACGCGGCAAGGAAGATCACCCCCCGCGCGTGTCCCATGATGATGGAGGTGCGGGGGTGCTTGTAGTGGCTGTAGAGGTTCTCCACCGCCATGACGTGGGGCTCGTTCGTCTCGATGATTTGGGCGAGATCCTTGTGCAGCTCGTAGAGGCGCTTCTCAATGGGTGCGCTCGGGTCGTTTTTGAGGATGCCGCCGTCCACCAGGCGCGGTTCGTATTCGCCCTCGTCGAGGCGCAAGACGGCGTAGCCCGTCACGCCAAGGCCGGGGTCCACGCCCAGAACGCGGAATGTGTTTTCAGGTTGCGTCAAAAGAAAACCCCACGGGCGGTGGGTAGTGCGTTTATGCGGATGCTTCCGCCATCTGTTCTTCCGAGATGTCGAAGTTCGCGTAGACGTTCTGCACGTCGTCGTTGTCCTCGAGCGCTTCCATGAGGCGAAGCATCTGCTCCGCTTGTTTTCCCTCGAGCTTCACCGTCGATTTGGGCAGCATGGCGAGCTCGGCCGATTCCGTTGGTATCCCGCTTTGCTCGAGCGCCTCGCGCACGGTCTCGAACGCATCCGGCGAGGTATGGATCTCGAACAGATCGTCGGTGGATTCGAAGTCCTCCGCCCCCGCTTCGAGGGCGAGTTCCATGAGCGTTTCCTCATCTATGCTCTCCTGGAGGACGAGGAACAAGCCCTTTTTCTCAAAGTTCCACGCCACGGCGTTCGGCTCGGCCATGGTGCCGTTGTTCTTCGTCAGGATGTGGCGTATTTCAGCACCCGTGCGGTTCCGGTTGTCGGTGAGCACAGAGATGAGAATCGCCACCCCGTTGGGACCGTAGCCCTCATAGGCGCATTCCTCGTAGTTCACGCCTTCGAGCTCGCCCGTCCCCTTGGCGATGGCGCGCGTGATGTTCTCCTGGGGCATGTTGGCCCCTTTCGCCGTCTGTATCGCCGTGCGCAGCCGGGGGTTGCCGTCGGGGTCTCCCCCGCCGAGCCGGGCCGCGATGGTGATTTCCTTGATGAGTTTGGTGAAAATCTTGCCGCGCTTGGCGTCGAGTGCGCCTTTTTTCCGCTTGATGGTGCTCCATTTGGAATGACCGGACATGACGGGTACTCCTGCGATTCTCCTGCGGTGGGTTCTCTCACTCTCCAGCCGAAGGGTATTCGTCTTCATGGGGCATTCTGACTATAATTTCTAGCATGGGGGGCGGTGGGAGTAAAGACTTGGATGATCGGGAGCCGGTTCCCGCCTGGAACATCTCGCGTGGACACTCATGTGCTGAGGTGATATTTTTCCGCCAGACATTTCCGGGGAGGATGGGTCCTGAGTGCTCGAAAAACGGTATCTTCCATGAATCCCGTAGAACGGGGCGCGCGGACCCTTCGGATCGAGGCCGAGGCGCTCGCAGGGCTCATCAGCCGGCTGGATGAAGGGT
>CAYTSP010000326.1:0-10186 GCA_964440505.1 uncultured Nitrospinaceae bacterium
GAACACGCGGCGGCGTTTCATTTCCCGCCGATGGACGGGAACCCTGATGAAAGGCAAAAGGCGTAAAAATGGATTCCGGCTTTCGCCGGAATGACGGTGAACACCCTCGATTGGAAGGGGCAACAACCCCCTCAAAGGGGGAGTCATTTCATAAGCGGATGTCTAAAGAGAAATCCGTCCCCTGTTTTTCGGGGCTTATTCAGCAAGCCCGAAGGGATGCAGCCGCAAAGAAGCGCTACTGGAACGCATCCCGAATCAGTTCCTTCGCCTCGGGCTTCCTCCCCGCCTCCGCTTCGAGCAGCACCACGTCGAAGCGGCAGATGGATGACTGCTCTTGGGGGTGCGTCATCAGATAGTGCTGCGCGGCCTGCGCGATTCTGCGCTGCTTCTCGCGATTCACGGCCTCGGCGCCGCTCAAGGACTTGCCCGGCGCGCGGGTCTTCACCTCGATGAACGACAAAACCCCGCCTTCGCGCGCGACGATGTCCACCTCATAGCGCGAGCCGCGGTAGTTTCGCTCGATGATTTCAAAACCGCGTCTGCGCAGGAAGTTCACGGCGGCGTCTTCTCCGATTTTTCCGCTCTTGCGGCTCATAACGTCTTCATGCTCCGGCCACGGCCGGCACGCCCCGGAAAGTCCGTCGATGAATGCGGCAGGGGCCATACCGCTCGAGTGCGGCCAGATGATCCCGCGTGGGATACCCCTTGTGCTTGCCGAACCCGTAGCCCGGAAAACGCCCGTCCATCCGGGCCATCACCCGATCCCGGTAGACCTTGGCAACCACGCTCGCCGCCGCGATGCAGGCGCACCGCGAATCCCCCTTCACCAGAGGGGTTTGCGGGAGCGGGACGGGAATCCTCTTGTTTCCGTCAACGAGTACGTGGGCGGGCGTGGTACTAAGCCCCTCCACGGCCGCAGCCATGGCGCGAAGCGATGCCTGCAGAATGTTGATTCTCTCAATCTCGCGCGGCCCTGCCGCGGCCAGGGTGACGGCGCGCGCTTTCGCCAAGATCTCGGACAACAGCGCCTCCCTTTGGCGCGGGGATAGTTTCTTGCTGTCGTCGAGACCAGCGATCGGATTCTCGGGGTCCAGCACCACGGCGGCGGCCACCACCGGGCCCGCCAGGGGGCCGCGCCCGGCCTCGTCCACGCCTGCGACGGGCGAAGCACCTTCCCGTGCGAGTTCGCGTTCGATGGAATACATGAAAAACCAAAAAGGGCGGTGGATTGACCTAATATATCCATGAACCGGGGCGTTCTCAAGGGGCGATCCCGTCTCCGGCTTGGGGGCAGCCAGAAAATCTGAGAAGATGGAACATCCCTTGAATCGAAGTTTATACGACTGGAGATGATACGTTGGCCAAGAAAGACATTTTCCGAAAAGACCACTTCATCGACTCGCACGACGAAGGCATCAAGCTCCATTTGAGAGAGAAAAAACCGCGCGGGATGAAAAAATCCGAAGCGGCGGGCACGCTGCTCATGGTACACGGGCAGAGCACCCCCGCGCCCGTCGCCTTCGACCTCCCCCTGCCTGGCTACTCGTGGATGGACTTCGCCGCCTCACGCGGCTTTCACGTCTACGCCCTCTGCATCCGGGGCTACGGGCCTTCCACGCGGCCGCCGGAAATGCTGAGAAGCCCCGCCGGCCAGCCCCCGGCCGTGCGGGGAATCACCGCGGTGCGCGACATCGACGCCGCCGTGCGCTTCATCTGCGAGCAAAACGCCATCGGCAAGCTGAACCTCCTCGGCTGGTCGTGGGGCACGACAACGACGGCCGCCTTCACCGCCGGGAAGCAGGCCAGAGTCCGGCGCCTCGCTCTCTATGCGCCTTTTTACGCATACGACAACCCTCAGGCGGCGGGCCTCTGGGAAGACCCCGCGCGCCCCGGACGCTGGGACCCCCGCAAGGGAGCATGGCGCTGGGTGACGGAGAGCTACCAGCGCGAGCGCTGGGACGGGAGCATCCCCAGGGGGCAACACGCGAAGTGGCGGACTGAAGCCGCGATCAAGCGCTTCTGGGCGGAACAGCAGAAATTCGACCCCGAGGGCGCCAGGCGAAAAACCCCCGCCGTCCGCGTGCCCAACGGCGCGATGGCGGACAGCTACGACCGCGCGCGCAACAAGCCGCTCTACGACGCCGGCAGAATCACCTGTCCGGTGCTGACCATCCGGGGAGATCATGACAGAAGCTCGACCGACCCCATCTTCGCCGCCGTGTACCGCGCGCTCGTGAACAGCCGCGGGAAGCGCTCCATCACCTTGGGGGACGCCACGCACTTCGCCCAGTACGAATGGTGCCGCGAGGCCCTGTACAACGAGGTGCAGAATTTTATAGAGGGTTGAGCGGTGAGAGTCTGAAACAGGATTAACTAAAGTCAAAATATAGGAACATAAAGCACTGGGTTGTTCTAAGAATCAAATGAGAAAACCCAAGACTCAAAATAGCGACAGCAGAGTCCATATTTTTGCAGTTGATTGTCGTTTATTTTAGGCTTATTAAGACCCAAAGACACGTGATGAATGTTATCCGGGATGCATAGAGTTTTAGGGATTCAGATCTTGCACTTCGCTATAGAGTTTTTTTAGGTGTTCGTCAGACATATCTAAGATCGGCTCATACATAAAAGAATTGAGATGGATGTTCTCAGGTGTCATCAGGACGACACGCTTGATTACGTCCACCGCGTTCGACTCTTCGTCAGCAAAGTCTTGAGTGAATCTCTTAAGCAGTTCCTGTGACTGATTCGATTCAATGCTATCCACGAACGCTTGATCATTAATCTTCTCCACCATGAAGCGCTCAGCAGCAATTCGTATTGCTATAGATAGGACTATTTTGTTTTCGAAATTAATGCTGTTCCCTTCTTGGTTACAATTCATACAGGATTTGGCAGCTTTTTCGATGACACATATTACAGGTTCCTCTTTATCTTCAGATCTTCCTTGGGTCCCAAACATTTGATTGTATATGTCATCAAGCTTGCCTTGCAAAAAACTCGCCGAATTAGATTTCCAATGCAAAAGTGATGTAAGCGCGATAAAGTCAGCATCATCTGTGCCCTTCGTATATTCGATAAGATTCCGAAGAAATGGAATTGACGCGACCCTTTTCTTTGGATCATCAAAAAAACTTTGCTTCCAATCTTTCACAAATGGGTTTCTAATGCCCGCAGCCTGTTTTATCGACAACTCAGTGCTGGTTTTTGCGGCCATTAGACATTGTTTATAGCCGACGAAGCGGCTATTGACAGTACGAAAAAAATCAAAGTTGTGTGTTAGAAGTATTTGCTTGAAGTTCAGCATGTCAGCAATATCCATCAGGTACTGAATTATTGCGTATTTATTTCTATAATCAAACGAATCCGCTATATCATCGAAAATTAACAATGTTTCTTGATTTGCTTTCCGTCGAGCTTCAATTTCAAAGATGATATTTAAGATATATAGTGCTTTTTTTTCACCAGTGCTTAGCGTCTTCATCAATGTATCTTTCGCGACACCGGCTTCTCCCCCTCCGCCATCCTCTTGAAAAACAAACCCAAGGCGGGGAATTGGATCAGAACCCAAAATAACGCGTTCTCGGTTTTCTAAAACAAGCCTGAAAGGAACGAAAAATCGGCTGTTAAAAATATCAATCACGTACTCCCACTGAGTACGTTGCTTGTTCGCCTCCATCTCAATCTCTTTTTTTCGCTCTTGCATTTTTTCGTATTCTGAGACCAAGTTCTCATAAAGATCACTCTTTGCCTTAAAGTAAGATTTCCAGATATCTTCTTTCAGGCTATCTACATTCTCCAGTCTGGGAAGCAGCACTTCATTCTCTGCCAAGTAATCCTGAAATTCTCTAAGGTGCGCGTTCTTAGTGAGTAACTTTTCAATCTCTGCGAACTTTTTACGCAAATCGTTATCACTCGATATGCTCTCTTTCTCTTTAGTAATAATTGCCTCAAGTTCTTGCTGGCTTGAGATTTCAACTCTTGAATCGGCGTTTAAGTTCACCGTATGCTTAGCTTCAAAGAAACCATTGCTAGCGAGGCTCTTGGCGATAGTAGAAGCGTTATACCAGTTAAATGTTTCACGACTAAAGAATGTCGAAGCATCTAAAAGTTCATTGTACTTCTCCACGTAATCCTTAACAGCAATTTTAAAGTCTTGGGTGTTTAAAAAATTTAGAGTTCGATCGTCGAAGATTAAGTCGTAACGTATATGGGCAAAAGGTGCATCCTTCTGAGTAGCTACTTCACTCTTAATACGAATCAATGCGTCATAGAACCGATCATCTTGTCTGGTGAACGCAGAGGATATTTCTTTCTCTAAGTCTTTTTTAGATCCCGAATGTTCCTTCAAAATTTGAAGAAACTGCTGTTTAGACCGATTAATATCTTCGTGAATAGTTTCGTATTCTTTTCTGAGACTGGAATCGACTAGGAGTGTTGAAGTTTTTTCTGTGAGACCAAATTCTTCATCATAAGGAGAGACGACAAAAATATTTTCCTTCTGAAGATCGACGCCGACGTCGTTGATAATCTCACGCTTAGATACTCGCTCAGGAAATATTCGATCTACTGACTCTCTTCCATCCGCGACATCTTTGAAAGTCTGAGCAAGCGAAGTCTTCATCGCTCCGTTTGGTGCATATATCGCATAGACATTGCAATTTGAGAAATCAAATTCTCTCTTAAGGGATCTGATTCCGTAGCAATTCTCTAAGTCTAACTGAATTTTTTTTGTCGGCATGGTTGTCTACAGTATTGTATCAATAATTTAGTTTCCAAAACTCAAATATAACATTTCAAAAAATGGTCGCTTAGGATGTTTAATTATTCTAACATTTCTGCAACCATCTAGTCGCTTGTCATCATCGAAAACAGATTTTTATAGGCCAAGTATTTTTCCCAGCGGAGTGAGTATTTTACTCTACGCTAGGTAAATGACTTACCTGCTCGCGCCGAAAGCGCCTGCGATATTGGCCTTGTTGAAGGTTCCGCCCACTTCTTCGTGATTCGACCCATAGAAAAGTCCGTGGATTTCGCCCGTTTCGAAAGTTCCGTCGGCCTGGACCTGAATAGCGCTCCACACAATATCAGAAAGCGTACCGCTCGTTTCCCGATTCGTGATGTTGGTGAAGGAAACGTCCATCAGAGCGCCTCCGGGATTCGCCATCCTGAACTCAAGCGTCGCGTCTCCTTCCACGCCGTTCCCCTGGGTACCTCCTTCCGCCGTGATCACGCCGAGCATGACGCCGTTGTAGGTGGCGTCTTCTGTGGGGTGGCTTCCCGTAGCGTTGCCCAAGGAAAGCCCCGTGCCGAAATCGGCCGAGGGGATGTTCGGACCGGAATAATTCCCCCATACCGCGAGGAAAAAGTTGTGGACCATCCAGCCACCTAAAGCCGTGGCGCTTACGGTGCTGCCCTCCCCCAATGCGAAGCTGACGGAGCCGTCATAAACGGGGACGCCGTTCCTCGTCAGGATGAGCTGCGCCGCCTGTCTCAGATTTTCTATGTCGGACGTGTCCGTATCCTGGATATCCTGCAGGGTTACGGATTCACTGACGCCCGTATTCGATTCCGTGAGCGTGCAGGTTTGCCCTTCGCAGTCCGTTTCCAGAGTAGATGCCACGGACACCCCTGGAGCGGCCTGGACGCGAAGGTAACTGTCGCTGATGGAGAGCGCCGCATTCTCGTTCAGTGCGATGCCTTCGGTGGAGCCGGTTTCCGGCATGGTGGCGGGGGGATCTGAACCTTTATCATCGCCGCCGCAACCGAAAAGAAGAATTATCGTTAAGAGAACCGCAAGGAACCGTCCCATGTCACATCTCCCTTACCGTAAGGGTTCATGCCGAAACAGCGCGCGCTTCAGCCACGTCCCTTCCAGTTCGGTCTGTGATGGGCGGAAATGTTGCAGAATCAACAGCGAAGAATACAAAAGAATACGTCCAGGTCCGAAAACGGAGGTTCCGCTTCTATCTACCTCCAGCGACGCTCTTTCACCTGGGCGGCCTTGCCCATGCGATCTCTCAGGTAGTAGAGCTTCGCGCGGCGCACGCGTCCTCTTCGGGTAACTTCTATCTTGTCGACTCTCGGGGAATGCACCGGGAAGATGCGCTCCACCCCGATTCCGTAAGAAAGTTTCCGGACACGGAATCGCTCGCGAAGCCCGCCGCCCTGCCTTCCGATGACGGTGCCCTCGAACACCTGGATGCGCTCCTTGTCGCCCTCGACGATTTTCACGTGAACGCGCACCGTGTCCCCCGGCTCGAAATCGGGAACGTCCTTGCGCATGCCCTGGCGCTCAATTTTGTCGATAATGTTCACCTGCCTGCTCCTTGTCCTGAAAAACCGGCACTATACCTTTCTTTTGCCGAAAATGCGATCTACCACTATTGCCGCAGCACCACGAACCGAGAGATGGTTGAATCCCGTATCAGCCTGCGCCTCCACCGGACACAATACCACGTCGGACATCTCCAGAACCTCATCCGCGAGACCCCAGCTCGTGCCGAACAAAATGACGTGCGGGACGTCCATTTCCCTCAACTCGCCGCGCAGCGCTTCATACCCCACGGCGCCGGGCACCCGCCTGGCCGTCGTGGCCACACATCGGGGCCTTTTCGATTCGGTGCGCTCCACCTCCTCGATGAGCGCATCCAAAGACGGCAGAACTTCGAGGAATTCGAGCGTCTCGCTCCTTTGCGGGTGCAGCGTGCGGCCCGGGCCCTCCGTGAAATGACCTATCACCCGTTCGACGAACGCCCGCTGGGGAGCAGAAGGATGTACCACAAATACGCCCGAGACGCCATAGGTGCGGCCAATGCGGGCGAGATCGTGCAAATCGAGGCTCGTGACCGAAGAGGTCACCACGCCGCCCGCGCGATTGAGCACCGGATAGTGGATCAGCGCGAGATAGACGTTGCCCAATACCCCGCAGTCCTTCTAGGCCTTTGAGGATTCCAGCAGGCGCAAATCCTCATCGCTCAAATCGGCCCGCTCGAACAAATCCCCCCGCCTCTCCCGCGTTCTCTCGAGCGCCCGGCGCCTCCTCCAGAGGCGAACCGCCTCGTGATCGCCGGATAAGAGCACGTCCGGCGCGCGGACCCCCTCGAACTCCGCCGGCCGCGTGTAGTGGGGATGATCGAGAAGACCGCCGGTGAAGCTGTCCTGGGCGGCGGAAGCATCGTTGCCCAGGACGCCGGGGATGAGCCTGCCGACGGCGTCGATGACGGCCATGGCCGGAATCTCTCCTCCCGAGAGCACGTAATCGCCGACAGAGACCTCCTCATCCACGCACAACTCGCTCACCCGCTCGTCCACGCCCTCGTAGCGGCCGCAGATGAGGAGCAGCCGGGGCGCTTCGGCGAACCTGCGGGCCGTCGCCTGATCGAACAGCCGCCCCTGCGGCGTGAGCAGGACCTTGAGGGGTTCTGCTTCGCCATCTTCACAAATCGCCCGAACGCCCTTCAGGATGGGTTCGGGTTTCATGACCATCCCCGCCCCGCCGCCGAAGGGCGCGTCGTCCGTCTGTTGATACTTCCCCTCGGCGAAATCGCGCAGGTTCCAGACCTTGAATTCAATAACGCCCGCTTCGATCGCACGCCCCACGACGCCCTCCCGGAACGCCTCTTCCACCATGCGGGGCAACACGGAAAGAACGTCGATGCGCATGAGACCTCCTCAATCCTCGTCATCGAACTTGGGCGGTCGGAAAATCCAGCGATCCCCCTCGCGCCTCAACACGACCTCGCGAGTTGCGGGCGCGAGCAACTCCCCGCCTCCCGGCGTGCGGATGACGATGACGTCGTTTCCACCGGCTCCGAACATGTCCACCACGCGCCCGAGGGGGCTTCCCTCCTCGTCGATGATTTCACAACCCTCGAAATCCTCGAAATAGAGAACCCCCTCGTGGGGGCCGTCGAGGAATTTTCTGTCCGCCAAAAAAATCGTCCCCCGCAGCGCCTCGGCGTCTTCGGGGGTGTCGATTCCCACAAACTTCCAGACGACGGCTCCCTTGCCGCCCTGGTGACAGGCCGCCACCTCGAACCTCCGCACAGGCTCCTCCCGGGAGAACACTTCTTCGATTCGCCCATAGACGCCCGCGTCGTCGAGCCAGGGTTCCACCCGAACGGCTCCCTTGAGGCCGTGGGGCCTGAGCGCGATGCCCACGGCCACCCTGCCGCTCACGGGGTTTTCCTAATCGTCGATGCCCGCTCTATCAAGAAGGTTCCTGACCGTCCGGGTCGGGATGGCGCCCTTCTCCATCCAGGCCTTCGCCTTCTCGAGATCGATATGAACGAATGCGGGGTCCTGCGACGGATCGTAGCGGCCGATGCTCTCGATGAAACGACCATCGCGCGGCATGCGCTCATCCTGGACGACGACGCGGTAGCGCGGCGCTTTCTTCATGCCCCCACGGGCAAGTCTGATTTTTACGGCCAAAGTATATCTCCCTAGAAATTAAGCATTTGACGCATTCTCTGCATCTGTTTTTTCTTGCCGCCCCTGGAAAATTGCTTCATCAGTTTCTGTGTCTGCGCGAATTGCTTGAGCAGCCGGTTCACGTCCTGCACCCGGGTGCCGCTGCCGGCGGCGATGCGCTTCCTGCGGCTGCCCTTGATGATCTCGGGCTTCGTTCGCTCGGCCGGCGTCATCGAATCGATGATGGCCACCGTGCGCGTGAGTTCCCTCTCGTCGATATCCACGTCGGGCATCCTGCTGCCCAGCCCCGGTATCATGGACAGGACATCACCCATCGAGCCCATCTTCCGCATCTGAAGGATCTGCTCTTTCATCGTCACCAGGGTAAACGACCCCTTGCCGAGCGATTCCACCATGGATTGCGCGTCATCGGGGGAGATGGCGGCCTCGGCCTTCTCGATGAGGGACATGACGTCTCCCATGCCCAGGATGCGCGAGGCCATTCTCTCGGGATGAAACTCCTCGAGCGCGTCGAGCTTCTCGCCCACTCCGACCAGCTTGACGGGCACGCCGGTCACCGAGCGCAGCGAAAGGGCGCCGCCGCCCCTGGCGTCGCCGTCCATCTTCGTGAGCACGACGCCCGTGATGCCGATGCGGTCTGAGAACGCCGCGCCCAGATTCACCGCTTCCTGCCCCGTCATGGCGTCCGCGACCAGGAGTACCTCATCGGGCCGCACCGCTTCTCTCATCCGTTTCAACTCGTCCATCAGGGCGTCGTCGACGTGCAGCCGACCCGCGCTGTCCACGATGCAGTAATCGAAATGCTCCAGCCGGGCTTTTTCGCCTGCCCGCCGGACGATTTCCACAGGATCCGGGATGCCTTCCGAATCGAACGCTTCGGCGCCCGTCTGCTCGGCCAACCTCTTGAGCTGGGCGATGGCCGCCGGCCGCGCGACGTCCGCGGGCGCGAGAAGAACGCGCAGTCCCTTGCTTTTGAGCTTCAGGGCGATCTTGCCGGCCGTCGTCGTTTTTCCCGAACCCTGCAGGCCGACGAGCATCACGGTGGTGACGCCGCTCCCGGCGCGCTCGAGCGGCGCGCTCTTCGCTCCCATGAGTTCGGTGAGGCGCCCCTGGACCGCCTTGATAACCTGCTGGGAGGGATCCAGGTGCGCGACGCGCTCGACGCCGAGGAGATCCTCGCGGATTTTCGCCACCAGATCCTTGGCGACCCGGAAGTTCACGTCGGCTTCGAGCAAAGCCAGGCGAATCTCGCGAAGCGCGGAATCGACCTCTTTTTCTCCCAAAACGCCCCGGCTTCTCAAATCCTTGAAGATTCCGCCCAGGCGCTCCTTCAAGCCGTCAAACATCGAACACCCCAACTGATTGATATTCAATATGTTTTCGATATCCACCCGCAAGGCCGGGTGAGGAAACCCAACTTATAAGGATTTTATGCGCAAGGTGTCAACCGCGTGCGCATCGGGCAGCCACCACGCCCAAGGTTGAAACAGAAAAGCGACGCAAGAGGCACGACGCATCAAACCCCAGCCACCTCTGATACTCCAGTTGAAAAAACCTATCCACAAACAGGAATTGGATTTCTCATTCAACTTAGGCTTGTGAAATTACTCCCCCCTTGAGGGGGAGTCGAAGAGGCCGAGCCCTTGGGCGAAGGCCGATTCGGTGGGGGGACAATTCTAAAATAAAAGCTCCCCCCACCAACACGGCTGCGGACGTTGTCCTTGCCGCGTTGACTCCCCCTCAAGGGGGG
>CAYTSP010000327.1:0-26194 GCA_964440505.1 uncultured Nitrospinaceae bacterium
CGCCCTGGGTCGGGCCCGTGAACCACTGGATGAAGTAGTAGGCGAGCTCGGGGTGTTTGCTGTGCGCGTTCACCATGTAGCCGGTGCCGGCCGCCTGCGGAGCGCGTCGCACCATCTTGCCGCTCGCTCCCTTTACGGCGGGAACGGGGCAAGCCAGCTGCTTACCGCTGATCTTGCTCTTCGGGTTGCGGTTGGCATAGCCCATCGCCGAGGGGAAGGACATGAACGAGAAGGCCCGTCCGCTACCCCAGTGGGGATACAACTGCGGCGTTCCCCAGCCCTGCACGTCGGGCGGCATGTACTTGACGATCGAGGTGAACTCCTTGATCGCCCGGATGCCGTTCGGCGTGTTGATGAGCGGCTTCATGTTCTTGTCGAAAAGCAGTCCGCCCATATAGGCCGGGAAATGCCTGTAGGAGAAGTTGATGCTCCGGTAGGCCTGCGCGCCGTAGAGCGGCTGATCGAACTTCATGCCCCAGCGGGTCTGGCCCTTTTTCGTGTGGAAGAACTTGGCCATCTGTTCCCACTCTGCCATCGTGTCGGGACACCCGGGAGCCTTGCCGAACTTGGCCTTGTACTCCTTCGCGGCCGCCTTCATGACGTCCGAACGCAGGAACAAGGCGATGTGGTCGCCGTCGAGGATGAACCAGTAAGTCTTCCCCTTGTAACTCTGCTGCGCCAGGAGCCCTGAGTCGATGCCCGTGAAGTCGGGTTTCCCCTTGGCCATGTAGGCGTCGAGCGGCTGGAGAGTGCCCGCGCCCACGGCGTCGGGAATGACGTAGGGGAAGTGGTTGATGACGTCGTACTGCCCCGTTTTCGCCACGGCTTCGGCCATGATTTTGGCGGGAATGTCGGTGTAGCCGTACTGGATAGAGCCCATGTCGACGCCGGTGAGCTTCTTCCATTGCCTCAGGTATTTCGGCTGGGAGTTCTTGAAGAGCGAAATCAGAAGCATCGTCTGTTTCGGGTTCTTCAGATTATGCTTCTTGATGTATGCTTTCGCTCCATTGATGGCGCGCTCCTCAACCGTCTTGCCCGGGTGCACCATCATGGCGGCGATGGCCGTTGAGGCCACGAAAACCGTGATGCCCATCAGAATCAGTGTTGCGAGAAAAATTCTCTTCATCTTGATTCCTCCTCCCTCCGTGTTTGGAAAGGCGATGACTTGCTTGCGAATCGCCGAGGTCGAACACAAAATCCCTGATACCCAGCTGCTTCCATTTCCACTGACATTACAACTTCCATATCCATATGATGCCGAATTTTCCAGGTCTTTTGTTGTTTCGCCTCTCCTGTTTCGCCGCGGGCCGTTATTCCAGCCTCACGCCGCTTTCGGCGTCAAAAAAGTGCATGCCGCCCGGTTGAAAACCGAATCGGATTTGGTCGCCGGGGCTGAACTCGCGCTCGGCGTCGACTTTGGCCACCAGAAATTCCTCATTGCCGCAGGAGAAGAAAACCAGCGTTTCGTCTCCCAGCGGTTCGATGAGCCTGACTTCCGCGGCCGCACCTTCATCCCCGATGCTCACGTTCTCGGAACGCACGCCGAGATTGATCTCTTTCCCTATGGCGGAGCCGGGAATGGCGTCCGCCGCGAAGCTCATCTCGAAATGCTCGGAGACGAACTTGGGTGAGCCTCCGTTCTCGACGCGCCCCGGAATGATGTTCATCGTCGGCTGGCCGAAGAACGTGCCCACGAACTGATTGGTCGGTTTTCTGTATATGCTGAGCGGGGTGTCGATCTGCTGAACGTATCCGCGGTCCATGACCATAATGCGGTCCGCCATCGTCATGGCTTCGGCCTGATCGTGGGTGACGTAGACGAAGGTGGATTTGAGCTCCTCGTGCAAGCGCTTGAGTTCGGTGCGCATCTCGATGCGCAGCTTGGCGTCCAGACTGGAGAGCGGCTCGTCCATGAGCAGGACTTGCGGCTGGGTGATGATCGTTCGCGCCAGGGCCACCCGCTGCGCCTCGCCGCCTGAGCACTGGGCGGGTTTTTTGGATAGTAGGTGGGATATCTTCATGGTTGTGGCGACTCTCGAAACCCGCTCTTTCACCTCTGCATCCGCGGTCTTGTCCACGCGCAGACCAAAGGCGATGTTTTCAAAGACGGTCATGTGGGGAAACAGGGCGAGGTCCTGGAACACCATCCCCAGGCCGCGGTCCCCAGGTTCGAGGTGGTTCACGATGCGGTCTCCGATGAGCATCGTGCCGCTCGTGGGCTCCTCGAATCCGGAGATCATGTTGAGCGTAGTGGTTTTTCCGCAACCCGAAGGCCCGACCACGACCATGAACTCGCCGTCGCTCACCTCGAGGTCGACGCCCGCAACCGCGGTGACGGTTTCACCAAATTTTTTAACCAGGCTTTGGAGCGTAATAGAGGCCACCGCAATTTTCCCCTTCAAATTCGATGGTCAACGAACATCATCCCCAACGCAATGGACGATGCGGCAGAAAGATTTAGCTTTGATAGTAATAGAATTATGCGCGGATTTATTTTTTTTTTCAACCGCTTCCTTTAACGCCTCGACCCTAACGCATGAGTCAGCGTGATGAGCGGGCGATTTTGGGTTTTGAATTTCTCCCTTTTATATGTCTGGCAGACATACCGGTTGCCGGTCCGAAATGGTTACCTCTCATTGGTTTGTTCGATGACTCAATGGGATCACCCAGGTGTGGAATGGCGTCGATATGGGGAAGCGCAGCGATTCTTTATTTTCCCCGTGTTGAATTTATTTGCATAATTGATTAGTAGAACTAAACGTCGTTCAAACCAAATGGAAACCTGAAATGACGGTGGGTGTAACATTGGCTCAAAAAATTCTCATCATCGAAGACGAAATCGACATCCGCGACCTGCTCACCTACAACCTCGAACTGGAAGGACTAAAGGTAGTGGGCGCGGCCAATGGCGAGGAAGCCTTGAGGGTGCTCAAGAGCGAGCCGGTTCAACTGGTCGTTCTTGATCTGATGCTTCCCGACGTTTCCGGTCTCGAGATTTGCCGCTACATCCGGCGCGATTCCGACCTGGGCAGTCTCCCCGTGATCATGCTGACCGCCAAGGGCGAAGAGGTAGACCGCATCGTCGGCTTCGAGTTGGGTGCGGACGATTACGTGACGAAACCCTTCAACATCCGGGAGATGATCCTGCGTGTGAAGGCGGTGCTCGCGCGCTCTAAAACGACGCCGGTTGCGGGCAAAGCGCTCAGGCGCGGACCGCTCACCATCGACCCCGAGCAATATGAAGTGACGATGGATGGACGCCCACTCTCCTTGACGGCGACGGAATTCCGTCTTTTGCACCATCTGGCCGATCATCCGGGGCACGCACGGAATCGCGATGAATTGCTCGACATCATCTGGGGGGAAGACAAATTCGTCACCCCGCGCACCGTGGACACGTATATCCGCCGCCTCCGGGAGAAGCTCGGCCCGGCGGGTGAGATGATCCAGACGCTTCGGGGCGTTGGCTACCGGTTCAAAAAGATGCCCGTAGAGTAGCTCTTCCCGCCACACGGAGAAGACCTGCATATGCGCAGATCCTTCTACAAGAAGCTGATGGCGAGCTATCTGGTAGTTATTATCGTGGTGTTCGCGGCAGGGATGATTTATCTTCATTTCGGCCTTTCCGCCCAGTTGATGGAGCAGGCGGAGGAGAACCTCGCTCGCAACGCGCGTCTCGTCCGCCGCCAGTTGGTTTCCTCGACTTCGGAGACCCTGCAAAGCCATCGAATGGATGTACTCGCCGATGAAATCGGCCGCGCGCTCGGCGTGCGGGTTACGGTGATATCCGCCTCTGGTCGTTTGCTCGCGGATTCCAGTCTCGCTCCCGGCGCATCCGAAAAAGGAGAAAGCCGCGCCGATTGGCCCGAAGTCATAGAGGCGAGAAAAAAGGGAATCGGCTCGAGCGTTCGGGAGAGCCCGAGGGGTGATGGAGATTTCCTTTATCTGGCTCTTCCGGTTGATGCGGGCCCGTTTTCCGGCGGCGTGATTCGTCTGGCCATGAGTCTCCGGGAAATCGAGGAAACGATAGGCAAGATGCGGGGTCTTCTCTTGGTGGCCGGCGCTCTCGCGTTCTTGCTCGCCATCGCGGTCAGCTTCGGGGCCGGCGTGATCGTACGTCGGGGGTTTGACGAGATATATGAAGCAGTCGCGAAGATTTCCCAGGGCGATTTCAGCTACCGCATCGCTTCCAGGCGGCAAGACGAGTTGGGCGAACTCGCCCGGACGATGGACCGGCTCGCCTCGGAGGTGGAAGCCCACCTCGATGAGTTGCGAAACGAGCGCGACCGGCTGGAGGCGATTCTCGAGGGAATGGCCGAAGGCGTCATGGTCACGAACGCCTCGGGAGACATACTTCTCGTGAATTCCGCGTTTCGTGACTTCTTTCCCTCCCTTCCCGAGTTCGAGGACGGCGCGCCGATTCCGCTCGAAACCGTGCGTTCCACCGAAGTGCAAGAGGCGGTGAGGGATATGCTTTCGCGCTCCGCTACCCGAATGGAGCGCGAGGTGGAAGTTCTCCCCGCCCGCACGCTGACCCTGCACGCCAAGCGCGCGAGAGCGGAGGGAGAATTGAACCTCGTTCTGGTGTTTCACGACGTCTCCGAGGTGAAACGACTCGCGGGAATACGGCGGGAATTCACCGCCAACGTCTCCCATGAGTTGCGTACGCCCTTGACGGCGATACAGTGGGCGGCCCAGACGCTCGAGGTGACGGCGCAATCCGACCCCGAAGCGACGCGCCGGTTCGCTTCGACTATCAACCGCCACGCCAGGCGCCTCTCGGCTCTGGTCGAGGACCTGCTCGAACTAGGCAGGATTGAATCCAAGGAAGAGCACGTCCGGCCCGAGGATGTTTCCATACGAAACGCGATGGACTCGGTCGCACATACGCTGGCTCCCGTAGTCGAGAAAAGGGGAGTTCATCTGCATGCGGAGATTCCCGAGGAGGCCGACCACGTAAGGGCGGACCCGGCGGCACTGGAGAGAATTCTGATCAACCTGGCCGAAAACGGGGTGAACTACAGTACCGAAGGAAGCGAGATTACGGTGTCCGGACACTTGCGCGAAGATGGCTTCGTCGAGGTTTCGGTGGCCGACCAGGGGGAGGGAATTCCCCCCGAGCACCTTCCCCGGATATTCGAGCGCTTCTACAGGGTGGATTCGGCCCGCTCCCGGGAGAACGGCGGCACCGGCCTGGGGCTCTCCATCGTGAAACACCTCGTTCAGGAAATGGGCGGAGACGTTTGGGTCGATAGCGCGCCGGGCCGGGGCTCCATCTTCCGCTTTACCGTTCCCACGCCCTGAGGGGCCAAACACCCTCTCTTGGGGTTGTTGGAAAAATCCTGATTTCATGATTTGGCGCATAGAACCAATCGGGAAGAGGCGCCCATAGGGACAGGTCGTGACCTGTCCCTACCAAAGCGGTTCAGCTTTGGTCGTCATTCCGGCGAATGCCGGAATCCAGGGTTTTTCCCTTCCGGTATTTGCTGTCGAATCCGATATTCAGGCAGTGGAAATGAAACACCACCGCATCTCCCCTCTCCCCTGTTCTGGATTCCGGCATTCGCCGGAATGACGGCGGTGTGGACGGCCTCGACCCATGCGGGAAGGATTGCAGGTGGCATCGCATTTACCCCCCTTGTCAGGGGGCTTTGTTTTCTCTCCCTCATCAGGGGAGGCTTTTTCAACAACCCCCTCTGTTGGGTTTCTTTGTTCTTGTTCATGCCCGCTCCATCGGGAGCGATTTTGAACCTCGCGCCTTTTCAATGAGTTACGGAAAGACGATATCCTGAAAACTGGAATTATCCGAAAAATCACGCAATTTTCATCCTTTCGTAACATTTCCAGCCCTTTTTTTCTCTATATTCCCCTTCGTCCGGAGAGCAATCGCGGGCCGCGGCGTTTCTGCTCATGGTTGCCTATACGCAGCCCCCCTAGAGAGGCGATGAGATTCTCAGGGCGCAGGTGCACGCAGTCCATGGGGGAAGCGGGAAGGTAAAGATTCGTCAACTCTGAGGGCGGGGAGCGTCCGTGTCGCGGTATGTTCATAATTTTGTCACGAAAATGTAACAAAGTTTCTCGTTTTTTCCTGTAGTTTCAATCCACCCGTAGGAGGAAGTTGGAATGAGCATGTTTTCCAGGATTTGCGGTTTGGCTTTCACGGCTGCAGTTTGCCTCATGCTCGTAACGCAGCCCGCCGGCGCGGCCCTGGTGGTGGACAAGAAGTTGCCCGCCTACAAGGCCACCAGCGGCGTTTCCGGGAACGTGAAGTCCGTCGGATCGGATACGCTGAACAACCTTATGACGCTCTGGGCCGAAGGGTTCAGGCGTTCCTACCCGGACGTGAAAATCGAGATCGAGGGCAAAGGCTCCTCCACGGCTCCTCCGGCGCTCATCGCCGGCACCTCCAACTTCGGCCCGATGTCGCGCGCCATGAAGTCCAAGGAAATGGACGCTTTCGAGAAGAGGTTCGGCTACAAGCCTGGCCGCATCCGCGTCGGAGTGGACGCTCTGGCCATCTTCACGAACAAGGACAACCCCCTCAAGTGCCTGAGCCTCCCGCAGGTCGACGCCATGTTCTCCAAGACCCGCAAGGGCGGCATGAAGTCCGACGTCGCTACGTGGGGTCAGGTCGGTCTCAAGGGCATGTGGGCGAGCAAGCCGGTTTCCGTGTATGGCCGCAACTCGGCTTCGGGTACGTATGGCTACTTCAAGAAAGTGGCCCTCTACAAGGGCGACTACAAAGACACCGTGAAGGAGCAGCCCGGCTCCTCGGCGGTTGTGCAGGGTGTGGCTTCTGATAAGTTCGCCATCGGCTACTCGGGCATCGGCTACAAGACCGCCGACGTCATCGCGCTCCAGATTTCCAGTAAGACCGGCGCCAAATGCTACGGCCCCGAAGCGAAGAACGCCTATTCGGGCAACTACCCGATCGCGCGTTTCCTCTACATCTACGTCAACAAGAACCCGAACCAGGCGCTCGATCCCCTGAGAGCCCAGTTCGCCAAGTACATCTTCTCGAAGGAAGGTCAGCAGGCCGTTATCAAAGCGGGGTTTTTCCCTGTGAACGCGGCTATCGCGAAACAAGACCTCGGCGTCCTCGGCCTCGGGTTGGGAAGCAACTAGTTTTTCAGGTGTAGCGCAGCGGCGGGAACGGCGAAGTGGATTCGCCGTCCCCCCGCTTTCATTTTTGGAAAGAGAGGTATGAGCGAAGGACAGGTTTCAGACGCAAATGATAAAGAAAGCAGGAGACCGGGTCGAACGCGCGACCTGAGCGCCAGACAATCCGTCCGGATCATCGACAAGCTCGCCACCAATGTGATCACCATCGGCGGGTTTTTCGTGATTCTGGCCGTTCTCGGGATCATGGCGTTTCTCGTCGCAGTGGCCTTGCCGCTGTTCGCCGGAGAAACGATAACCGGCTCGGGCGTCTTCCGGGTCGCTGCGCCCAAGAGCGCTCTCCTCAGCGTCGAGGTGGATGATTACAACACTATCGCCGTCCTGGTTTCGAAAGACGGCGTGTTGACGCCTGTCCACGCATCTACCGGAAAACCGCTTAGGCCGTTGAAACTCGATTTCGGTGGTACGCGGGCGAGCGCTTTCGGGCGAACGCTAAAGGGCGGAAATGTCGCCTTCGGCTTCCCGGATGGAACGGTGCGGTTCGGCAAGATCGCTTTCCGCACGCAGGTGCTGCCCGCTGAAAGGGTTCCCGAGGAACTCACGAAGATCGACGAGCGCGATTTCACCGACGGAAAAGTCGTTTTTTCCAAAATCCCCGGCGAGCAGATGCGAAAGATCTGGCTGGAGGCGGAACTCAAGGAGCCGCAGCAGGTGGCCCCGAAAGGCACACCCATCGTGAAGCTCGACTATAAGGTGGGCGGGACCCCGGAGCGGCCGAGCATTTCCTTCGCCACGGTGGACGCCAAGGGCGTAGCGCGGCTGAGCCTGACGCAGACCAGAGTCAATCTCCTGACTGGGCAGACCACTTCGTCCGTAGAGAGCGTGGTTCTACCCGGTTTGCCGCCCGGAACGCGCATCGTCGACATACTCCTCACGGAAAAGGCCGACAAGGTGTATATCGGTGTCGAGAAAGG
Organism: uncultured Nitrospinaceae bacterium; assembly: GCA_964440505.1. Classification (GTDB taxonomy): domain Bacteria; phylum UBA8248; class UBA8248; order UBA8248; family UBA8248; genus Bin107. The sequence continues at coordinate 8,094 of CAYTSP010000327.1, forward strand.
GTTTCTCCTTCGCTATGACACCAGGAATTTCGACGCCATTACCCTCGTGGAGAAGAGCAACCTGCTTCCCGTGGATGAGAAGCTGACGGTGTTCAAAGCTCTCATCGGTGAGGAGTCCATCGTCGTGGGAGGCTCCAAGGGGTCTTTGAACATCTTTTTCCAAGCACGCAGACCGGGCGCCGCTACGACGGACGGACTGGTGCTGGTGCGTGGGCACGAGCTGGAGAAACACGCCGCGGGTGTTTCGGGTTTTTCCACCTCTCAGCGAAGCCGGATGTTCGCCACGATGGATTCAGGGGGAGAAATCTGGCTTCGCCATGCCACCAGCGAGTCGACGCTGTTGCGCTTCAAAGTGAAACAGATGACGAACGGATCCGGGCGCTTCATCCGCCTTTCTCCGCGTGATAACGGAATTGTCGCCACAGACGAGAAGGGCGTGTTGAATTTCTGGAAATTCGAAGCGGAACATCCCGAGACGACCTTTCAAACCCTGTTCGGCAAAGTATGGTACGAAGGCTACCCCAAGCCCGAGTATACATGGCAATCTTCTTCGGGAGACGATGCGTTTGAGGAGAAGATATCCCTCATCCCCCTGATTTTCGGAACCATCAAGGGCACGGTCTATTCCCTGATCTTCGCGATACCCATCGCGGTGCTGGGCGCTATTTTCACCTCCGAATTCATCGGCCCGGAAGTGCGCTCCGTCGTGAAGCCCGCGATGGAGATGATGGCCTCGCTCCCCTCGGTGGTTCTCGGTTTCGTGGCCGCCCTGATTCTCGCGCCCATTGTGGAGACGTGGATAGCCGCGGTCTTGCTCACGTTCATGCTGATCCCGTTTCTTCTTCTGCTTTCGGCTTATTTATGGCAGGTGATGCCACCGCGCGTCTCCCTCCCCCTGTCGGGCTTTCCCAAACTCGGCGTCGTGTTCTTCGTGATCATTCTGGGCTCGCTGCTTGGTTATCTCGTTGGGCCGAGCTTCGAGAGGCTTCTATTCGGTGGCGACTTCAAGGCCTGGGCGAACGGGAACATCGGGATAGCGACGCCGATGCTGTTCATCATTTTTTATCCCGTGTCTTTCTTGATCATTGCTTTCGCGAACGAGCGGTTTTTCGGATATGGATGGAGACTGAAACTCAGGCAGTTGGATCATTCGCGGGGCGCGCTTTTCGAGCTTTTTCGCTGGACCGGCACGCTGGTCGCCGCCGGATTGCTTAGCTGGGTGACGGCGGTGGTGCTCACGGCTCTCGGCCTGGATGCGCGCGGCGGGGTCATCGACACCTATGTACAGCGCAACTCCCTCGTCGTGGGTTTCGCAATGGGTTTCGCCGTCATCCCGCTCATCTACACTATCGCCGAGGACGCGCTCAACTCCGTGCCGAGCCACCTCAGGGCGGCGAGCCTCGCTTGTGGCGCCACGCCCTGGCAGACAGCCCTTTGGGTTATCCTGCCTACTGCCGCAAGCGGAATTTTCGCTGCCGTGATGATCGGCATGGGCCGTGCAGTGGGTGAAACGATGATCGTCGTCATGGCGGCGGGCAACACCCCGGTTCTGGACTGGAACATTTTCTCCGGGCTCAGGGCGCTTTCTGCGAACATCGCGGTGGAGCTTCCAGAAGCCGTCAAGGACGGGACGCTCTACCGGGTGCTGTTCCTGGCGGCCCTCGTCCTCTTCGGGATGACGTTCATCGTCAACACGATTGCAGAGGTGGTTCGACTGCGCTTCCGCAAGCGCGCCGCGCAGTTGTGAGGACAGGATGAAGGCGAAAGAACCAAAGAAGAAAAAAGATAAGAGAGAAGCGGAAATACCAAGCCCGGAAGGGGACTCGGGCAACCACAATGAGCCCCCGCCCGAAACGGCGCAGGCCGCCGAGGCGGAACAAAGCCCCCCCGGCAGGACGGGACTTCGCGCATCGATTGATTTCAAGGCCAGGGGCGAGCCCTTCGTCTGGATAATGGGCGGTGCGCTCGCTCTGGGCGTATTGATGATCATAGGCTTTCTCGCGCTCGTCCTGTGGAACGGCATCGTGACGTTCTACCCGGGACCCGTCGAAGTGGTGACTCTCAAGAACGGCAAGCAAATCGCCGGCGAGCCGTTTCGCTCCGAGAGCTTCCGCCCCTCCCCCGAGCAGATGAAAGGACTTGACCCGGAATCCCGGCGCGCCATCCGGGAGGCGGACGGATTTGCGAGTCGCACGCTCTACAGAATCGGAAATTTCGACGTCTACAACGAGGACTTCAAATGGGCGGTGGCGCATCAGGTCGTCAAGACCGAGACCCCGCCCGGTATCTTCTTCATCGAACGAAAGGAGTGGGGCCCGTTCATCGGCTTCATCAAGACCTTGAAGCTCGATAGCCGCCGGATTTCGGGAGAGAAGGTATCTCTGCATGCGTTGTACTCGGCCCACGATGAGGCGATCGACCGGAGGGAAGCCGTTCGCTCCATCGAAGTGGATGAGATAGGCGCCATCAACTACTACATCGAAGAAGATCGGCTCGCCTTGCGGCGCACCGAACTGGATTATGGAAAGAAGAGCGCGGAGTATCGCGCCGAAAAGGAGAAGTTCGAACGCCGGACGAAGGAGAGGCGGGCCGGGTTCGCGGCACTCAAGAAAAGAATCGCCGCTATCAACAAAGAAGATGAGAAATACCAGATTACCCTCAGGGAGATTGGTGGTCGAGAGAAGAATCTGCGGCTCTCTGAAATTGTCCGCCTCTACCCGGCGAATAACCTCTCGCTCTTCGGTAAGATTGGCGTCTATTTCTCCAGGTGGGGCGAGTTTCTTACAGACGATCCGCGGGAGGCGAATACCGAGGGCGGCGTCTTGCCGGCGATCTTCGGGACCGTCATGATGACGCTGCTCATGGTCGTCTTCGTTGCCCCGTTCGGTGTGGTTACGGCGCTTTATCTGCGGGAATACGCCAAACAGGGCGCCCTGGTTTCCATCGTGCGTATCTGCGTGAACAATCTGGCGGGTGTGCCCTCTATCGTCTACGGCGTGTTCGGCTTGGGGTTTTTCGCCTACACCATCGGGGTGAGGATCGACCAGTTGTTCTATCCCGAGAGGCTCCCCAACCCGACGTTCGGCACGGGCGGCTTGCTGTGGGCGTCTTTGACGCTGGCGCTCCTTACCGTTCCCGTGGTGATCGTGGCGACCGAGGAGGCGCTCGCCGCCGTTCCCCGTTCCATGCGGGAGGGTTCTCTGGCTTGCGGCGCCTCGAAATGGCAGACTATCCGCAACATCGTCCTGCCACAGGCCATGCCGGGCATTATGACCGGCTTGATACTGGCCATGGCGCGCGGCGCGGGCGAAGTGGCTCCCCTCATGCTCGTGGGGGTGGTGAAGCTCGCTCCCGAGCTTCCCTTCGATACCTTCTTTCCGTTCCTGCACCCGGAGAGAAGCTTCATGCACCTGGGTTTCCACATCTACGACGTGGGATTCCAGTCGCGGAACTCAGAAGCCGGGAAACCCATGGTTTTCGTCACGACGCTTCTTCTGATTTCGATCATCGCTCTCATGAACGCTATTGCCATCATGGTTCGCAACCGCCTTCGCCGGAAATTCGTGGAAGGCCAATTTTAGTGGAGACGTATTGAAATGGTGTCCAATGCGGCAGTGGTCGATCAGGAAGCCGGATTCGAAGCGACGGCATACCACCCGGTCGAAAGCGAACTCGGCAGTGTGATCGACATCGAAAACTTCAGCCTCTGGTATAGCGAGAAACAGGCCCTGTTCAACAACACCCTGAAAATACAGAAAGAACTCGTCACCGCCCTGATCGGCCCTTCGGGATGCGGAAAATCCACGCTCCTTCGTTCGCTTAACCGCATGAACGACCTGATCGACGGCATCCGCCGGGACGGGACCATCGCGATTGAAGGAACCGATATTCACGATCCGCGCGTGGAAGTCATCGAGCTTCGCAAGCGCCTCGGCATGGTGTTCCAGAAGCCCAATCCCTTCCCGATGTCGATATTCGAAAACGTGGTCTACCCCCTGCGGGTGGACGGAATCCGCGACAGGAATTTCCTGGAGGAGATTTGCGAACGCACCCTTCGCGACGCAGCGCTCTGGGACGAGGTGTCCGACCGTCTTCAGGATAACGCGCTCAGTCTCTCGGGCGGTCAGCAGCAACGCCTGTGTATCGCCCGGGCGATTGCCTCGGAGCCCGAGATCATCTTGATGGACGAGCCCTGCTCGGCGCTCGACCCGATCGCCACGGCCCGCATCGAGGATCTGATCGCGCAGCTCAAGGAACATTTTTCCATCGTCATCGTGACGCACAATATGCAGCAGGCCGCCCGCGTCTCGGACAACACGGCTTTCATGTTTTTGGGTCGATTGATCGAATACGGGGAGACGAAGAAGATTTTCATGAATCCCATGCACGTTCGAACCTCCGATTACATCACCGGTCGATTCGGCTAACGCTGGAGGAGATTTGGCATGGCACTAACGAGCGGAAAAGCACACACGAGTTCGGAATTCGAGAGCGAACTTCAGGAACTTCGCCGCCTGCTTCTGGAACTTGGCGCCAAGGTGGAGTCGATGATGGCGAAGAGCATCGAAAGCCTCACCCGGCGTGACTCCGATATTGCTCAGACCGTCATCGAAAGCGATCAGGAAGTCAACCAGCTCGAAGTCGACGTGAACGAGCTTTGCCTGCAGATGATGGCCCTCAGGCAGCCGACCTCGGTGGATCTGCGTTTCATCACGACGGGTCTTAAAATCGCCTCCGACCTCGAGCGGGTGGGCGACCTGGCCGTCAACGTCTGCGAGCGGGCGCTGGAGTTGAATGAGGAGCCTCCGCTGAAGCCCTATATCGAGCTGCCGCGAATGGCAAGCTCTTCGAGCCAGATGCTGCGCGAGAGCCTGGACAGCTTCATCAAGGAAGACGTAGCTCTGGCGCGCAAGGTCATGGCGAGCGACGACGAGGTGGACGACATGAACGAGGAGTTGTTCCGCGAACTGCTGACCTACATGCTGGACAATCCGCGCAACATCAGCCGAGCGACCCGCCTGACGTTCATCTCCAAATACTTCGAGAGAATCGCCGATCATGCGACGAACATCGCAGAGGCCGTTCTCTTCATGGTGGAAGGCCGGAACCCGAGACGCGAACTCGTGTAGTCCCTTTCATCACCGCCTGGCCGCTTCTTTGGCCCCATGCGAATTTGAGGGTGAGTCTCTTTTACCCGTGTTTCCGTATTTTCCCCGGAAAACCGGCTCAGAAAGCTCTTCTCAATCTGCGATTCCCAGCCTGGATTTCAGGAGTTCGTAGTTCGAGGGGTCCATTTTCAGTTCATTGCGATTGATGGCTCGAGCGAGTTCGCTCACGGCATCGTTGTAGGGAGTGAGAATCCCGAGTTCTTTTCCCTTTCTTGAGACGAGGCCGTTTACGTATTCGATTTCATTCTTGCGGCCCTTGATGTGATCGTGAATGGGCGCCGTGCGGGCCCGGGGCCCGGTGTGGCCCGTCATGGTCGTCAGAGCGTTCAGCAGCACCTTGTCCTCATCGCCCGCGAAATCATCTGCGCTCAGCCCGAAGACGGGCTCGATGTTGATTCCCATCGCCGTGCCCACCGCTACGGTCTCTCTGCCGAGTTTCACCGCAATGTCGAAGATACCGGGAAGTTTGGCGACCTCTCTGTTGTGCAGACCGATGAGTCCCCAGGGGCCCATGCTCATCGAGTTGACGACGAGCTTCGTCCATTTCGTGCCCCGGATGTTGGTGGAGATGTCCACCTTGGCGACGTGGCTCAGGATGTTCTGGATTTCCTCCAGACGCGGGGTAGTGGAGCCGTCCAGTTCGCCCACGGCGAACCAGGTGCCGGTGCGCGGCGTGTTGCGCTGAACGAAACCCGGGGTGAAGATTTCCCCCGAGAGTTCGATGCAGCAGCCCACCACGCGCTCCCGGCCGAGAATGGAAGTCGTTATCTCCTCCTCGTTCATGCTGTTCTGAAGTCCCACCAGCACGCCGTCGGGTTTTAGGTGCGGCGCCATGAGTTCGGCCATCCAGCGCGTGTCGAAAGATTTGACCGCCAGGAGGATGAGGTCGAATTCAGGCTTGGCCGAAGCCAACTCGCACACGTGAAGCGCCTTGACGCGAACCTTCAGGTCGAGGTCCGGCATCTGGACGCGGAGCCCGTCTTTTTTCATCGCCTCCACGTGCGCGGGCCACTGATCGACGATGGTGACGTCATAGCCCGCATCGGTGAGGTCTGCGGCGGCGCTGCTGCCGATGGCTCCGGTTCCGAACACGGCGATCTTATCGAACATCTATTGCCCTCCTTGGGTTCTCATGCACAGCGAATCCTGAACACATACCATATGTAGCACGCCTCTCGCCGGGCTCACGACCCCCAAGGTGTCCGGCTCATCCAGCGAGAGTCGCGCAGGAGTGATTTCGGGTGGGGCAGATCAGTCTAATAGTTGACATGCAGGTGGCAATCACTAATCATGGAAAGAATCTTGAAAAGAGAATAACTGCGTGCGGCATTTTAGTTTCGTCGCTGGAAAACGAACGTTTTTTGATTCCGCAGACGATGGGAGCGCCTCGTATTTTCGAGCCCGAAATCAGCAAGGGATTGGTGTCGTGCAGGTTCGCAAGTTGCTGCAACATCAAGCCGCCATCTTAACCATTCCCCCTTGGATTGATTTCACACCCATCCGTGGACGCATTCCGTCGAATCGCGTGAAGAACAGGCAGCATCGGGACTATATGAAATCCTGTGCAAATGAATCGTTGAGCGGATACCGCATAGAGGAGGAAGAAAGATGAAGAAAAAGTTCGTTATTTATGGAATGGCCGCTCTCATGTCGCTGACGCTGATGACTGGAAGCGCGTTTTCGGCCAAAAAAGATCAGCTTCTCATTGGAATGCCCGGAGATCCGACGACGTTCGACCCCCACATCCGGCTCGGACTCCCTATGCTGCAGTCCTGGCCGCTCGTGTTCGACAACATTCTGGCCCGCGACATCAAGGGGAAAATCATCCCTGCTCTCGCGACGTCATGGAGTTACGTTTCTCCTACGGTGCTGGAACTCAAGCTTCGCAAGGGCGTCAAGTTCCATAACGGGGAGCCCGTCGACGCGAACGCAGTGAAGTACAGTCTCGACCGGCTGTTCGACAAGAAGATTAAAAGCCGCATCCGAAATTTCTACAGGAGTGTCAAAAAAGTCGAGGTGGTCGATTCGCACACCGTGCGCATCCACACCAAGCACCCCGACCGCTATCTCCTCTCACCGCTCGCGGATTTCAGCGCGGTGGTCCCGCCGAAGCATTACGCGAGCAACAAACTCAAAGATCTCGCGCGCAAGCCTGTCGGCAGCGGCCCCTACCGCCTTGTGAAATGGCGCAAGGGTTCCGAGATGGTGTTCGAGGCCGCTCCAGGATATTGGGACAAATCCCGCCAGCGCGTGAAGAAGGTGATCGTCAAGGTCATTCCCGAGCCGACGACGCGCGTCTCGGCGCTCGTGTCGGGAGCGGTCGACATGATCAAGGACATTCCGCCCCAGACGGTCCCGATGGCGAAATCGAACCCCAACGTCGACGTGGTCGCAGGCCCGGGGCCCAAGGCGTGCTCGCTCATCATGGTTCTCAAAGACGGCGCTCCCTGGTCCGACGTGCGCGTGCGCCAGGCGGTGAACCACGCCATCGACAAGGACAGCATCATCAAGAACGTGCTTCAAGGACACGCGACCGCATCCATGGGGACCGTCGTCGGCCCGAACAGTTTCGGCCACAACCCGGCCCTGAAACCCTATCCCTACGATCTGGCCAAGGCGAAGAGCCTCATGAAGCAGGCCGGATACGAAAAGGGTTTCACCGTTCCGCTGGTCGTTCCCCTGGGGCGCTATCTCAAGGGCGTGCAGGGAGCCGAGGCCATCGCGGGACAACTCAAGAAGATCAACATCAACGTCAAGGTAAAACCGCTGGAATACGGCGCCTGGCGCAGGAACAGCCGCTCGAAATGGAAGAAGGGTTATAAGCCCTATTGGAATTACGCTTGCCGCAACGATCTCGCGCTTCATGCGGCCTGGATGTACTCGGGCCTCCTGTATAGCAAATCGACGCATGGCGGCGTCAGGAGCGACAAGCTGGACAAGATGATCGTGGAGGCCCGCTCCGAGCCGGACGAAGCCAAACAAGCTGCGAAATACCGGAAGCTCGCCGCATACATCAGGGAGCAGGCCTTCCTGGGCTTTTTGTATCACCTCGATGAGATTTCCGGGAAGAAGAAAGCCGTCGACTGGAAGATGCGTTCCACGGGCCTCGTGATCGCAACCGACGCGGGGTGGAAATAAAAGGCGATTCCCGCATCTCTCCCGGGTGCCGCATAGCTCACCCGGGAGAGAGCGACGCCCGGAAACCCGAGCACGCCGGGAAACGCGAACGCGTGACCTCGGGCGGGCGTAAGGGACGGGGTTTGGGTTTCGCCTTGCAACGGGGGGCGTAATGACGGGATTTATCGTTCGGCGGATGTTTCAGGCCATCGTGCTCATGAAGTTCGTCCTGATTTTCGTGTTTCTGCTTTTGCACCTCTCGGGCGATCCGGCCCGGATCATGCTTCCCGACGACGCCACAGAAGAAGACATCGCGGAACTCAGGAACGAGATGGGTCTCGATAAACCCTTGTTGACGCAGTATCTCATCTTTTTCCGCAACGTCTTGCGCGGGAACTTCGGCGAATCCTTCGAACACGGGGAATCCGCGCTCAAGGTCGTGCTCGAACACCTGCCGGCCACGATCGAACTCGCCTCGGCCGCGTTCATCATGTCGGTCATCATCGGCCTGCCGTTCGGGTGCATCGCCGCCCTCAAGGAAAACACCGTCTATGACAAGAGCCTGATGTTCGGGGCCGTGCTCGGCCAGGCGGTTCCCGATTTCTGGCTGGGGCTGATGATGATCCTCTTCTTCTCCGTGAAGCTGGGGTGGCTTCCGCCGTTCGGGTACGGGGAGCCGGTTCACTTCATCATGCCGACCATCGCCGCCGGCGTCTTTCACACGGCCCGCCTCGCGCGGCTGATGCGCTCCGAAATGCTGGAAGTGCTCAGGCAGGATTACATTCTCACGGCATATTCCAAGGGGCTGGCCGAGAAGGTCGTGTTGTTCAAACACGCGCTCAAGAATTCGGCCATCCCCATCGTCACCATACTGGGCCTGGATCTCGCCCTCACCCTGGGGGGAACCGTCATCACCGAAACCGTGTTCGCCTGGCCCGGCGTGGGGCGGCTCACCGTCGCCGCCATTCACCACCGTGACTACCCCATCGTCCAGGCGGCGGTTTTTCTTCTCGCCTTGGGCTTCGTCGGCATCAATTTGCTGGTGGACATCATCTATACCTATCTCGATCCCAGGATTCAGTACCGATGAGACATGAAAGCGATGAAGTTCTCATGACGGCCGAGGAGTTTCAGCACTTCGACGAGACTCCCTGGTGGCGGCGGCTCGCGCGCTCGCTCCTCGCCACGAAATCGGCGATGGCGGGAGCCGTTATTTTATTCATCGTGCTGATCGCCGCGGTGTTCGCGCCCCTGCTCGTGCCGATGGACCCCACGGCGCAATCCCTCACCCGGGTGATGAAGCCGCCCATGTGGGAGGGGGAGGGGCATATCTTCCTCCTTGGTACCGACCACCTCGGACGCGACCTCCTGAGCCGGTTGATATACGGGGCGCGCGTGTCCCTCATCGTCGGACTCTCCGCGACGCTCATGGCGGGGAGCATCGGCCTCATCCTCGGTATGGTGGCGGGCTACTTCGGCGGGCGGGTGGACTATCTGCTCATGCGGCTGGTGGATTTCGTCCTCTCGTTTCCCTTCATTCTGCTGGCTCTGGCGACAATCGCCATTCTGGGGCCGAGCCTCTGGCTGATTGTCGCCTTGATTTCGTTTCGCCAGTGGACGGTTTACGCGCGCGTGGTGCGCGGTAACGTGCTCTCGATTCGCGAGCAGGAGTTCGTCATCGCCTCGCGCGCCGTCGGGGGAAGCGATTTGCGCCTGATCTTCCGTCATGTTCTGCCTAACGTCCTGGCGCCCGTCATCATCATCGGTTCCCTGTATCTGGGGCGGCTGATCGTCATCGAGGCGGGCTTGAGTTTTCTGGGACTGGGCGTTCCGCCGCCCACCCCCACCTGGGGCGGGCTTCTGGCGGAGGGCCGCTCCTATCTGTATGTCTCATGGTGGATCGTCACGTTTCCGGGGCTCGCCATCACCCTCACCGTGCTGGGAGCCAACCTCGTGGGCGACTGGCTCAGAGACGTCTTGGACCCGCGTCTCAGGACGCGCTAGCGAATACCCGTTCTAATTCAGGAGAAATCCAATGGCTGAAGACATGATGGAAAATTACGTCGACAAGAACCCCGATGTGCAGGAGCGCTTCAGGAAAGCGGGCGAAATTCGCCGCGCGATGGGAATCTACGGAGAAGGCGGGCAGACCACGGGCGATTTTCTGCAAATATCCCCTGCGCACACGCAGACCATCATGGAGTATTGCTTCGGCATGGTGTGGGCGCAGTCGGAGAAGCTCGACCTCAAAACCCGCGAAATCATCGTGCTAGCCACCATGGTGGCGCAGGATTTGCCCGGAGAGCTGGAATGGCACGTGCGCTCCGCTCTGAACCTGGGCCTGACGCAAGATGAGATCATCGAGGCGATCGTGCAGTGCTCCCCCTACGTCGGGCTGCCCAAGACGAACCACGCGCTCAGGGCGGCGAAGCGGGCGTTCGACAAGGCCGAGGGAAAAGAACCGAGCGATCTGGGGCACTAGGGAGCCGACGCTTTACGGGTAAAACCGCCAGAGAATCATCGGCGCGAGTGAAGTCTCGGGTGACTTAAACTCACTTTCGGCGGTAGGGTCATTTCCCCTTGAGAAGCTGCGGCCATTTGTCATCGGCCGATTTGATGTAGCCGGGGATGTCCTGCTCCCAGGTCTGCTGAACGCCCAAGCTGAAGTTCAGGTAGAGCTTGCCGTCCACGATTTTCCAGGCTTCGGGGACGATGCTCGCAATGTAGCCCTGGCTCACGGCGTATGCGCAGTAGCCGCCGTATCGGGGGGCGTATTTTTCCGGATCGGCGCGGAACAGATCGCGGTTTTCCCCGCTCGCGAAATACCAGGTGGCGCCTTTCCACTTGTGGGAGAAGGCCTTCTTCCCCTCAACGGGTTTGCTCTCGGTGAAATAGGCCACCGGGTCGTATCCCCGGATGGCGCCTCCCAGCAAAGTGGAATAAACGGGTGTGATGGCCTCTGCCGAGATCGGAAGAGCAAGGCAAAAGACGGCGATCCAGATGGCGGTGCATAGACGCCGTTTGCGCAAGGTCCGGGGCGTTTGATTTGGTTTTCGCATCTTTTGAGAAATCCTCTGGCAATCAGGTAGCGGCGTGGTCGCGAGCTCATCCATGCAAGTAAGCTCAAGACTCCCCACATTATACCCCAAACCCCCAAAACATGTTTCAAAAAGTGGCGGTGAATAACCCCATCAGGGGTCATAAAATTCAGGGAGAGTGAGGTAACCCTCGCGCGGCAGTTCATTATTTAGCGGGAGACCCTGTCTTAGTTTCAGCCTCTGGACGGTTCGTAAATGCGCGAGCACGTTCCAGTAGATATGGCGCAGGACCCCGCCGAGTTCAAGATGAAAAAGACCGGGGCGCTCCGCGTCTTCAGAAAAGCCGAAAGGATGCAGGCGGACGGACATTCTGTGGTAGTCGACGGGTTTGTGCGGGTCTCCCGGGCGGGAGGCATCCGGGTCCGTGTAGTAAGTGAACGACAAGGCGCGCAGCCTCTCCTCGCTTTCACGCTCGATGATCTCACAACAAAGCGCGGCCCAGGGCCGCATGAAGGCGACCACGGCTTTCTTGTCACCTGCCGCCTCGGGCGGGACGTGGCGTATCCCTGAGTCGATGAGATCGGCAATGAGGCCGGCGGTATCGGGAAAAGTGTAGCCTTCTCTTAAAAGCATCTCCCCCGCCCGCATCGACAGCCATACGGGCGTCATGAGGGCGATGTGGCGGATTTGCAAGTCCATCGACCAGCGCGCCCAGGGCGGCTCCTCGTTGGCGTAGCACATCTGCTCGTGCGTCAGCCCTTCCACTTCCCCGTAGACGAGGTCGGGGTAGTTTTCGAGGGCTACCTTGAGTTCGCTCCATTCTTCATTCATCGGCTTTTACCTCTGGGGCAGGTTTTCACTGGAAGGAGTAATTATACCTTCTTGTATGCCGGGGAAAAGAAGGGTAGAATTTTCTCATCCATTCGAATCTTTTTTGCATTGGTTTTCACGCTTCTATGCGTTGCGCTCTTCGGTATCCCCGCAAGGGGGATATTTTCCATTCCTGTTCAGGGAGGATAGTGCCAATGGCCAGAAGACTCATTCCCGTCGTATTCGTCGCTGCAGCGTTTCTCCTCGCCCAGGGTGCGGCGCCCGCCCTGGGAGCCAAGAAGGTCGTCATCAAGGTCGGCCACATGTACAGCAACAAGAACCCCACCCATTACGGGGCCATCGAATTCGGGAAGATGCTCGACAAGCTCAGCAAGGGAACCATGGAGGTGCAGGTGTTCCTGAAGGGCCAGGTCGGCGACGGCAAGACCCAGCTGCAGTCGGTGCAGTTGGGAGCCATTCAGGCGACGTTCCAGGGGCTCACGCAGTTTCCCGCCTACGACAGCCTGAATCTCCCCTACTTCTGGAAGAGCACCAAGCACGTACGCTCTGTCGCCAACGGGCCCCTGTTCGAGCGCTGGCGCAAGGATTTTCTGAAAAAACGCGGCACGATCATGGTCAGCGTCATCAACCGGGGCGCGCGGCACGTGCTCTCGCGCAAGAAACCGCTTAAGACGCTCGCCGATTTCAAGGGGCTTAAAATCCGCGTTCCACAGGCGCCTCCCTGGGTGCTGGCCTTCCGGGGACTCGGATCGAAGCCAACGCCGATGTCCTGGGCGGACGTGTATAACGCAATGCTCCTGGGCACTGTCGACGCCATGGAGAACACCCTGGAGACGCTCTACACCAACAAGTTCTACGAAGTGGGCAAACACCTGACGCTCACCTCGCACCTCTCCTCGACGTCGTACTTCATGGTGAACGACAAGTGGCACAAGGGCCTGAACAAGCAGCAGCGCAAGTGGTTCGACGACGCGCTGGCCAAGGGAATCGCCCATGCCCAGAAGGTCTACACGGATCTCGAGAACGCCTATCTGGACAAGTTCAAGAAAAAAGGCGTGAAGATCTACAACATCAACGTGGATGAGTTCGCCAAGAAGACCGCCTCGGCCGCGGAGACCATCGGCACGAAGGGATGGGGCAAGGACTTCTTCGCGAAGGTGAAGGCGACGCGGGCGAAGTTCTAAAGTCGTAGTTTCTCGATGTGTGCCGGGTAAGCCTCGCGGCGCAGCGAAAAACAAAACACCGCCGGATGTGGTGAGCCGGCGGTGTTTTGTTGTGTCGTCTTATTCGACGGGCAGCAGCAGGTTCGGCAGCCACATGACGAGCGGCGAGTAATAGACGATGGCGAACAGGGTGACGATGAGCGGGATATAAAAAGGCGCAGTCGCCCGCACGATGGTCCAGAAGGGTACTTTTGTGATGTCGGAAACCACGTAGAGAGCGAGCGCGAACGGCGGGGTGAGGTTTCCGATAACGAGGTTCAGCACCATGAACACGCCCAGGTGCACGAGGTCGATGTCCAGCGCCTGTGCGATGGGCAGCATGACCGGCGTGACGATGAGCAGCAGGGGCGTAGGCTCCATCACCATGCCGCCGATGAGCAGGAATATATTGAGAACGAAGAGGATGAGCCACTTTTCTTGCAAGGCGGTCATCAGGAAGTGGGCGAAGATGAAGGGAACCCGCTCGATGGTGATGAGGCGCGTGAAGACCGAAGCGGCGGAGAATATGAACAGCACCACCGCCGTATAGATGATGACAGTGGAGAGGATGCGGGGCAGATCCGAAGGTCGAACCTCCTTGTAGACCACCATGCCGAGGAAGAGCGACCACGCCACGGCGAGCACGGCCGCCTCGGTGGGCGTCGTGGCGCCCGAGCCGATTCCGCCCAGGATGATCGCGGGCGTCAAAAGCGCCAGAAAGGCGGAGCGGAAGCTCCTCCATATCTGGACGAGAGAGGCCCTCGGGTACTTCTTGTATCCCCGGTTGCGGGAGATGAAATAGACGATCACCATCATCGCCCCGCCCATGAAGAAGCCCGGAATCACGCCCCCCAAGAAGACGCGGCCCGCCGATTCCTCGGCGATGCTCGCGTATATCACCATGATGATGCTGGGCGGTATGATGGGGCCGATGCACGAACTCGCGGCCGTAACGGCGGCGGAGAAGGGCTTGTCGTAGCCCTCCTTGGTCATCCCCTCGATCTCCACGCGGCCCAGGCCGGCCGCGTCGGCGAGTGCCGAGCCGGACATGCCGGCGAAGATGATGCTGGCGACGATGTTCGCGTGCCCCAGGCTTCCGGTGAAATGACCCACCAGCACTTTGGCGAAGTCGAAAATCCGGTCTGTCACCTTCGATATGTTCATGACCTGGGCGGCGAAGATGAACAGCGGAATGGCGATGAGCGAGTAATGCTCCAAAGCGCCGATCATGATGCTCGCCAGGAAGGTAACCGGCATCTCGGAGAGAAACGTCAGGTAAAACAGGCAGGTGAATACGAGTGCGAAGGCTATCGGCGTGCTGAACGCGAGAAAGAAAAAGAACAATAAAACGAGAATCAGGGCGTTCATGCCGACTCCTTCGCGATCACACTGCCGGAGAACTCCGGTGACCCAGTTCCGCTTTTCCCGACGCAAGGCCCCATAGCTGCCGCCCCGAGTGGATGATCATCAGGGTCATGCCCACCGGAAACGATGCGCTTTGGTAGGTCTGGGGGAACTCGAGCGCCGAGGAGGGATAGGTCCATTCCAGAATCGCCACCTTGATCCCCTGGTACAGGAGCAGAAGCAGCGTCAAGAAGATGAGGACTTCAGTGGTGATGTAAATTTTTCGCTGCAAGTGCTCAGGAAAATGGCCGACGAAAGTCTCCATCGATAGCTTTTCACCGTGCTTGTATGCGAGCGCGGCGCCGAGAAATATGGCCCAGTGGAAGCACAGCAGCGTTATTTCCTCGGCCCATACGATGGGGTCGTTCAGAATGTACCTGAAATACACCTGCATGAAGACGAAATAACCGATGGCCGCCATGAAGGGAAACGCGAGGATTTCCTCCAGATTACGCAGTAAGAATATCCCGCCCTCGTTCTTCACCTGGCGCACGAGGTATATGATGAGGCAAATGATGAGGATGACGGGGATGACATAGTGAAAAAGAGGGATGCTGATGAGCATGAGCGGCGGCTGGATGAGGGTAGTAAAAACCCAGGCGATAATCTTGAATACCACCAGAAAAGGTAAGAATATCCACTCCGACACGGAATAGCCCCCTTATGGGGAAGCGGGTGTCTGATACCCGGGATTTCCCTTTTTCAGTATATAAACTTTGTACAGAAGCAGAGAGACGGGGTCAACCGGACGTTTTCGGGGCAGATTAGAGGTCCCGCCACGGCTGAAGCACGGTTTTCACCTGTTCTTCTTCGGGAAACTCCCCGCCCGTGATGCGCACGGCGCGCTCCGCCTCGGCGAGCGGGAAGCGGTGGGTCACCATCTCCTCGAAGGGGTAGGGAGAGTTGGCCGCGAAATCGAGCGCGCCCCGCACGGCGTCGCTCGTGTGGCTGTATGCGCCCTGAATGCGGATTTCGCCCCACACCAGAGGGTCGAGTTCCAGAATTCCCTCCTTCCCGCCGGTGAGTCCGGCCAATACCACCGTGCCCAGCCTGCGGACGAGCCTGGGTGCGAGGCCCGCGGCGGCGGGGCTGCCCGTCACGTCGATCACAACGTCCGCCATGCGCCCGCCGGTGAGGTTTCTGATCTCCTCCACGGGGTCTGCTGCCTCGACGTCGATGGCGTGGTCCGCGCCGAAGCGCTTCGCCGCCTCCAGACGCTTCGCGTCGCGCGCGAGGCCGGTGACGATCACCTGCCCGGCGCCCGTGTGCTTCGCCACGGCGCACGCGCATAGACCCTGGGGACCGGGTCCTTGCACCACCACGGCGTCACCGACCGAGATTCCGCCCAGATCGTGCGCCCACCGCACCCCGTTCGCGAGCACGGCGGTGATGAGCACAGCGGATTCATCTGTGAGGCCGTCGGGCGCCTTGTGGATGCCCACGCCCGGCGGCAGGTAGACGTATTGCCCATACGCGCCCCAAAGGTGGGGCGGCTCCGCACAGGAACGGACGCTGCCGTAGACCATCGCGTCCTTGCAGAGGCGGCGGTTGCCGGTGTGGCAGTACCAGCACTGGTTGCAGCCCACCTGCGCCTCCACCACGAGGCGGTCGCCCTCCTTCACGCCGAGGCGCTTCTGGACGTTCTTTCCGACCTTGGCGAGACGGCCCACCATCTCGTGGCCCATGATGATGGGATAGCTCCACCGGTGGGCGACCTTGCCGTTAAAGTATTTGTAATCAGACGAGCAGACGCCCACCATATCGACATGAAGCAGGCCTTCCTCATCCCCTATCTCGGGCAGGGGAAACTCCCGTAAGCGGATCGTGCCGGGCGTCTCGACGACGGCTGAAACCTCAAGGGTCATCGTGGTCTCCCGCAAATCGTTTGAAGCGCGTCAATCGGTGTCGAACTTCTGCGCGAGGCGGGGAAAGAGGTCGCGCATCGATTCACCCCCGGCGATTCGGCCTTTGACCTCATTTTCTATGTGGCGAATCCGGGTGACCTGTCGTTTCACCTTTTTCAGAGAGCTTTGCGGAACGACGGCCACGCCGTCGATATCCGCGACGACGATGTCCCCCGGCTCCACGCGCACCCCGCAGCAGGTGACGGCTATGTCTTTCGCCACGACTTCGAGTCGCTTCGGGAAGGCGAGGCTCCACACCGATCTGCTGAACACGGGAAAATCGAGATCGCGGAGCGCTTCGAGATCGCGCGTCGCCCCGTCGATCACGCAGCCGACCGCGCCGCGCCTTTTGCAGACGCTGCTCGCACCCCCGCCCCAGACGGCCAGCGGAGAACTCGCCGCGTCGACGACGACCACCGCGCCTGCCGGCACTTCTTCCACCGCGTCGTAGAGGCTGAAGAGTGCTTTGGCTCCAGGGTCCCGCACAGGCGCGAACACCATGGTGGCGGCCGGTCCTGCGAACCTTGGATAAGTCTCGGGCGCGTTGGGCCGGGGGCCTTCCATGATGAGGTTGAGCCCCAATGCCGTTGCGGCGTCGCCGAGCGTCGCCGTGTCGACGTCTGAGAAAAACGCTGCGCCAGAATCCATCCGGGTCTCCTTTTCATGGCGCAGCCGCCGCTGCGCGCATCCGTCATGCTCGGGATGAAGACAGTATAGTCGTTTCGGGAGAAAAATACATGAGAACCCGCCGCATTGGCATTCGCCGGGTCTCGGGATGTGGAATTCCCCAGACATCCTCATGTATGCGCGCACCCCCAAGCCGGGTGAACAAACCTCCCGTTCGGGCTAAGATGCGCCATCGTCCGGATTGTTTTGAGCGGGAAACTCATGAGCCAGAAATTTAGCGGGGACATCGACCCCATTACGCTTGAAGTCATCAACGAATCCTTCGTCGCCGTCGTCCGCGAGATGCGCGCGAACATGGTGCGCACGGCCTATTCCTCCATCATCTACGAGGGGCGCGATTTCTCCTGTGTGCTCGTGGACGACGAGGGCCAGCTCGTCGCCATGGCGGAGGACAACCCCGTCCACATCTTCCCGGTGCCGATGGAAGTCGGAGAAATGCTGGAGCGCTTCGGGGGCGACATCCACCCGGGAGACGTATTCATCCACAACGACCCCTATACGGGCGGAACGCACCTGAACGACGTGGCGATCATCTCGCCCCTGTTCCATGGCGGGAAAATGACGATCTTCCCCGTCGTCCTCGCGCATTGGGGGGACGTGGGCGGTACGACGCCGGGCAGCATTTCCGGCAAGAACACCGAGATTTTGCACGACGGGGTGCGCATTCCGATCTTAAGAATCATCGAGAAGGGGGAACTCAACCAGGGGCTTCTCGACCTCCTGCTTCACAACATGCGGGTTCCCGAGGAG